>DASSIJ010000028.1:0-46297 GCA_035692045.1 Pseudolabrys sp. | reverse complement strand
AGTCGAGGCCAAATACGGACCTTCCGGCCTCCTGAAGACCGAGATTTCCGCAGGCGCGAAGGCGGATGTGTTTGCATCCGCAAACATGGAGCATCCGCAAACTTTGCATGACGAAAAGAAGGGCGGCCCGGTGCTCCGTTTCGCGCGCAACAAACTGTGCGCGCTGGTACGGCCGGGGTTGACGGTCGACAGTGTCAACCTGCTCGAGCGCATGCTCGATCCAAACGTGAAGGTGGGCACCTCGACACCGAAGGCCGATCCATCCGGCGACTATGCTTTTGAAGTTTTCCGGAAAGCCGAGACCATCAGGCCTGGCGCACAAGCCATACTTGAGAAGAAAGCGCTACAGCTCACCGGCGGCGCAGCCAGCGAGTCGCCGCCGCCCGGCCGCACCGTCTATGGCTGGCATGTGGCCGAAGGCCGCGCCGATATCTTCCTGACGTATTGCACCAATGCGCAGACGGCCCAGAAAGAAGGTTCCGGACAACAGATCGTGCCGCTACCGGACAATCTCGCTGTCGGCGCCGACTACGGGTTGACCGTGATTGCAGAGGCTTCATCCTCGGCGCAGCAATTCGTGGAATTCATCATGTCGTCATCGGGACAACAGATTTTGACGAGCCACGGCTTCACAGCAGAAAAATGAATTTAACAAGGAGTGCATCGCATGAAACTCAGCGCACGCAATCAGCTCAAAGGCACGATTGTCGAGGTCAAGAAGGGAGCAACAACCGCCCATGTCCGCATCGATATCGGCGGGCAAACAATTACTGCTTCGATTACCAATGAGTCGGCGGACGAGCTGAAGCTCGAAAAGGGCAAGGCCGCTTACGCCATCATCAAGGCCACCAGCGTGATGGTGGGGGTGGACTAGGGCACGCCAGAGACTGAGGGTGCCATGTCCGGCCTTGCCCCGGTCATGACAAGGATGAGCATGCCTATCAATCGCAGAGCCTTTGTCGTGAGCGGCGGCGCGGCAGTGCTTTTGCCGCGCGTGGCGCGTGCGGCGACAGTGACCGATGCGGCCGGCCGCGGATTGCCAATACCCCGGAAAGTCACGCGCGTGTTTCCCGCCGGCCCGCCGGCTGCAATTCTGCTCTACACGCTCGCGCCGGATTTGTTGCTCGGCTGGCCACGTGCCAACCGCCCGGAGGAATGTGCCTACATGCTGCCGGATGTTTGCGCCCGGCCTGAAGTCGGCCGCATCACCGGGCGGGGCAACACTGCCAATCTCGAAAGTGTGATCGCGCTCAAGCCCGATCTTATTCTCGACGTGGGTTCAACCAGCGCCACATTCGTGTCTCTTGCCGAACGGGTACAGCAGCAAACCGGTATTCCCTATGCGCTGCTCGACGGCCGTTTCGATGCGATCGCCGCGACCTACCGGAAGCTGGGCGAACTTACCGGCCGGCAGAATGACTCCGAAAAGCTTGCGCGCTACGCCGACGACGCGATCAAGACCACCACCGGCCGGATCGCGGCAATCGAAGCTTCGGCTCGCCCTCGCGTCTACTACGCACGCGGACCCCGCGGACTGGCGACCGGGCTTGGCGGCTCGATCAATGTGGAGACGATTGAAATGCTGGCGCGGAATGTTGCCGGCGGCAATCAGGGCGGGCTCGCCAACGTCTCGATCGAGCAGGTTCTGCTGTGGAATCCTGACGTGATCGTCACCATCGACCAGGAATTCGCCGCGAGCGTGCGTGGCGATCCGGCATGGAGCGCGGTGAAAGCCGTTCGTGACGGCCGCGTACATCTGTCGCCGAAAATGCCGTTCGGCTGGGTTGATTTTCCACCATCGGTAAACCGGTTGATCGGCCTTTGGTGGCTGGCCAAAATCCTGTACCCGGACAAATTTCCCGAAGACATCCGCGCTCTGACCCGCGATTTCTACACCATGTACTATCATCGTACGCCAAGCGACGCGCAGATCGACCACGTTCTGGCGGGGAGAGATTAGTGACCCGCTCTGCCCTGCCCGGTCTCGCGATCGCCACCGCCGTGCTGATCGCGGGCCTGCTTCTCGCCTTTACTGTCGGCCGCTACCCGGTGTCGCTGGGCGATCTTCTCACCGTGTTGCTGGCGAAAGTGACCGGCCAAACTGCCGACGTCCCAACGGCCGTCCAGAGCGTGGTCCTGCAGGTGCGAGGGCCCCGTGTCCTGGCGGCGGCATTGGTCGGCGCGGCGCTGGCGGTTGCGGGTACCGCATTCCAGGGGCTTTTTCGAAACCCACTGGTGTCGCCCGACATTCTCGGTGCCTCTTCGGGGGCGGCGCTTGGCGCGGTGACCGGCATATTCTTCTCGCTCGGCGTGCTGGCGATCCAGGCTTTCGCTTTCGTTGGTGGCCTGGTCGCAGTTGCCGCCGTGTACGTGATCGGTTCAGCAGTACGCGCACGTGATCCGATCCTCGTCCTCGTTTTGACCGGCGTGGTTGTGGGCGCGTTGCTCGGCGCCGGTGTCGGCTTGGTGAAATATCTCGCCGATCCCTACAACCAGTTACCAGCCATGACGTTTTGGCTGCTCGGCAGTCTGGCTGCAGCGAACGTGTCCGACCTGCTACCACTGTTCGGGCCCGTCGCGTTTGGCACCGCCGTGTTGATCGCCCTGCGCTGGCGGATGAATGTCATGTCGCTGCCCGAGGAGGAGGCGCGTTCGCTTGGTGTGCCGACAGGACCGCTGCGCGTTGCCATCGTGGCCGCCGCAACACTCACCACCTCGGCCAGCGTCGCCACCGCCGGTATCATCGGCTGGGTCGGCCTCGTGGTCCCTCATCTTGCACGCTCGCTGGTTGGCCCTGATTTCGCCCGGCTGTTGCCGACAGCGGCAATTCTTGGTGGCGGCTATTTGCTCGTCATCGACACGCTCGCCCGCACGGCGGCGGAGGTGGAAATCCCGCTTGGAATTCTGACCGCGGTAGTCGGTACCCCCTTCTTCATCTGGCTGCTGGCGAGCATGCAGAGGACCTGGTCGTGAATATAGAAGGCCGCGACCTCACCATCGGATATCCGGATCGTACGGTTGGACGCGGCCTCGACGTCGCGCTCTCGACCGGCGAGGTGCTGGCGCTGCTCGGACCGAACGGCGGCGGCAAGACGACGTTGCTCAAAACTCTGCTTGGGCTGCTTAAGCCGAAGGCCGGCGAGGTGCGGCTCGGTGGAAAGCCGCTCGACAATTATTCGATTCGCGAACGCGCGCGTGTCGTCGCCTACGTGCCACAGGTGCACATCAGCACTTTTGCGTTCACGGTGGAAACGGTCGTGCTGATGGGCCGCACTGCACATGGCAGCCTGTTCAGTCGACCGAGCGGGCAAGACCGCGCTGTGGCGCAGGCCGCGCTTGAGCGCTTCGGCATCGCGGCTCTCGCCAGCCGTCCCTACACCATGATCTCCGGCGGCGAACGGCAACTGGTCCTGCTGGCACGCGCGCTGGCACAGGAGCCGCAATTCATCGTACTTGATGAGCCAACCGCCAGCCTTGATTTCGGCAATCAAGGCAAAGTTATGAGAGAGATCCGTGCCTTGGCAAAATCAGGGCACGGAGTTCTGTTCACCACCCATGATCCAAACCACGCGTTGCGCGCGGCCGACCGCGCCTATTTGTTGCGTGAGGGGAATCGCATCGCCGATGGGCCGGTTGCGACCGTCTTGAATCGGGAGCAGCTGGAAGCACTCTACCGCACGACAGTCGAGCGCCTCACTGATCGTGCCAGCGGCGCGGTCGCGTTTCTGCCAGGCTGAGGTGGAGGCCCGCGACCTGGCGTTGGATCAGAATTCCGCGCGGGCGACCGAAGCGACACGGCCTTCGCGCGCCTGCTGCAGCGCGTTAAGAGCGTCCGCGGCCTGCGCACGCAACGCGTCAAAATCGATTGCTTGCGCATGCTGCGGTTCGGCAGGCGCGGACGACTGCGGAAAGTCGAGTACACAAGCCGCACAAGCAGCAAGGGTAATCGCAATTAGACGTATTCGCATCGGCAAGCCTCTGGCCTGCCCCTCCCCCAGAAACCACATTAAATCAAAATCGATTTAAACCGTCCCAAGTCGAACCGTGAATCCCCGGGTAGTCACTTCAGATTTTGTTAACGCTGAAGACCCGCCTTTTCAGCCTCGTTGAAAGTCATGCCCCGGCATTCCGACGGACATGAGGGCCAACGAGATGCCGGGGCATCGGACGCGACGACGTTTCGGCGCGCCTCCACCCAGCTCAACTGTCGGGAGGGCCGGGCGAGCCGGACGCTGAACTCGTGATCTTGGGCACAACCTGAAATTGCCGGCTGATGTTCTCCCGTGTGCTGCCTTCGGCCAATTGCCCGAAATGGGCATAAAATGATTGAGATTACGGGCTATCCCCAATTCTGGGGATGCCCATAGCCGGCGCCGGGGGCGGATATGACTGCTGTCGCCCATCTCGTTCGGAGGCACGCGACGTTGCGGTCAGGGAAATGAGGTCGTCTTGGCGACAATCGTGACCAGAATGGGCAACCTGGGATATCTGCTCAGCCGCTTTTCGCGGTTTCCGTTATTTCTTGTCTGTGCGGGATTTTCCGCGTTCGTGCTCATGCTGTGTGTGCTGGCCGGTGCGCAGTTCAAACGCAACACAGAATGGGTCTTCTACCGGCAGACAGAAAACATCGCGCAAATGTTGCTCGCGGGCTTCGAAGGAGACACGCAGCGAGTCGACGCGATCCTCACACAGATTGCCGCATTGACCAGCGACCTCGATATATCGCCCGCCAACGCGACAGAGCTGCACCGGTTGCTGACCTATTATACGGCGCAAGCATCAATCATTGGACCCGGCATCATCGACCGGAACGGCATATTGATCGCCAGCGCGATCGTAGATCCCGCCCCAAGCCTGTCGCTGAAGGAGCGCATGATATTTCGGGTCCATGCAGATAACCCGGACGTGTCGAGATTATTCATTAGCGTGCCCACACAAGGCGGGCTGACGAAGGAATGGTCCATCCAGTTTTCGCGCCCTTTGCGGAACAAGGCCGGTACCTTTCAGGGAGTCGTCGTCGCGTCGTATCGCCTGTCACATTTCATAGATCTGTATGAGAAACTCAAAATCAGCGACCGCGGCCTTGCGGCCCTGGCAGGAAAGGACGGAGTGGTCAGGATTCGCTCACTCAGCGGTTCGATCGGCTACGGCGCTTCCGTTTCCAAAATGGCCGTGGCCTACGACAGGGTAATGGCAGGCGAAAAAAGCGGCAGGTTCTTTGGACGTGGCGGCCTCGACGATGTCATCAGAATCGGAACCTTCCTGGCTTCTGACTCTATCCCTTTCTATGTAACGGTCGGCTACGACGAGGCCTATCTTCGCTCGCAATACATCGGCTTTTTCTACGCGCTTGCGCTTTGCTGGATCGTCCTGACTGCGGCAATGGTGGCGACAGCCATCTTTATTCGAAGCTTGGAGAAGATCCGCCAGCGAACCCAGATTGAAGTCGTGAAATCTGCTATCGCGGAGCGTCAAAACCTTTCGGCCGATATGCACGACAGCATCGGCGCCAGCCTTGCAGCACTGCTTGCCCATTTTACGTCCGACAATTTCAGCCTGGCCGATGTCAAACGCCGCATCGGCGAAATTCTCATGGAATTGCGATTTCTCGTCGACAGCTCCGAGCCTGTCGAGGGTGACCTCAATCTCGTCCTGAGCAACGTTCGGCATCGCATGGGACGAGGCATTGAATTGGCGGGGATCGAGCTGCGTTGGCGCGCGGAGGATCTCCCGAAGATATCGAAACTGACGGCTCGCGATACACTTTCAATCAAGCTCATACTGATGGAGGCGCTCAGCAACGTCATGCATCATTCCGGCGCAAAATCAGCGACTCTGATGGCAAGATACGATGAAGACAATTGCGCCGTGATGATCGCCGTTCAGGACGATGGCCACGGATTCAATGTCACCGACATCGCCAGGACCGGGCGCGGAATATCCAACATGCGCAGGCGCATAGGCATGATCTCAACTGGCGGTGAGCTTGCTATCGAATCTGTGCCGGAAAAAGGAACGATCGTTCGCGTCAAGCTGAGTGTGCCGAAGACTGAAACCTACTCGACTCCCGCGCGCGAAAATGCGGCCTAAATCAGACTGCGGCGCCGCGCTTCATAGACGGCCTCGGTTTTGGAATGCACTTCGAGCTTGCGATAGATGCTTTTGAGGTGACTGTGAACCGTCGCGGATGCAATGCCGCAGATCTGCGATGTTTCCGCGTAGGAAAAGCCCTTCGTGATCATCACGAGGATCTCGTGTTCGCGCCGCGTCAGCCTGCCGTTGTCGGCATCAACCGCCTTATCATCGGCTGGTTTGGCTTGCAGCCTGTTAAGGAGCTGCCGCGCGACCATGGGCGAGAGCGGTGAGCCGCCTGCCCTCAGAGAATGGATATCGCGACGCATTTCCTCCTGAGGGGTTCCCTTCAACAGGTAACCGTCAGCTCCGGCCTCCAGCGCGGATGTGATCGTTCTTTCATCGCCGAATGTCGTGACGACCAGCACATCGCATCCGGGATGCGTGGTTTTCAATTGCCGGATGACATCGATTCCCGAAATATCGGGCAAGCCCAGATCGACAAGGACCATGTCGGGCGCAAGATGAGGAATTGCAGAAACGGCGGCGCGACCCTCGGCAAACTCCGCTACGACCGTGTAGTCCGCGTCGGCTTGCAAGGTCGCAACCAGCATGTTTCGTGCTGTAAGATCGTCTTCCACGATCGCAACTCGAAGCGGCGTCCTGGTTTCCAGGGCATTTGCCATGCCACCACTTGCCATGTCACTCCTTTGGTGCTCAGCCGAAGCTAGCATTGCTAAGACAAATTCCGATGCCCTATTTCGCTGATACAACCAGAGAATAGCGGCCATCGGCTGCGAGACACTCGGCCTCTGGCAAGCCGAGTTCCTTCCGAACCATGTTGGTGCCGAGCACCAGCGAAACGATCTTGTAGTAGGCGTGGCGCCGGCTCATGCCCTCGCGACCCATCCCGCAGTCGGATGAGAGCACCAGACGCTCGGCTGGAATGTGTTTGAGCGCACGGCGGATGTGCTCGGCGATCTCCTCGGGACGCTCGACCTGCAGCGAATGGTGGTCGATCACGCCAATGCAGATTTTCTTGTCGGTGATGATCTTGCCAAAAGCTTCGAGATCCATGCCGCCGGCGCTGGCCGACTCAAAGGTGATGACGTCGGCGTCGACCTTGTTCAGCATTTCCAGCGCGTTTTTGTAACTTTGCACATCTTTAAACATGCGCTGCTGCGAAGGATTGCCCCAACAAGTGTGGCACCATACTTCGGTTTTCGCGCGCAGGCCTTTGACAGTGCGATTGAACACCTCGACGCTGAACGCTGGATTGATCACATCGTTAACAATGTTGCGCACCGCCAGCAGATGGATTTGCGGCTCCTCGAACTGAATCACCGGGCAGCCTGCATCGGCGAGATCGTGCAGCTCCGCGTTCAGGGCGTCCGTGACAGCAAGGATACGATCCTTCAGCGATTTGTAGTGTCTGTCCTGCACCGCAAACGCAACCAGCTCGGGGCCAATGGTGCCGAACTTGACCGGCTTCCTGGTCATGCGCTGCGCCACTTTAAACATGGCGGCATATTGCAAATCGCCCCGCGTGACCGGTCCAACGATGCTGGGCATCACGCGCGATTCGAGATAGTCGTGCAGGATATGGCCAGGCGGGAAGCCGAGGCCACCCTGCCCGGCCGGTATTGGCTGCGGGTTGCGATCGAATCCCCCCATGTGTCGCGGCGGATAGTTGGTCCAGCTCTGGCCGCCAACGTCGGAGTCGAAATGTGCATCGCCGTCAGTGACAATATCGAGCCCGGCTATTTCCTGCTCGTGCAGATAGATCGAGACCGCATCGACATATTGCTCGCGGAATTGATTGTTGACCATTGCGTCAAGAAAGCTGCGGGCGCCGAGATTCTGGGTGTACCAACTCGGCCGCGGCAGTGAGCCTGTGATCGTGGTCGGCAACATCACATCTTTGGTAGCGCGAAGCATGGTCGGCATCTCCCCGGAGCGTTTTGTCGTTGGCCGTAGTCTATGTCTACGATACGCCACTTGGAAACGTTCTTCGCAATTTCAGCGCACGGGGATGGACAAAATGAGCACCGCTGCCCACCTAAGTTGGGCAGTTTTCATGCTGTGCCAAAAAGTCTGCTATAGTTGAACAATGAGCAAAGACCGAGACAGCTACATCATCCGCCCCAATCCGCTCGATACACGGCTGACCGAGCGCGTCACCGGCGTCGATCAAACCGGAGCGCGCATCGAGACATCGGTTACCGTCGAGCGCGCGCTGACGATCTTCCTCAATAGCCAGGAAATAGTCACCGCCATGACCATCGCTGACTATCCGGAGTATCTGGCCATCGGATACCTGCTCAACCAGCATATGTTGCTTCCGGATGACGTCGTCACTGACGTCGACTATGACGAAGAGCTCTCAGTCGTCGTGGTGCGCACAAACCGCAAGACCAACTATGAGAAGAAGCTGAAGAAGAAGGTGCAGACATCCGGTTGTGCGCAAGGCACGGCGTTCGGCGACCTGATGGAAGCGCTGGAAAACGTGACGCTTCCGCAGGCGACCTTGCGTACGTCCTGGCTCTACGCACTGACTAACAAGATCAACACCACGCCGTCCCTCTATCTGGAAGCCGGCGCCATTCATGGTTGCGTTTTGGCGCAGGAAGACCGGCCGCTGGTCTATATGGAGGACGTCGGCCGTCACAATGCGGTCGACAAGATCGCCGGTTGGATGTTCCAGGAGCGGGTGCCCGCATACGACAAGATCTTTTACACCACAGGGCGCCTCACGTCGGAAATGGTGATCAAGACCGTGCGCATGGGAATTCCAATTCTCATTTCGCGTTCGGGTTTCACCGCCTGGGGCGTTGAACTGGCGCGCAAGGCAAATCTAACCCTGATCGGACGCGCCCGCGGCAAGCGCTTCGTCGCGCTCGCCGGTGAGGATAGAATCGTCTTCGATCAGGACCTCGCCTTCGTCGAAGATGAAAGTGCCAAACACCGGCGAAAAGCGGCGGTGCATGACGACTAATTATCCTCCTACCCTTGGTCTGGTGCTCGCCGGCGGACTCGCCCGGCGAATGGGCGGCGGCGACAAGGCGCGTATCGAGATCGGCGGTGTATCGATCCTCGACCGTGTGCTGGCGACGCTGTCCGCGCAATGCACCGGAATCATCATCAACGCCAACGGCGATCCCAGGCGCTTCGCCGATACCGGCCTGACCGTTGTGGCCGACACCGTGCCGGATTTCGCAGGCCCGCTGGCCGGGATCCTTGCCGGTCTCGACTGGCTGGCGAAGCAGAAGAGCGGCATCGAGTGGATCGTCAGCGTCCCGGGGGATTGCCCTTTCCTGCCCGACGACCTCGTCGAACGCCTGCATCAAGCCCGCCGCAACATGGGCGCTGGCGTGCCGCTCGCCTGCGCGCGCTCAGGCGAATGGCGTCATCCGGTGGCTGGTGTGTGGCAGCTGGCATTGCGCGACGATTTGCGCAAAGCGCTGGTCGAGGAGCACCTGCACAAAATCGAGGTTTGGACCGCGCGACATGGCGTCGCTGTTGCTGATTGGCCCGATCAGCCGGTTGACCCGTTCTTCAACGTCAATACGCCGGAAGATGCGGCCCGGGCCGAGCGCATTGCGTTGCAGCATATCTGAAGGACTTGCATGGCATTTTTGATCACTGCGTCACCAGGTCCATATCTGCTATAGTTGGATCGTGGGTTCTGGAGAGGAGCAAGTGATCATGAAGAGTTTCATCGTGGCTTGTGTGCTGGCCGTCGTCATTGCGGTGATCGGTGGCGTGGTGCTCGGCAGCGTGCCGGACTCGGCTGAAGATGCTTTCAGCAGCGCGAGCTCCGTCCGCCTCGGAGCATAGGCACAAGATTCAGCCGTCAACTCATCAGCGTTGCATACGAGAGAAATCCGACGCGCGCGCCCGGTTCAATCGCTGTCACATCTTCGGCGAACTCCAGTAACCCATCGGTCTCCGTCAGAGACGTAAGAATTCCTGCGCCGTCCTGGGGGTGTTTGACCGCCTCGATCTCGCCGTCCGCGCCACGCCTGAGTGCCACGCGCACGTACTCACGACGATCTTTCTTTTTCCTGTACGCAAATGCGGCGCGCACCGGAAGCGGCACCGGTCTGTCTGGGCGCGCCCCGGACATCCGGCGCAGCAAGGGTTTCACCACGCGTGCAAACGTAACGAAAACCGCGACGGGATTCCCTGGCAGGCCGACAAAAGCCGCACCGTTGCGCTCTTTGGCGCCTCGGATCACGCCCATAGCGACTGGCCGTCCGGGCTTTATTGCGACACGCCAGAACGCAAGGCTGCCGATCCGCTCGACGGCATCGCGCACATAGTCGGCTTCACCCGTGGAAACGCCCCCTGAAGTGACGATGAGATCGTGCCCGGTTGCTGCTTCCCGCAAGGCATGTGACAGCTTTTCCGGATCGTCGGCGAGAATTCCGAGATCGGTGACAACCATCCCGAGCCGCTCCAGCAGTTCCGTGAGGAGAACGCGGTTGGAATCATAAATTGCAGCACCACCGCGGGCTGCTCCGGGCTCCACGATTTCATCTCCGGTGGAAAAGATCGCGACGTTGAGCCGACGCCGAACGGAAATCGCGGTCAGCCCGAGCGCAGCCGCAAGCGCGATATGTTGCGCCTCCAGCACGGTGCCGGCCGGCAGCACCACCGCGCCAGCAGGCACGTCCTCACCGGCAAGACGACGGTTGGCGCCGAGTTTCAGCCCTTTTGGCACGGTCACACGGCCGCCTTCTGCCGTTACATCTTCCTGCATGAAAACCGTGTCGGCGCCCTCGGGCATCGCCGCGCCGGTGAAAATGCGAATGGCCTCGCCGGATTGCAGGGCGAGATTTGCACGCGCGCCGGCCGTAAGTCTGCCCGAGATCGCCAGCGTCGTATCGCCGTCCGGACGCAGGTCCGCGTATCGCACCGCATATCCATCAACTGCGGAATTGTCGAAGGGTGGCAGATCGACTGGAGCTTTCACATCGCCCGTCACAACGCGACCGCGAGCGCCATGCAGCGGCACACGCTCAGTCTCGGCGACCGGTGCGATCCGCTCTGCAATCAGCCGCTCCATGTCATCGAGCCGCAAGAGCGGACCCGAGAAAGCAAAGCAGTCGTCGGTAAGCTGCGCCATCAGAAGAGATCCTGTTCGCCGCGCCGCACGGAATGGTCGGTTCCAAATACAATCAGCATGCCCTAACTGCTCCGGGTCATGGTTCCGACCGGCACGGCGAATTTGAGCAAAAGATCGGCTATCGCCTCGATGTCGTCGAGATCGATGACCGGAATTTTCACCTGCAGCAACGGGACATCAGAGGCGACGGCAACGATGTGCGGGTCGTCAGGATGAATCAGCGGTTTGCCGTTGGCAGCGCGATAAATTTCCAGCTTGGGAAAGGCGTCACGCTTGAAGCCCTCGACCAGCACAAGATCGACCGGCGACATCTTGGCGACCAGCGCGCGCAGATCCCATTCCGGTTCCTCGCGCAGCTCGTGCAGAATAGCCCAGCGTTTGGCCGATGAAATAATGACTTCGGTGGCGCCGGCCGCACGGTGGACGAAGGAATCCTTGCCTGGCTGGTCCAGATCGAAGCCGTGGTGGGCGTGCTTGAGCGTGGACGCTTTGACTCCGCGCGCGATCAGGCGTGGAATCAGCTTGGTAATCAGCGTGGTTTTGCCAGAGCCGCTCCAACCGGCGAGACCGATAATTCGCATGGCCCCCTTATAGCAAAACGCCCGGCATTGAAGCCGGGCGTCCTGCGTAAAGGTTTCAACGTGGTTATTCGGCCGGTTGGGTTCGCGCGCCTTTCGGGTTGCGGGCCACCTCATCTTCCAGCCACAGACGGTGGTGTTCTTTCGCCCAATTGACGTCCACCGTGCCCTCACCCATCGCCTCGAATGCGCCTTCCATGCCGATCGTACCGATGTAGATGTGTCCGAGCATGGCGGCGACAAACAGCATTGCGACCACTGCGTGGATCATCTGGGCATTTTGCATGGTGTCGATCGTGGTGCCGTAGAACGGGAACATCAGCATGTAGCCGGTGATCGCCACCGCACCGCCACCCAGGACGACGATCCAGTAAATCGCCTTCTGTCCGCCGTTGAAGCGATAGGCGGGCGGATGATCGTGGCCGACGATGCCACCACCCCGCTTGAACCATTCGACATCGACGGCATTTGGGATGTTCCCGCCGATCCACATCAGGAAGATCAGCACCACACCGATCGTGAAGGGAAAGCTGAGATAGTTGTGCGCATATTTGGCCCATTCGGCCCATGTGGTGAACGCCTCAGAGCCGACGGTCGAAGCGAAAAGAGGCCGGCCAAAAGTGACGTTGAGGCCGGTGATGGCCAGGATGATAAAGCAGGTTGCCGTCATCCAATGGACGAGGCGTTCGAAGCCATTGAAGCGAACGATCTTGCGTCCCGAACGGCCGCTCTCGAGCTTCACCATGCCGCGCGCGAGGTAGAAAACGACGAGCAGCGCCAGCATGCCGACGATGGCGATTCCGCCGATCCAGCGCAGCGTTACACTGTGAAATTGCTGCCAGTTACGACCCACCGGGTGCTCGAGCACGTAGGACCTTACGTCCGGAATGGTGCCACGGCCCTGAATCGTTTTGAGCTGCTGGAGCAACTGTTGCTCTTTGACCGCGTCGGCCGTCGGATTGACCATGCCAGGTTGCTGGGCCAAAACCGGAACCGACATCGCGACCATAAATGCGAGCGCCAGGGCGCCGGCGATCACCCGCATATGCGCAACAAGTTTCGCCATGCGTTTCCTCCCCCTTCGAGTGTTCTTCTGAATGAACCGGCTGTGCGGCGTCCGCCGCACAGCCCGGCACGCATCACGTCGCAATCGACTCTTTGTACGCAGTCTGCCAGCCCCATGCGCCGGAGCCATAGCCGCGCTTCGAGACCCGTTCCTTGTAGATTTGGGCAATGACATCGCCGTCGCCGGCGAGCAGTGACTTGGTCGAGCACATCTCGGCGCACAGCGGCAGCTTGCCTTCGGCCAACCGGTTGTTGCCATACTTCTCGAATTCTTCCTTGCTGCCGTCGGCGTCCGGGCCGCCGGCGCAAAAAGTGCACTTGTCCATTTTGCCGCGTGAACCGAAATTGCCGACCTTCGGGTACTGCGGGGCGCCGAACGGACACGCGTAGAAGCAATAGCCGCAGCCGATGCAAAGGTCCTTTGAGTGCAACACCACCGCATCTGCCGTAGTGTAGAAGCAATTCACCGGACAAACCGCCGCGCAGGGCGCGTCGGTGCAGTGCATGCAGGCCATGGAGACCGAACGCTCTCCGGGCTTGCCGTCATTTAGCGTGACGACTCGCCGTCGGTTGATGCCCCAGGGGACATCGTGTTCGTTCTTGCAGGCGGTGACGCAAGCGTTGCATTCGATGCAGCGGTCGGCGTCGCAGAGAAATTTCAGTCGCGCCATGGTCGTTCTCCTTACGCCGCTCGAATCTGACAGAGGGTGACTTTCGGCTCCTGCATGCCAGTAGCCGGATCGTATCCATATGAGGTGATCGTGTTGGCGCTTTCGCCGAGCACGACCGGGTCGGTGCCTTGCGGATAGTTCGCCCGCAAATCCTCACCGCCAAGCCAGCCGCCGAAGTGGAACGGCATCCAGGCGACACCCTTGCCGACTCGCTCCGTGACCAGCGCCTTCATCTTGGCCTTGGAGCTGTTTTCAGCACCGGTAACCCAGACCCAGCCGCCGTCCCTGATGCCGCGATCGGCGGCATCGGCAGGATTGATCTCGACGAACATGTCCTGTTGCAGTTCGGCCAGCCACTTGTTGGACCGCGTTTCTTCGCCGCCACCCTCGTATTCGACCAGACGGCCGGACGAGAGGATAAGCGGGAACTGCTTGGCAATTCCCTTTTCGACCGCGGCCTTTTGAACCGAGAAGCCGATATTCGGCAGTCGGAACTGTTTCGCGTCAGGCAGAGTCGGATACTGCGAGACAAGGTCAACGCGCGGCGTATAGATCGGCTCGCGATGGACCGGTATCGGGTCCGGCAGACCGAAGGCATTCATTCGCGCCTTGGCGTTTCCGTAAGGTATGCAGCCATGCTTCAGTGCAACACGCTGGATGCCGCCAGAGAGGTCAAGTGACCACGACACTGCGTCCGGCGTCGTTGGATTGACCTTGTTGATGACGGCCATTTCGGCCTCGGTCAGATCCTTGTCCCAGGCGAGCTTCTTCAGGACACCAAGGGTGAACTCCGGATAGCCGTCCTTGATCTCGGAGTCCTTGGACGCGGAACCGTCGGCGAGCAGGCTGACCTTCACAGTCGAGCCGTCTGGCCGTTTCTCCTCGCGTTCGACGCCGAAGCGGGCACGGAAAACACCGCCGCCTTCCATAGCAGCGAGATTGGTATTGTAGAGCAGCGGCGTACCCGGATGTTTGACCTCCGGCGAGCCCCAACATGGCCAAGGCAGTCCGTAGTAGTCGCCCTTGTTTGGACCTTTTGTAGCCCGCTGGGTCAGCATGTCGAAATCGGCCTGGTTGGCCATATGCGACTTGATGCGCTCCGGTGATTGTCCGCAATAACCGGTCGACCAGCTGCCGCGGTTCATTTCCCGAAGGATATCCTCGGCCACCGGGAGATTGTTCTCGACCTTGATGTTCTTGAACATCTGGTCGGCAAAGCCGCACTTCTTGGCTATGAGGTAGATGACCTCAAGATCGTCCTTCGATTCGAAAATCGGCTTGACGATCTGCTCGCCCCATTGCATCGCGCGGTTGGATGCGACGCGCGAACCCTTGCACTCGAACTGCGTCGCGATCGGCAGCAAATACATGTTCTCCTTACGCCCCGCTTGCACAGCGAGCGAAGCCCAGGTCGTCGGATGCGGGTCGGCAACGACCAGCAACTCCAGCGCCTTCAACCCCTTCAACGACTCAGGGATGCGCGTGATGCTGTTGCTGGCGTGGCCCTGAACGAACATGGCCCGCAAAATATCTTTCTGCGCGACCTGATCCTGCGGCAGGATCGCCGCATCGAACCAGCGGGTGAGCGGGATGCCGGCCGTTTCCATGATCTTCTTGTCGTCGAAACGTCCGAGCAGATAGTTGTAGTCAACCTCCCAGACGCGCGACCAGTGCTTCCAGGCGCCTTCCGCGAGGCCGTAGTAGAACGGCAGTGTTACGATATCGAGACCGACGTCGGTTGCTCCCTGCACGTTGTCATGGCCACGGAAGATGTTGGCACCCTTTCCGGGACCGCCGACATTGCCGGTGAGCAGCAGCAACATGCAGCTGGCGCGCACGTTGGCAGTGCCGACCGTGTGCTGGGTCTGGCCCATGCACCAGATCAGTGTCGATGGCTTTTGCGTCGCGAACATCTGGGCGACTCGTTTGAGTTGCTCACCCGGAACGCCTGACACCCGTTCCACTTCCTCCGGCGTCCACTTCTCCATTTCCTTCCGCGCGTCCTCATAGCCATAAACGCGCTGGCGGATGAACTCCTTGTCTTCCCAGCCATTCTTGATGATGTGCCACATGATCCCGTACAGCACGGGAATGTCGGTGCCGGGCCGGATGCGGACATATTCCGTCGCATGTGCGGCCGTGCGCGTCAGGCGTGGATCAATGACGACGACGTTCGCTTTTTTGAGCTCAGCGCCCTCGATCAGATGCTGCAACGACACCGGATGGGCCTCGGCAGGATTGCCGCCCATGATGATCTGGGTCTTGGAATTACGAATGTCGGTGTAGCTGTTGGTCATCGCGCCGTAGCCCCAGGTATTGGCTACGCCGGTGACGGTGGTCGAATGGCAGATACGCGCCTGATGGTCAGTGTTGTTGGTGCCCCAGAACGCTCCGAGCTTGCGGAACAGATAGGCACCCTCGTCCGTCATCTTGGCCGAACCGAGCCAGTACACCGAATCTCCGCCGGACTTCTGGCGGATCGCGGCCAGCTGGTCGCCGATCTCATTGACCGCAACGTCCCATGAAACCCGTTTCCACTCCCCATTCGTGAGCTTCATCGGATACTTAAGACGCCGCTCGCCGGACACCAGTTCGCGCACCGAGGCGCCCTTGGCGCAATGCGAGCCGCGGTTAATCGGCGAGTCCCAGCTCGGTTCCTGACCGACCCATACGCCGTTTGAAACTTCCGCGGTCACGGTGCAGCCGACCGAGCAATGCGTGCAGATACTTTTGCGAATCGTAGCGCCGGCAGCATTGGGGCCAGCGGCCTCTGCCTTTTGCACGGTCGTAAGCGGCAGTGCACCGATCGTGGCAAGACCACTCGCCACGAGACCGGACTTGCGCAGGAAGCTGCGGCGATCGAGCCCGCCAGCAGCCTGATTGCCGACCGTCGCTGCGAGATTGCTGCGACGTGTCTGACGCTCTGTTCTCTTGATCAGCACGGCTCGGTCTCCCTCAGCTCGGATAGCGGTTGACTTTGTAGAAGGTTTGCACGTCGGTGGAGTTTGCCTGGTATCGGGCTTTCCTCTTCTCCGCATCCGTCTCGGTGGCGATGGCCTCGGTGGCAAGCGGCGCCGCCGCGGTCACGGCGACTCCCGCACCCGCGCCCATTGCGCGCAGGAAGTCGCGACGGCCTAGTTTTGTCTTGTCCTGTTGTTTCATCGCCGTTTTCTCCTTGAATTCTTCCTCGTGGCCCCTCGTCTGCCTTAAGCAGGCATCGCGAAGGCTTCCGTTTCGATACCAGTGAAGACGCGGCCGAGCGTCCCGACCTGCCTGTAGAAATCCGCATCTTCGGCGTTCTCCAGATCGACAAAGAAGCGTCCGATCCAGGGCGCCATGTGTTTGTCGAAGATGAGACGATCGGAATCGGGCGGCGCCGCCAGCCGGCGGCTCACGAGACCCGACATGATCTCACAGAGAATGCCGGCGTGATCTTCGGGTTCTACCACGCCATCAGCGCGGGCGATCCCAATGCGCCCTAGATCTTCGCGCAACCTCGCCAGCGGGCGCTCGTGCAGGAAGCCGGTAAGATAGTATGAGGCATACGGCATCAGCTCGCCGCGGCCGAGCCCGATAAAGAGATCGAAGAACTCGCGCTCGATTGTTTCGGATGTGGCTTTCTCGGCGGCTACCGCGAGCGCGGCATGAGCCAACCCGAGCGGCGAGGCGCCGGCGCGAAGTTGGGAAAGTTTGGACAACAATGCCGCATCCGGCGCACGCGTCAGAAACGTGGCCAAGAGCGCATATTCCTGGGCGCGCGCGACATCAACCTCATCAACGTCGTCGGCCAACTTTTTTCCGCCGTAGAGGTCCGGCCGCAGCACCGTGCGGTCAATGCCGGTAACGGCTTCCACCGAAACGACGCGCTCAGCGGGAACCCGATTCCAGTTGGATACCGACGGCTGAGAAATACCGATCTGGCGCGCAAGTTCGCTTATGCCGCCAGCGGCACGGATGGCTTCGGCAAGGCCCGGCTCCCTCATCCGACTCCCTTCTTTCGAATTATGACAATGAAAGCGTAGTAGCCCACCTGAATGTGGGTCAATAGCCTCAGGCTATAGGTGGGAACAATCTTCCGCGACTTTCATTCCGGCATAGCGCCGCCATGCCGGCGCGTTATTTTTTTGGCTGGCGCCGGCTCAGGCGTGGGTTGTTGCGGTGCAGCATTGTCGATTTGCTGCGACGGCCTGTCGTCAATTGGCGAAGGCGTTTCGGAAATTTCCGCAGCGGGGCCGGAAGCGTCCGCAAACTCTGACGTTTCAGGCTTGGCTTTTGCAGGCTCGATTTCGCCGAACAGTTCCGAGACCATCCGCTTCACGTCAAGGTTGGGATCGAGATCACCGAATCCCGGTATCCCGTCTGGACCAGCTGCGTCCCAGAAATTCTCGTTTGGACCCACGAAGTCACGAATTGCCGGATCCGCCGACCACACGCGACGAAGGGCCGCATGACGCAGCGCCGAGGGCACGCCTTTCTGCAGAAACGCGGAAATATCGGTGTCCGCGCCAATTGCCTCGATTGGCGGCAAGCTGCTCACGTCAAAATCCGGCACGGATGGCGTTGGAGGCACTGAACCCGGGGTACCCGGACTTTTCTCGTCGCTACATGGCGGAGTTACCGCCTCGCCGCGGTCATTTCTTTCCGGCGGCGCGCTCGCCTCTCTCCCAGACTGCCCACCCGCCTCACGCTTGCGGCGCGACCAGCGACTGAGAAAATTATCAGGATCGTTCATTTGCGATCCTCTCGTGTCGATGAGTCCCGGCGCGCCAGCGCGTCAGGATTTGCGCGATCACGTTGGCGCTTCACGAATGCGCGTTCCACATGGTGCTCGGTTACGAAGGCCGCAATAGCCTTCTGCACGGAGTCCGGCATCGGCACCGTCTCCACAATATTGGCGCCCGCTTCCGTCATGCCTTCGCCTTCGGCAGGATCCGCCGTAACCGCCATAAGCTCGTAGGGCGGATCGGCTTCGGCCGGCCGCAGGATCACCCACAGCAGAGGTATTTCCATTTGCAAATTGTCGCGATAGTGCGCGGTCTCAGTCCGATACAGTTCGATGGAAGCGGCGCCAGCGTAAAAGGTCGTTCGCTCGGCATCCTCGGCAAGTGTCGTCCACGGCGGCGTGTCGGGAACGCCAGCAAGTACTCCAACAGGGCGCCAATGAAAATCGACCCAGGGACTTGCACCCTTGCTGCGCTCGACCACGACGCCAACAGAAATACTCGCAAGGGGGACTACGGCGCTCAACTCACGACCTCCAGGTGCCGAACGGGCAAGCCCGTCAATAAGTTCTGCGGCTTCATGCGGATGGTCTTGTCTTTGGCCATCGCCAATATCAGGTAGACCGGCTCACCCCTGACTTTGTCGGTCATGACCGCGGGATCGCGGAAGCGCAGCCGGAATAGCCCAACCACGCGTCCCATGATCGCCTCGTCGATATCTTCACCGTTCCATAGCATGTCACCGATTTTGGTGGCATCGACATCAAGGCCGACATACCAGGCGAGATTGACGTCCTGCAGCTCGGTGAGCGCTTCGATGTCAACATCGATGCCAAGCAGATGAGCGATCCAGCGCCGCATTGCTTTTGCAAGTGCGTCGAGTCCTTCGCGTCCGGCCGTCAAATCGAGCGCCATATCGAACTGGTCGCTGCGATCCCAATAACTGTCGACATTGTCACCACTGATGACGTCAATCTCGGCTTCCGGGGGAATGCCAAGCATGGAAACGAGCGGAGTCACCGGCGCAGTGCTGACTCCCCCGATTGTTTCCTCGTCGGCCACAATCAAGGACCCATCATGCAAGGTGACGCGTTGCGTGCGGAAGAAAACTTCGGCAGCACGCAGTACGCGCGTATCCTCTACGCCGTCGAGTGCGTTGCGCAAAATCACGTGCATCAGCTGGTTGATGAAAAGCGGGGGAATAGCGCCGAATCCACTGCGCACGAGCCCGATGTATGCTGCCTCCAACGTCTTGTGGTGCAGCAAATGGTCACGGAAGCTCACCAATAGTTTCCAGTTCTCGCGCGCATCTGCATCCGCAATTGCATCAATATCCGACGTGGAAACCGGTAATCGCGGGTTGGCAAGCAAGGCAGCATGTAATGTGCGCTCGACCGCACAGGCGTCGGGCGGCGGCAGCAGTTCGGGTCGCGCCAGATACAGTTTGAGAAATTCATCGGTGACATGCAGCCCGCCGTCCTCGCCGCGGTCGAGCAAATGATGTCCGCTTGAGATCCAGAAGTCGTTCATTTGCGTTCTCGACCAGTCATCGCAATAAGATCGACCTGTTCGCCGGGGATTTCGTCCTCGCCGTCGACATCGAGAAACGAGAACGCTCGCGCCGGCTTCGACCCAGAGCGCGGCCGCAACGTGCGGAATGATTCCCGCACCGCGCCATTCTCAAACGTGCGATGGACCGCGATGAGTGTGTCGTGCGGCTGCGTGCACAGCGATTCGGCGAATGCGATTTCCTCCTCTGCTGCCGCGGCCGCAGCGTCGATCGTGGGTGCACCGAATTGCGACATCAGCTGTCCCGCCAGCGCCTCGATCGCAGCACGTCTATCGCTCTGGCTTGCTTCGACGATTTGCACCAGCGTCGACCAGCCAAGTGTCGATATGCCAAGAAAGCCACTGCGAAACGCCGTTCGCATCTTGCCTTCCAGGGTAGCCGGGTCGCTGTCCCAGAATACAAATGCACCGGGTACCGCCCACTCGCCCGGCTCGGCCGCCTTCGCAAAAACAAAGGTATCCGACGCGTCGAGCTGTATCGTGCGAAGAAGTTTCACGTCCGCGGCCCCTTTGTTGCGGGATCGAACCACGCCGGCTGACCGAGCCGCGGCAAAAACCTGTGGCGTGCAGCCTCCGTCTTGCCCATATGACGCACCAACAGATCGCCATTCTCGTCGATGTCGCGACGCACGCCCTGTTCGCGCGGCAGCCGCTCCAGGTAACTTTTCGCCACCGCCCCGAACCCGCTTTCCTGCCAAGAATCGAGCGCCACCATGAAGTGGCGTGCGAAGCTCTCCACGACATGGCTCGAAATCACGTCGGTGAACCCCTCTTCCTCAAGCGCGGTGACGAGCGGATTCAGGCCGGGCTCCGTTCCGGTCATTGACACCGTGCGGATCATTCCGCCGAACACCAGCCATGGCGGCGTTTCGTCTTCGTCGGCATCGTGTGGCCAAGCGAGCCGGCCGCCGCCGACGAGGCCTTGATTGACAAGAAGTGAATCCGGCCAGTCGATGACGATAGACGTTTCGGGCTGCGCATGGACGGCCAGCGCATCGGCAAGCGCGGCCATGCCGGCATAGAACGCCCGCCGTGCTTTCAGCAGTGGCTCATCCGGTTCCAGCACCACCGCGAATTCGGCGAGGTCGAAGCGCCCGACATAGACCAGAGTCCCGGCGCCCCGCTCAGCAGCAAGCGATATTGCATGCGCAAAAGCATCGCCCACTTCGCGCAAACGCACGGCGGAGAAAGGCGGCGGCAAGACTAATTCGGGCGCCTGGGGCGTTCGTGATCGGGCCGTCTCCAGCGGCATTGTTCCTCACACTACCTTTCCTATGTGAATACATATAATTATAGCCTTGGTAGGCCCCGAGACCAGTCCCGAGGTCGTCGGGATCGGATCCAGGCAAAGCTGAATGGCGTTTTGCCTTGAATTGGCGGGAAAGGCGAAAAGGTTAATGAGCCGATGGCCGAACGGTCACGCAGCATTCTGATTTGTTCTTGCGAAGACACGATCCCGCTCGATGCTGAGGCTTTGCGCCGTGTCTGCCGTGACTCCGTTGTCATTGCGGGCCGCCAATTTTGCCGAAGCGAGCTTGAACGCTTTCGCAAAGCCGCTGCCGCCGGCGAGCAGATTACTGTCGCTTGTACGCAGGAAGCGCCACGTTTCGACGAAATTGCCGACGAAATCGAAGGCAGCGGAGCACTCACATTCGTCAATATTCGTGAGACGGCTGGCTGGTCGAAAGATGCGGCGGATGCCGGGCCCAAAATGGCGGCGCTGATCGCCGCAAGCGCGGAGCCCGTTCCGGAAACTCCATTCGTGCCGCTGGCCAGCGATGGCGTCACGCTTCTTTATGGGGCAGACGAGCGGACGATCGAAGCCGCCAATTTGCTGAAAGATCACCTCGACATAACGGTCCTGATCAAACCGAATGCCGAGATCGGACCGCCCCGGGTAACAGAATTCCCCGTGGTGAAGGGCACCATCCGCGCGGCCAAAGGCTATCTCGGCGCATTCGAACTCACGATCGATGATTATGCCACAAGCAGCCCCTCCTCGCGTGGTACCCTTGAATTCGGACATTCCCGCAACGGCGCGATGTCGCGCTGTGACATTCTCGTTGATCTGTCGGGTGGACCACCGCTCTTTGCCGCGGCCGATTTGCGCGATGGCTACCTGCGCGCCGATCCAAATGATCCCGCCGCGGTCCTGCGCGCGGTACTGAAGGCGAGAGATCTGACGGGCACTTTCGATAAGCCGCGTTACATTGCCTTCGCCGAGGATCTTTGCGCGCACTCACGATCGAAGATCGTGGGCTGCCATCGGTGCCTCGATCTCTGCCCGACCGCCGCGATCACGCCAGCCGGGGATCACGTCGTCATCGACCCGTATATCTGCGCCGGTTGCGGGCAATGCGCGGCTGCCTGTCCGACGGGCGCCGCCAGCTATGCCCTGCCACCGTCCGATGTGCTGTTGCGCAAACTGCGCACGCTGTTGTCTACCTACCGCGAAGCCGGCGGCAAGCAGGCCATCGTTATGTTTCATGATGCCGAGCACGGCGGGGCGCTCATCGATGCACTTGCGAGGCACGGCGACGGGTTGCCAGCAAACGTGCTGCCTGTCGACGTGAACGAGGTCACGCAAGTTGGGCTGGAAGCAATCGCGGCGGCTGTTTCCTATGGCGCGACAGCCGTACGCTTTCTCATTCGTGCCAAGCCGCGCCACGACGTTGCCGGTCTTCACAAGACTGTCGCACTCGCTGAGCCTATCCTGACGGGCCTTGGTTTCAACGGAGCGCGCGTAGCAACCATCGAAACAGACGACCCCGATACGCTCGGCGAAAAGTTGCGCATGATTGCGCCGATGGGGAGTCCGGCCAAGACGGCGACTTTTTCCGCGACCGGGGGCAAGCGCGAGGTGATGCGGCTGGCCCTGCGCGAGCTGCACGCGGTTGCGCCCGCGCCGGTCGATGTTGTGCCGCTGCCGGAAGGGGCTCCGTTCGGTGCCGTCGAGGTCAACGTCGAAGGCTGCACGCTCTGTCTCTCGTGTGTATCGGCGTGTCCGACCGGTGCGCTGTCCGACGACCCCGAACGGCCGATGCTCCGCTTTGCCGAGGACGCCTGCGTACAATGCGGGCTTTGCAAAGCAACCTGTCCCGAGAAAGTGATCAGCCTGAAGCCGCAAATCGATTTCCGCGCGGCCACTGCCATGAGCCGCATCGTCAAGCAGGAGGAGCCGGCCGAGTGCATTCGCTGCGGCAAGCCGTTTGGCGTGAAGAGCTCGGTTGAGCGAGTCATTGCCAAACTCGAAGGCAAGCACTGGATGTACAAAGATTCAAAGAAGCGGCTCGATGTCATCCGGATGTGCGAAGATTGCCGAGTCGTCGCAATGGCGGAGGAACAATTTGATCCGTTTGGCGCACCACACCGCCCACGTCTACGCACGACCGATGACTACCTGCGTGAACGCGAGAAAAAGGGCGAGAGCTGAGCCGAGGAACTAGATCGGGAACGTACGCGCGAACGCTTTCTCACCCAATGGCGAGAAGCGCACGACCCTTGTTCCTCGTTCCCGCTTTGCCCAGCCCTTCTCTTCAAAACGGCTGAGGAACGCGCGCCCCAGGCTCCCGGCCAGATGCGATCGGCGCGCACTCCAGTCGAGACACTCGCGGCAGAGAGGCACTTTGCGGGACAGAAGGCTTCCAACATCAATACCAAAATCATTTGCGAAGGCGTGGCCCACTTTGGACAGGTGGAGAGCTCCGCGGCGTGTCTGCAAGAAGTCGCGACTGACAAGACTGTCGAACAGTCGAATCCCTAGGTCACCTGCGAGGTGGTTATAACAAACGCGCGCCTTGCGAAGCGCGGGATCCCTTGGCCCTATCCGGCTTCGCAAATGGCCTGACCCCGCTGCAAGCCCCATCAGCCCTTCAAGAACGCGAGCGACGTCGTCGTTGGCTAGCGAGAAATATTTGTGCCGCCCCTGCTTTCGTGGACGAAGCAAGCCGCCCTGATCAAGCTTGGACAAGTGCGTGCTGGCCGTCTGCAGTGTCACATTGGCTTCCTGCGCGAGTTCGGTGGCGGTCACCGCCTTTCCGCTCATGAGGGCAGTCAGCATGTTCGCGCGCGCAGGATCCCCTATCAGCGCGGCGATGCGGGCAATATCAGGGCCTTCTTTCATAGTTCGATCTTAGACGAAGCATCGCGCGCCGCCAATCCTGTAGCTCTGTACGGACAAAGAGGTCTGCACGAATGAATGTCGAACACAATCTGAAGGCAGAATTGCCTCTCCTGGCGCTGTTGGCCCTTTTGTGGGGATCGTCTTACCTTTTCATCGAAATCGCAGTGACCGAGATTCCGCCAATCACCCTGATTGCCATTCGGGTCACAAGCGCCGCGGCCTTTCTTCTGGTCGTCATGATGTTGCAAAAGGAGACGTTGCCACGAGACGGGAGCACGTGGTGGATGCTGCTCCTGCAAGCTTTCTTCAACAGCATCGGTGCATGGACGGTGCTCGCCTGGGGCCAACAGTTCGTAGGTGCGGGACTTGCGAGCGTTCTGAATTCAACCTCTCCGATTTTCGTATTTCTCTTCACCGCGATGGTGACGCGTCATGAGATTCTGGGAGGGCGAAAGTTGCTCGGAGCGCTCGTGGGTTTTTTTGGCGTCGTTCTCATCGTGGGCATCGACGCATTGCGTGGCGCCGGCACGCAGGTTGCGGGGCAAGTGGCCTGTTTGCTGGGCGCGGCACTCTATGGTTGCGCCGCAATCAACGGCAGGAACTTCCGTCACCTGTCCGCCCTTACGACAGCTACCGGCACAATGATTTGCGCGGCAGTGATACTCGTTCCGCTCGCCTTCGTTGTCGAACGGCCATTGGCCGTAGACCCGTCTCCGAAAGTCATCGGCGCGACAGCCATGCTCTCTGTTTTTTGCACAGGGGTCGCGCTACTGCTCTATTTTCGTCTTGTCCAGACGATCGGCTCCATGGGCGTTGCGAGCCAAAGTTACTTGCGGGCCGCGGTGGGCGTAGTCCTCGGCATGGCATTTCTGGGCGAGACTCTTGCTCTTCCCGTCGCAGCTGGTATCGCGGCGGCGATATTAGGTGTTGCCCTCATCAATTGGCCCACGGCGAACAAGCTGCCACGGATGTCGTGATCATTTCCTCGCTGTCGCCTTTGCGAGAAACTCGACAAGGGCCTTGCGGTCCTCGGACGATCCGATCGTTTGCTCCGGCATCTTGGTGCCGGGCGTGTAGTGCGCGGGTCCGACTTCGAACAACTTCGACACCGTCTCTGGCGTCCATACGATGTCAAGCTTCTTCAGTGCCGGCGAAAAATTATAGCCCGGCAGAGTCGCGATGCGGCGTCCAAATACTCCGGAAAGCGTTGGCCCGGCCTTGTTGCCCTCGTCAGGAGACAAGGTGTGGCAGGCGACGCAGGCACGGAAAACTTCGGCGCCGTGATCGCCGGCAAAAGCGGCAAGCGGATCCTCGGGCGTGCCGACCACGACGGCGCCAACCGGGTCGCCGCTCGATGCATCCCAGCGGCGGATCATCCGGTCGGCTCCGCCGGTCAATAGCGTGCGGTTGTCTGGAAAGAATGCGACGGACCAGACTGGCAAACCCGGCCCGACCAGCGTGCGCGCGAGCTTGCGTGTCTTTCGCTCGATCACTGCTACCGAGCCGCGAATGCCGGCGGCCGCAACGAAATTACCGTCCGGCGAGACGGCGATGGCGATAACCGGTGTAGGCGATGCCTCGACTTCGGCGACAGTCTCCCCACCGGGCAACAGGAAATAGACCTTCCCATTGGCGCCCGCGGCAACGATTTCCCCGTCGAGCGCAACCGCCACCGCGTTAAGTGGTGTCGGCAGATTGCGGACAATCTCTCCGCCATTATTAATGGGCCAAATGCGTATTGTCGCATCATAGCCCGCGCTGACCACATTCTTTCCATCCGACGAAAAGGCTACTCCGTTGACGTTCTGCGCATTGCCTTCGAGCACGCGTGCTTCGCCCCCATTGAGCGGCCAGAGGCGGACGGTGCGATCCCATGACGCCGAAGCAAGAGTCGCGCCGTCCGGCGAGACCGCCAGGCTCGCGATCGGCCCGGTGTGCCCGTCAAGGACCTTGTCGGGCTCTTGCTGTGCGGGCGTCCAGATTGCGATATGGGCGTCAGCGCCGGCAGTAACGATGCGCCCGTCTTTGAGATAGGCCACGGCGTTCACCGCACCGTCGTGGAAACGCAGCACCTGCTCGGCTGCATTGCGGCTGAGCGACCACCGGACTGCTGACGTGTCGAAGCTTCCTGATATGGCATTTGTGCCATCGGGAGAAATTGCCAGCGCCTTCACCGGTCCGCCGTGGCCGCGCAACTGAGCCTGCGCGGGCGTGAGCGCGAGCATCGCTGCCAAAACGACGGGGGCGCAATGCAGCAGCAAAGAACACGCCCAACTGGAATTGTGATTTGTCCTCACGGCAATCCATTCTGCCCCGGGTTCAGGCCGCGCTTGGCTCCACGCTTGGCTCCATGCCGAGCGCACGGATGCGTTCGCGTGTCCTTTCATCGTGTAGTGCAGCGAGAAATGCCTGCACCGCCGGGCGCTCGCGCCGGTTGTCGACAACAAGAAAGTCGTAGTGCTCAGGCGACACTGGCAGGAATCCGAGGCCGTAAAGCTTCGCCACCGGCGCAAGGGCGAGCCCCCAATCGGCGCGGCCCTGTGCGACCGCTGCTGCCACCGCGTTATGTGATTTTGGCTGATTGGCGTAACCAGCAGGCCGCGCGCCATCGAGTAATCTGTCAATCAGCACGCGCGTGCCGGCGCCGGCGTTACGGTTGACCATCAAAGCCGAGCTATCGGCCAAAACGATTTTCAATGCCTCTTGCGCACTGCGACCCTCGAAGCGCGCATCACCCGGCCGGAACAATACGCCCTGCATCCGCCGCCAGCCCGGCACCAGGGAGAGGCCCGGCCCGGCCAGATGCTTGTTATATTGTCCGCTTGCGGGGTCGATCAGGTGAACCGGAGCGATATCGCATTCGCCGCGAGTTGCCGCTGCCACACCGCCGAGGCTGCCGACGGCCAGGGTCCGGGCCGAAAACCCGCGGTCAACCAACGCTCCAACCACAACATCGAGCGCAACGTCATGACTGCCCATGATCACCACATCGGGCGCATGTGCGGCGCTGCCGATCAACGTCACCTCAACCCGGCTCTCGGCGTCGAGCGCGGACGCGAGCGCGTCGATTTCGAAAAAGCCATCGGCTTGCGAAAAGCTGGTCACCGCCCCCGAACCTTTGCCGGTCGGAAACGCAATCGCGCCGTCCTCACCCTCGACCAACGACACCAGCACAAATTCCTTGCGGCCGAGCTCGGATGCAACACGCAGCGGAACCCGCGCGCTGACGGTACCCACAGCCTCCGGCGGCAACCCTGCCCGCGCGCGGATCACCGGCGCAACGAAAGCGTGGAAAGTAAAGATTGCCGACGTTGGAAACCCGGGGAGCACGACGATCGGCTTGTTCCCGACAACGCCAAGGCAGAGAGGCTTACCCGGCTTGAGTGCAACACCGTGTACGAGAATGCCCGGCTTACCCAGCTGCGATACAACGCGATGAGATAGATCGCCTGCGCCTTTCGATGTTCCCCCGGAGAGCACCACCATATCGCTGGCGTCGAGCGCTTTGCGGACGGCCTTTTCCAGCATCTCTACATCGTCTGGGTAGGCGCCCAACATCAGCGGTTCACCGCCAGCTTCCGCGACGGCGGCCGCGATGATAGCTCCGTTGCTGTCGTAAACGCCTGCTGGCGGGAGCGGCCTGCCAGGCTCGACCAGCTCGTCGCCGGTCGAAAGAACCCCGACCTTCGGTCGCCTCACGATATCGACGCGATCGAGACCGCAGGCCGCAAGCATTCCGATTTCACGTGCGCCCATACGCGTACCATGCCGCAACAAGGTCTCGCCTCGGGCAATGTCCGAACCCGCGTAGGAAACAAACTGTCCTGAATTTGCCGCACGCCGCAGTTCAATGCACGGCTGACTTTCCTCGACCAACTCCGTTTGCTCAATCATCACCACCGCGTCGGCTCCACGCGGAATGACGCCGCCCGTGGCGATCGCAGTACACGTGCCGGGCATGACGGTGACGACCGGAGCGTGACCGCAGGCGATAACCTCCTCGTTAAGCGTGAGCGTCTTTGGGTTGCCGTCACTGGCGCCCCAGGTATCGGCTGCGCGCACGGCGAAGCCATCGACATTGGAACGGTCGAATGGCGGCGCATCGACCTTGGCAACGACGTCAACGGCAAGCACGCGGGTACGAACATCTGCCAGCGCTACTGATTCGGCGGGAAGGGGCGAGAGGTCGAGATGCCGCTCGAAACGGGCGCGCGCTTCCTCTGCCGACACAACTTCAAGGAATTGCTCCTGGCGCGCGGCCGCACGCACGCGCGCAATCAGATCGCTGTCTCCATCCGATCGTTGTTTTCGCGATTCGCTCACGTTGCAACACTCATGGCCACGGTCTTACCTGAACAGATGTGCCCGCGGAATAACCCTCACTGTTGGCCGGCACCAATATCCAGCCATCCGAGCGCGCGAGCGAGGAAAGGGGCAGATATTTCGTCGCGAGCGGCTCCGCTTCGCCGGCGTTCCGCCGTACCGGCACGACTTCCGCCAGACCCACGGTGGAACTGACCTTGCGGGCGAGCGGCATCGTCTCTGTCGGCTCGCTTTCACTGCTCTTGGTCGCCGCGAGCCGATCGAGCAAGCGCCGCCCGGCCACGAGCCAGACGCTGAGCGCGGCGTCGAGCCGTCCCGGCAAAAGCAGTACGGGCCGGATGCCGACAAAGCCAAACGCACCGGTCTCACCCGGCGCCAGCGCAATGCCGTGCACCGCGAGCCTCCCTTCTCGCGCGAGCGTTTGCACGCTGTTGTCGTTACGCCCGCTGCCGGTCCCGCCGATTGCGACAATTGCATCCGCGCTTTCGGCAGCCATGGCGACACCAAGCCCCCGGCCGCTGTCGTCCAATCGGGCCGCGCCGCCTCGGCGGTCGATGTCAGCCGTCACCAGACGCGCCGCGGCGTTGATGATCCCGCTGCCACGCACGGGAATAACGCGAATGCGCGGCTCGCGCACCGTTATGCGCGCAATGCCGGCTGCGGAAAATGCGGCAAGATCAGTGAAACGTAATCGTTCGCCGGCCCGCCGGAACGGAATCGCCGGGTCGCTATCACTGCCAGCCGGCAGCACACCGTCACCCGGATTGATCGGAATGAGCGCCTCCGCAAGGCCGTCGGCGACTTTCACTGTGTCGATCGGCGCGACACTGTCGGTTCCCGCCGGCAGCGGCTGTCCCGCCTCGATACGCGATGGCGTGCGCACAAGCGGTGATGGCGCGTAACCGCCTGCTCCAAGAGTTTCGTCGGCGCTGATCGCCCAGCCATCCTGCAGTGCGAGCGCCGCGGCCGGACGAGCCGGTGCCAATGCGTCGACGGCAAGCGTGCGACCCACACCCGCAGACACATCGATTGTGCGCTGGGTGACGGCCTTCACCTCCGCATCGATCATCAACTGAACATCGGCAAGCGGCGTGAGCCGTGAAATTTTCTGGATTGCCTCAGACGCCGCCATTTGCCGTGCTTGACCTTATTGCACTCAGAGACTTGAGTTTAGCTTAGCAGCGCTGCGGATGCAGCGCAGGTTTCTATTGGTGAAATCGGGAGAAGGACGCGTGTTTACAACCACAAAAGGCAGGGCGCTTCTCACCACGACGACCGGGGCGCTCCCCCGTCCAGGCTGGTACACGGAGAACCTCCGCGGCATTCCGCTCTCCCACGGATTTTCCCGCCTCGCCTATCGCGAGCAACATTTCGATTGTCTCGCCTGCCATGTGGCAGCCCAGCACCGGGCAGGTATCGACATCTTCGTTGACGGCGACACGCGGCTCGATGATGACGTCGCCGGCCGTGGCTGGGTGAGTTACGTCACCGAGCGTATTGCCGGCATCGGCACGCCGCGCGTGGAGGTCCCGCCTGCCGGCTTTATGGCCGATAAAGGCCCAGGCGATCTGATGTGGGAAGTGATCGAGACGCGGATGACACCGCCGGTGACGGGCAAGATCGGCGTGACAACATTGCAGCTTGACCGCGCCTACAAAGCGATCGCGCCAATGACCGACAAGCCGGTAAAGATAGGCTCGATCTCGGCCCAGATCCTGGCGCTGATGCTTACGAATGAGCACTACAAAAACCGGCTCGACTTGCTGATGGATCTGTCGGTTGCACTCAACAAGGAATATCACGCGCTCGCCGATGCCGGAGCGCCGCTCGTGCAGATCGAGGAGCCGGCAATCCACCAGGTCATTGCCGACCCCAAGCAGTCGATCAAACCGGAACAATGGGTCGAAGCCTTCAACGTTGAAATAAGGGGATTGCGAAACAAGTGTGAGGTGTGGTGCCACACTTGCTGGGGCAGTCCGGCGGCGCAGCGGGTCGCGAGCAAGGACCAGTCTTACAAAGCCGCGCTGCCCTATCTCGACCAGCTCGACGTCGATGTGCTCACCGTCGAAGGCGCCTTCAATCGGGGCATGGATCTCGAGCACGTCGGCAAGATGATTTCGAAGGACAAGAAAATCGCACTTGGTGTCATAAGCCACCGGACGCTCCAGGTGGAGCGCCCGGAGGAAGTTGCCGATCTCATCCGCACGGCGTTGAAACATATCGAGCCGGAACGGCTGATCCTCACCAGCGACTGCGGTTTCGGCCGGCAGTCAATGAGCCGGATGCATGCGTTCTACAAGATGGTGGCGCTTACCCGTGGCACCAATATCGTGCGCAAGGAACTGGGAATCGAGGAAGCTCATATCCCGGCGACCGAAAAGCAACTGTCGATGGTGCCACTGAGCGCATGACCGAAACCGTACTGAACCTGCGTGGTTTGAAATGTCCGCTGCCTGCCTTGCGGGTGCGCAAAAAATTGTCCGCACTCAAATCCGGAGATGTGATCGTGGCGGAGTGCACCGATCCGCTGACCACGATCGATATTCCGAATCTATTGCGACAGACCGGTGACAGCCTGGAGGGCAAGATCGAGGAGAACGGCGTGCTCACCTTCCGCATCCGCAAAGTTTGACAATCAATCGAGGTTGAAGCCTTTGGCGCGTACGAATGCTCCGAAGTCGGCGCGCAGCGGCACGGCATATTGCCGTGCCTTGTCCTCCGACCAACCGTAAAATTCACTGCGGCCAAATCGTTCGGGCTCGCGTTGATTGCGATACGGACGCGTGGCTGCGCGCCGCTGGTCGTAAGCATCCACCTCGGAAAAATTTTCAGCAAAGCGCTCTTCGTGCACTGTCGTATTGAGCGACAATCGAGGCGTGATCCCGCCTTTCTCGGCAGGCCATCCAACACACATACCTGCAATGGGAATGACTTTCTCGGGTAGAGCAAACATTTCGCTGATAATCGCGGCATGATCGCGGATGACGCTGATCGGGCAACACCCGAGCCCAACCGCCTCCGCCGCGCGCAGCAGCGTCGTCATGACGATGGCGGCATCGACGGTCGCATTGAAGAACAGATCGAGATGATCATTCGGAAATTGTTTGCCGCGGAGTTTTGAGATTTGCGGCAGCCGGCGGCCATTGCCGAGAAAGACAAGAAATACCGGTGTTTCGCCGATCCACGGCATTTCGGGAAGGAGATCGGCAATGGCATGAATTTTGACCTTGTCCCGAACAACAAGGATATCGGCCTGTTGAAGATCGCTTTTCGACGGGGCTGACAGGGCACAGGCGCACAAAAGTCGCATCAGGTCAGGTGCAATATCGCGCGCAAGGTACCGGCGATGCACGCGGTGCGCGGCGATCCGCGCAATTTCATCAAGCCCAGACAGGTCGGCGTCGACTTCCAGCCGTTCGCCAAAACGTTCAGAAAGCGCGGCTTGTATGATTGTGGCGAGATCCGGCATCGAACGCTCCTAAGGTAGAATGGCTGTCTGGCAGGCTATGCTAGCGTGCAGATGATGCGCACGCAGTTTGCTGCAGGACGTTCGCATTCCGAGAGCTGACACTATATGTATTGTCACGGTTGCCCACAGAATTTCAGGCATGCCAAATAGCGACGTCGAAACCGTCATCGTTGGCGGCGGCGCAGCCGGCATTGCGGCCGCCCGCCGCCTCTATCGCGCCGGCATCAAATGCCTGATCGTCGAAGCACGTTCCCGTCTCGGCGGTCGCGCCTGGACTATCGCTGGACCCTCAGGATCTTCGCTTGATCTTGGCTGCGGCTGGCTGCATTCCGCCGACCGCAATCCCTGGGTGGCAATCGCTGAGGAGCAACACCGCACGATCGACAAAACACCGCCACCCTGGAAGCGGCGCCCGCTGCCGAATGGATTTCCGGAGGGTGATCAGCGCGAATTCTTTAAAGCGCAGGAAGAATTCAATGCGCGCGTGAGCGAGCGAGCCCAGAAAGAACCGGATGTTGCAGCCGCCACGCTGCTCGAACCCGGAGGACGTTGGAACAATCTGATCAGCGCCATCGGCACCTACATCAGCGGCGCCGAGCTCGATCGCGTTTCGGCACGCGATTTCGACAACTTCGACGACACCGGCGTGAACTGGCGTATCGCCGACGGTTACGGCGCCACGATTGCCGCTTGCGGGGAAACTCTTCCGTTTGCGCTCGGGTGCCCTGTGCAGCGGATCGATCACAGCGCGAAACGGCTCAAGATTGAAACGCCGGAAGGCGTCATTACCGCGGACCAGGCGATCATATCGCTGCCGACCGCAGTGCTCGCCGAGAGTGGCCGGCTATTCACGCCGGCACTGCCGGGAAAGATCGAAGCCGCACAGGGACTGCCGCTGGGCCTGGCAGACAAGCTTTTCTTGTCCCTTGAAAATGCGGACGAGTTCGAAAAAGAAACCCGCCTCTTCGGCGCAACCGACCGGACCGCTACCGCAACGTATCATTTGAGACCCTTTGGCCGTCCGCAAATCGAAGTGTATTTCGGTGGAAGTCTGGCGGCAGAGCTAGAAGCAGCCGGCGAACGGGCTTTTTTCGATTTTGCCTTATCCGAACTAACGCGGTTGTTGGGCAGCGCTTTTGCCCAAAGAGTTAAACCCATTCATGTGCATCGATGGGGCAGCGATCCATTTGCGCGCGGCTCGTATTCTTATGCGCGGCCGGGCATGACGGACTGCCGCAAGGCATTGGCCGCTCCCGTTGACAATCGCCTGTTCTTTGCCGGTGAAGCTTGTTCGTCCGGCGATTTCTCAACAGCCCATGGCGGTTGGATCACGGGAGTCGCCGCTGCCGAGCAGGTGATTGCCGCACGCCCGCGTCGCTAAGCCGACCGAGAACAGTCAGCGCATGTTCGCGATGCGTCGGAAACCCGTTAAATCGAGAATCGTCAGCGACCGCTCGCTGAGCCTGATCAACCCGTTCCGACGAAATTCAGAGAGTACTTTGCTGACGTGAACGGGTGTGAGCCCGGTAGCATCTGCAATGTGGCGTTGCCGCAACGGGAAATCCAATTCGACAGGCTCGCCACGCGCCATGCCTCGTTTGACGAGCCGCTCAACAAGATTCAGAACCAGCCGGGCAATGCGCTCATCGGCGGTTCTGCGTCCGAGGTCCACAATCAGTTGATCGGCCCGATACTTCTCTTCTATCCATGCTTTCGAAAACTTTTCCAGGAGATCGGGGTGCGTGAACACTGCCGTCTTCAGCTCGCTGCGCCTGAAAACGCGATAGCGAACATCGGTGATCGCCTCCACCAGATGTCGCCCTCGCGGCTCGAACAACAGGGTCGTCGAGACGATGTCGCCGGGCAAAAGAAACGACAGGATCTGGCGGCTGCTGTCTGACAGGGTGGCAATCGACGCCGCCCATCCATCACAGATGACTGGTACCACGTCATGCAGATCTTCATCGCGGCAAATAATTCGCCGAGCAAGGGTGAAGTGGTCGGACTGGTGAACCGGGATTGGTGTCGCGCCGGAGACCGCCTGGCAGATATTCAGCTCAATGCTCGGACAAATTTCGCGCGTCATTTGCCCTGGAACGGCGCTCGGATCGCTCTTGATGAGGCCCAGTTGAACGGTCATGGAAGTGAGATCTCGATGTTTGGTTTTTGTCCACTACTGTTGGTCGTTTCACGAGGCACTCTTTGCGCCGTCGTCGTACTCCAACCGATTTTCCGGGAGAGACGCGAACTCGACTCGTTGCGCCGCACGAACACTGTCGAAAGTAATGCAAGTTCGCGGCAGGTAAAGTGCAATTGCAACAAGGTATCTTAAATAGGAGGATTAAAGTCGCTTTGTCGTTTGTGGACCATGAGCTGTCGTTTTTACCAAAGTAAATCTCTTCTATCGCGGGATCGCGCTAGCTTGTCGGCGCGGCAAATAGAAAATGTCCGGGCGCGTCGATTCCAAAATCGGACACCCCCTGAGAAGCAATTCGATTCAAATGCCCGAGCAACTAGCTTGGTTGCACTGCGCAAAGACTGATTGGGGAAACTTCTTCAAGCGTATACGCGCTTTGCGTACCTGCTCGACATTGTCATTTATTCCAAATAAAACTGCTGGGCAAATTTTCAGGCACACTGAATGTTAAAGACGTCTATGCGGGTGCGGTTTTGGGGAGTCCGCGGAAGTATTCCCTGTCCTGGCCCGGCAACAATGCGCTACGGCGGCAATACGCCGTGCATCGAAGTCCGTTGCGGTGAACGCATTCTCATTTTTGACGCCGGCACGGGATTGAGGTCACTCGGCATCGAGCTTCTCAAAGATAAAAAAATACGCGACGTCGATATATTCATTACACATTGTCATCTCGATCACGTTTCCGGCTTGCCTTTCTTCGCACCATTTTTTCGCGAGGACTATCGGGTCCGTGTCTGGGCGGGCAATCTGATGCCTTCAAACAGCATCGAGCACGTCATGCGCAAGCTCATGAGCTCGCCCTGGTTCCCCGTACCGATCGAGATTTTCAAGGCAAAGATAGAATTCCGCGATTTCAAGTCCGGCGATATTCTGCAGCCTCATGACGATATTACACTGCGAACGGCGTTGCTCGATCATCCGGACAGCACCAACGGTTATCGTCTTGAGCACGGTGGGCGGACTTTCGCCCTTCTTTGCGACACCGAAGGTTTTCCCGGCAAGCGCGATGCCGAGATGCTTTCGCTGGCCCGTGAAGCTGACCTTGCGGTTTATGATGCAACGTTCACTGAGGGTGAAATGACATCCAAGGCCGGCTGGGGTCATTCGACATGGAAGCGCGGTGTGCGCATGGCCAACGAAGCCGGAGTCAAGCACCTGTGCCTGTTTCATCATGATCCGTCGCATGACGACGATTTCATGGACAAGCTGGCCGCCGAGGCTAATGACGTCCGCGCCGGAACAATCGCGGCGCGAGAAGGCCAGATTATCGATCTGTAATCCGATCGAGTGCCGCAGTCGCGACTGTTCGGGTTCCCTGCTGATCCAGGGCGAACAAAGGGCGATAGTGGCTAACATCCTCGGCGTTGAGGATCGCCATCGTACGATTGTCCAGAATCAACCAACGTTGCTCGTAACGAACGGCTACGACCGCGTGGCCTACCTCGTGTTTGTCGTCTTGCACGATGACAAGACGCAGGTCATCAGGAAGAATGCCCAGCTCGCGAAGCGCAACGTATTTCAGGATTGCATAATCTTCACAGTCGCCGGCTCCATTGGCCAGCGTTTGAAGCGGTGATGCCCAGAAATCGGCAAGGCCGTACTGCGCCCAGTCGCTCACCGGCCTGACCGCCATGTTGACTGCTCGATTGATCCACCCGAGGCGGACGCGCCCCTCGCGTTTGCGGCCAACATCGACAATCGCCAGATAGTGGCGTGCAGCTTCGGAACACGCAGCCTGGTTCGCGCGACAGGCCGCCGCCGCTCCATCGTCGGCGAGAAGGCGAGACTGAAGCTCGCTCCACTTCGCCGATATATCGGCGAAGGTCATCGACGATGAATTATTGAGCTTGCCCGACGGCAAAACATCCTTGCTGCGCGCCACCAGTTCTGTGGCGAGCGTGCCGAGCTGAGGAACGGATAAATTGGCCGATTTGTTTTCGGGCAATAGCTGAACGCCCGCTGCGTTACTTCCATTCGCCTCCGGCGCTGAAGCAGAGCGACTCGGATGCATATCAACGAAAGCAGCGCCGCAGCACACGGCGACCCAGAAAACGATACGTCCCATCCGGACAAAAGCAGACATGACTGAACGCCCCTGTTTCCGGAACGTCGGTCGGAGTCTTCCGATCCCATTCCGGGTTTACTGGCGTTCTGCACCTAAACTTTTGCAGCCGAGTGTAGGTTCCGCGTATCCCGCGACCTTATTGGGAGTTGGGGTGAACTGATTCTGAAAGCGGTTGCCGCTTACCGGCAATATGACAAAAATTTTGCGGTTTGCTGATGTCATCAGCACTCCCGGCCAGAGTTACTCGAACGTTAATTGATTGATGATGGCTTAATTTTCTGGAAGCGCGTCAGCGCACGCCATACTGCGAAAAATCGTCGGCGACCTTGGTTTCGATCTTCCTTGCCGCTTCGACGTCGGCATTGCCGCCGGCGGCATCCCCTTTTTTGAGTCGGGCAAGTCCGCGCCCATAGAGCGCGCTCGCCAATCTCGGTTCGATGCGGAGGGCCGAACTGTAGTCCTGAATGGCGGAATCGAATTGGCCCATTTTCAGGTAAATCAACCCGCGCGAATCGAGCGCCGCGGCATCATTGGGTTGTGTGCTGAGCGCCTTGTTGCAGTCGGCGAGCGCTGGCTGCAGTTGGCCGAGGATGGCACGGCTCCAGCACCGTCCGTTCAATACCGCCTCTAAACCTGGCGCAAGACGGATCGCATTATCATAATCGCGCACCGCGCTTTGATAGTCGTGACGCTTCTGGTTGGCTTCGGCGCGGTTGGCAAAAGCCCTTGCGTAATCAGGGGTGAGTTTGATCGCCTCATCGAAATCCTTAACCGCACCGTCGTAGTTTCCTGTTTTCAGGAAAGCCACGCCGCGATTGTTGAATGGTTTCGAGAAACTCGGGTTGTATTTGATCGCGAGGTCATAGTCGCTTATGGCGCGGTCAAAATCGCCCTTTGCCGCATAGGCGTTTCCGCGATTGGTGTGAGCAATCGACAGAACCAAGGTCGTTTCTTTTCCAGATTCGATGAGCGCCGTGCAGCCTTTGATCTGCGGTTCAGTCGAACTGCGATCAACGCCGTTGCACAACTCAACGTTTCTCAGTTTGCCCTGAAATTGGGTAGCTTCCGGCGCCGCCCATGAACCTGTTGGCAAGCCCAACAACAATACGAGTGCCGCGCCGGCAACGGCGCCCGGGTAACGATGATCAGAGATCCGCTGTGTTGGCATCGATTACACCAATAACAGCTTCCCCCGAAACATCAGCATCCACGACAGATGTCGAGATTGGGCTTTGAGCGCTCTTCAATGATGGGTGGCGGCGTGGTCGCGGCCCTGGGCGCGCCTCCACCGAATCTTTGCATAACCTGATCTTTGCCCTCTTCGATGAGGGTGGAGAATTTGACAGTACCGTCGTCTGAAATCTCAACGCGCGGCGTCGTTCCTCGAATGCCCATGGTGGCAACCGGAGTGTCGACTTTCATGTCGCCGCTCTTTGCGATTTTGCCGGCAACGAAAGTAAACGTTCCTTTGGTCAGGCTCAGCAGACTCGAGTTGGACTTGCTGTTCGGGTCGTAAACGAACTCGGTCATTGCCATGCGGGCATTGCTGGACAGATCAAAGGCTGTGCCGTCGGTGAAAGTAATGCCCACCCGGCCGTCGCCTCCCGTTGAAAGAACATCGCCGAGATAAATGGGATCCCCAACTCTCGCCTGGCCCGGCTGATTGCCAATTGCCGCCTGGACGACGACGGCAGTGATATGTTCGATCGTGACCAGGCCTGTGGCGGTTACCACTTTGCCAATGGGTTTTACCGAGACATCGTTTTGTGCCAACGCCGGTGCGGCAAAAAAGCTGGCTGCCGACAAAATGGCACCCATTACGAAGACGGCAATTGCATGCGCGCGCATCGTCCTACCCTCAGGGCGGGTGTCCCTCAGCCCCCCAGATAGCAGCATTGCCGTGGCGCAGCAATACGACCAAGGGGATTCGGCCGGCACACTTTACCTGCGTCTTTTCGGCGATATCCTCGCCGGATTCAACCATTACGCGGGGACCAAAAAGCCACAGCAACCTAAAATCGGCGTAAAACCTTCAAAATAAACCATTAATTTGAACCCACAAATTGCGTAACCGTTGATTTAAACTCTATTCGAAGCGATAATTTTAGCTTAAGTAATTTGAGCGCTGGCAGCAAAAATTCGAGAAAAAAACTGCCGAGGCCTGGCGCCAAGACGGAGAGGCAGGGCCAGTGCCCGGTCATTGGCACATTACACCCGCGAGCGGTGGCGCGACTGGCTTTTCAGAGCCAGCGACAACGCCTGCCTTTTCTATAGGCCAAATCGAAGTCGTCACCGGTTCTTGTACCCTTACGCGATCGGGTGACAGTCCCGTTCAGATCAAGCTTGGCGATGCGGTTTGCCAAGGTGACATCATAGAGACTTCGTCGGGCGGCAAAGTCTGCATTCGCTTTATCGACGGCACTGTATTCAATTTGTCCGACAGGGGCCGCATGGTGGTGAAAGATTTCGCCAGCCAACCCGCTTCCCCTTCAGCGCAGTTCGATATCAGCAACGGCACCTTCACTTTCATCGCCGGCGAAATGGCGAGAGCTGGCCGGGTCGACATTGACACGCCGTTTGGAAGAATTCGGGGCCGTCCCCGTGCCGGCGGCATCGGGATGTTGTCGCTCGCGTCATTGTTCTTCGCCGCCATGGAACAGGTCCATGCCGCACCTTCCGACACCTCGTTCCTCGACGATGGCAACATACGGTTCAAGGATCTCACGAGCGACTACGGCGTCGTCGAACTGACGACGATCGATGGGCGCACCATCCTTATAAATGACCCGGGCGAAACGGTCGTCCTGCGCAGCGTTGGTAGCTCGACCGTCGAGAGCCACGTCACGAACAGCCTCGCGACGATGCTCAGCTACCAAAACGATCAAGCGAATGCGCTGCGCGTCTTTGCCTTGGGGCCATCGGGGCCCGCAGGCAACGGCTCTAACGGATCGGGCACGCCGCCCCCTGGACTTCCATCCATCATTCCAATCAACCTCGATACGCAGCCACCACCGTTCGATCCGCCGCATTTCACGCTCCCACCGCCTGGCGGCGCCAACAATGTTCTGGACGTTTTTGTGCCGGTGGTTCTGCCACCACCACCACCACCACCACCGCCGCCTCCCGGTCCCATAACGGTAACGACCGTCGAATTTCCGGACGTGACCGGTGTCTCGAGTCCCAACCAAGTAAACATCTCGCTCGCATTTAATCTCGTTTCCGCGGGGTCACCTATCTTTGTCTGGTCGGCCGGTAGCCTCCCGCAGGCGGAGTTGGTGGCCCTGAACCCGCCCCCGGGGGCGCCCCCAGGGGCAACACTTGATTTCGTTGGCCCAAGCCCGACTGATTTTCAGTTCAATGTCCCAGATAAATTACTCGACTTTTTGGGGGCCAACGAAACGCTCACGGTTACTTACAACGTAACGGTCACGGATGGCCTCGGGAACGACTTGCCACAGCAAGTCGTCATCACTCTCGCCGGCTCCAACGACGCGCCAATGATCGGCGCGAAGACGGTCGCCGGCGGGGTCACCGAGAATGCTCACGCGCCGACCGAGACCGCCACCGGCACCGTAGCGTTCGATGACGTCGACCTCACCGATACGCATGTGGTTTCGGCGGCCTTCAAGAGCACTGACTATGGCAGCCAACTTGGCACGCTCACCGCAGTCAAGACCACTGACACCACGGGCTCCGGGACCGGCGGCTTGATCACCTGGACCTTTTCAGCCAATGACAGCGCGATCGCACAGCTCGCTGCCGGCCAGACGGTGCACGAGACATATACCGTCACCCTCGACGACCAGCATGGGGGGGTTATCGCGCAAGACGTCATCGTCACCATCACAGGCACCAACGACGTGCCGGTGGTCGGGGCCGCAATGCTTACCGGTACGGTGGTTGAGGATGCCCACACACTGACCGAGTCCGTCTCGGGCACCATCGCGTTTGACGATGTCGACCTCACCGACGTGCATCTAGTTTCGTCCAGCTTCAAGAGCACCGATTACTCAGGCGGCGAGCTCGGTGCATTAGCCGCTTCCAAAAATGCCGACACTACAGGCACTGGCGCCGGTGGGGTCATCACGTGGGCCTTCACCGTCGACGACAGCACACTCGACCAGCTCGCCGACGGTCAGACTGTCCACCAGACCTACACCGTTACGCTCGACGACCAGCATGGTGGCGTTATCACCCGCGACGTCATCGTCACGATCACAGGCACCGAGGACAAGCCGACCATCACGACGGCGGTTGCCAGTGGATCCGTCACCGAAGACAATCTGCCGACCACGGCCTCCGGCACCATCAACTTTGCCGACGTCGATCTCACCGACAGCCACACGGTCTCGGCGACGCCAGGCGGCAACGGCTATCTCGGCACTTTCACGCCAATCGTGAGCAACGATTCCACCGGCGACGGCACCGGCCAGGTGACGTGGACCTTTGCGGTCGATAACGCCGCCCTGCAGTTCCTGGCCGATGGCCAGACCCTGACGCAGACCTACACGGTTACGGTCAATGACGGCCACACCGGCGGTACCGTCAATCAACTCGTCACCGTCACGATCCATGGCACCAACGACGCCCCGTTGATCACGGCTGTGGATTCTGCCGCAGTTTCTGAAGAGGGTCTGCCGGGTGGCATACCTGACGCAAATGGTAGTCCGGATACGACCAACAGCGTCACCGCCAGCGGCAATATCACCGCAACCGACGCCGACCACGACACCCTCACCTACACATTTGGCAATCCCGGCAGCGGCCTCACATCGAACGGCGTGCCGGTAACATGGCAATCGGTTGGAACGACGTTGGTCGGCAAGGCCGGTTCGACCCCCATTATTACGCTCTCGATCGACAATACCGGTCACTACACAGTGACGCTGCAGGGTCCCGTGGACCAAGCCACTGGTGGCGGAGAGAACGTCAAAACCCTCAACGTGCCGGTGAATGTATTTGACGGGCACGTCACAACGTCGACAACGTTACCAGTGACCATTGAGGACGACAGTCCACAGGCCAGCCTGGTCTCAACGTCGATCGCACCAACCGACAGCAAGACCAACGTCGTGCTGATCCTGGACGTCTCTGGGAGCATGAATGACCCGTCGGGCTTGAGCGGTCTCTCGCGTCTGGACGTCGAGAGGGCGGCGGTCAACGAGCTTTTGGAGCAGTATGACAACCGCGGCGACGTCATGGTGCAGCTCATCACATTCTCAACCGACGCAACCGCGGTAGAGAATGCAACGGGCAGCGTCTGGTTGAGTGTTGCCGACGCCAAGGCCGCGCTCGCTGGCCTTACGGCGGGCGGCAATACCAACTATGAGGCAGCACTTTCCACCGCGATGGACGCATTCCCAGCCAGCGGCGCATTGAGCGGTCCCGGTACGCAGAACGTGTCATATTTCCTCTCCGATGGAGATCCAACGAGTCCGGTCCCAGGAAGCGAACAAACTGCTTGGGAGAGCTTCCTCGCCAGCCACAACATGATTTCCTTCGGTATTGGAGTTGGTTCCGGCGTCAGTACTTCAGCCCTCAATCCGGTTGCGTTCGACCCGGCACCCGGCACCCAGTTGGCCGACACACCGATAGTCGTTACGGATCTGAGCCAGCTCACCGACACTCTGGTCTTTTCGGTCCCGCCGATCAGCGGAGCCTTTGTGGCTGGAATTAACGGCGCGACCGAAGGTGGCTTCGGCGCCGACGGCGGTCACATCCAGTCGATCACCGTCGATGGCGAGACCTACACCTTCAATCCGACGGCAAATACCATCACGCCGAGCGGCGGCGGCACCCCCAGCTTTACCTACAATGGAACGACCCACACGCTCACCATAGACACCGACACCACCCACGTCGGTGGCGAATTGGCCATCGTGATGACGACGGGCGCATTCACTTTCCAACCGACATCAGGTTTCGCTAGCGAGTCCGTAGGCTATACGCTGGTCGATAATGACGGTGACACAAGTAGCAACACGTTGACCTTCACCGCCACAGGCGTTACCGACCACGCGCCAATCGTTCGCGACGATCACGTGATCACGAATATCCTGGGCTCCGGCGCGGCGATTAGCATCCCATCGTCAGCACTCATTTATAATGACACGGATGCTGAAGGAAACCTGATCACGGTGACCGCGACCAGCGGTGCATCGAGCGGCGCTGTTTCGCCCGCCAACGGCAACCCAATCACAACCGTGACATTCACTGACAATGCCGGTTCGCTTAATGGCGGCAGCTTCACTTACACGGGCAGCACGTCCTCGCCTTCGGCTTCGGACACCGGGATTGTGACTGTGGATCGAAGCCAAGACGCAACCACGCTTACCGGCACGGACTTCGGCGAAATCTTTATTGGCCGCAACGGCGCCAACAATACTATCAACGCCAATGGCGGTAACGACGTGCTCATTGGAGGCACTGGGAACGACACGCTGAACGGCGGCGCGGGCGCCGACCTGATGACGGGCGGAGGTGGCAGCGACACTTTCGTGTTCAAGGCGATTACAGATTCGCCGCCGGGCGCCGGTCACTTCGACACGATCACCGATTTCACGTCTGGCGTGGACCATCTCGACTTTACGGCCATAGCAGGAGCTAACGTCGTTCAACAGGTTAGCGGCGCTGGAGCGGTAGGCGCCCACAGCATCAGTTGGTCCCCTGATAGCGCGAACAACCAAACGATCGTCTACGTTAATACGACCGGCACAGTCGGCCACGTTGATATGGAGATCCATCTCGCCGGTTCGAATATCAATCTGAGCGGCGCGGATATCCTTCACCACACATAGCCAAATTGGGCATTGCAGAGGACAGTGGCATCCGCGCCCCTAGTCCGCGCCGCAGTGTTAACTTTGCCTCGGCGGCGCGGGCGACAAATTGCGGTATTCGTGGCATAATCTGACCAAGGGCGGCGAAGTTCGGCGATGCGCGGTTGGCTTGTCATGGGCCCACCCCTTAGGCCTCGTCAGGTGCTAGTCGATGCAGCGTACTCCATCGGATCGAAATCGTTCTCCGGTTCGCTCGGAACTCGCGGAAGCGCTTGCCGCGTGCCGCGGGGCCTTCTATGGCACCGCATTGATCAGCGGCATGAGCAACATTTTGATGCTCACCGGCGCCATGTTCATGCTGGAAATCTATGACCGCGTGCTGCCGAGCCGGAGCATGCCCACACTGGTCGGCCTTTTGGTTCTCGCCGCGGCATTGTTCACGGCCCTGGGTATTCTCGATGCAATTCGCGGACGCATCCTCGTGCGCATCGGCGGCGCGCTCGACGAAACCCTGAGCGGACGAGTCTACGATACCCTGATGCGTCTGCCGTTGAGGGTCGGCGCCCGCAGTGATGGCACTCAGCCTCTGCGCGACCTCGATGCCGTGCGATCCTATCTCTCCGGACTCGGCCCTGTGGCCTTGTTCGACCTGCCCTGGATCCCGCTGTATCTCGCGATTTGCTTCGCCTTCCATCCTCTCATCGGTTTCGCAGCATTGGCCGGAGCGATCATTCTCATTGTGCTGACCTTGCTGACCGAGATCCTCATGCGCGCGCCCGCAAGGGCGGCAACCGAGGCTGCTGTCGCACGCAATGGCCTCGCGGAAGCGAGCCGGCGCAACGCTGAAGCACTGGTTGCCATGGGAATGGCTGGCCATATCGCCGCGCGATGGAGCGAGGCCAACCGGCAATATATGCGGAGTCAGCAAGAGGCGAGCGATCTCGGTGGTGGCCTCGGCGCCATTTCCAAGGTGCTGCGCATGATGCTGCAGTCCGGCGTGCTCGCAGTGGGCGCCTATCTCGTGATCCATCAAGAAGCAAGCGCCGGCATCATTATTGCCGGATCCATCCTGAGTGCGCGCGCGTTGGCGCCTGTCGACCTCGCCATTGCAAACTGGAAGGGCTTCGTCGCCGCCCGTCAGAGCTGGCAGCGGTTGAACAGGTTACTGACAATGTCGCCGGCGCGATTGACGCCGATGCAGTTGCAGACACCGGTGCAACGGCTGACGGTCGAAGCCGTCAGCGCTTCGCCGCCCGGTGTTCCAAAAGTTGTCGTCCAGGATATCACGTTCGAACTCGAAGCCGGCCAAGGGCTTGGCATTATCGGGCCCAGCGGATCCGGCAAGTCTTCCCTGGTGCGGCTGCTGGTCGGCGTCTGGCAACCGGTGCGTGGCAACGTTCGTCTCGACGGCGCCGCCCTCGATCAATGGGCGTCGGATGCGCTTGGCCGTCACATAGGTTATTTGCCGCAAGACGTCGAACTGCTGGCGGGCACTGTCGCAGAAAATATCGCGCGCTTCGAACCGAACCCTGACAATGAAGCCGTGATCGCCGCAGCAAAAGCTGTTGGCGTGCATGATCTGATCGTTCGGCTTCCGGGAGGCTATGATACGCCGATCGGCGAGCAAGGCTCTGCTTTATCGGCCGGCCAGGCCCAACGCGTCGCGCTCGCTCGCGCCGTCTACCGCGATCCCTTCCTGGTCGTGCTCGACGAACCCAATTCAAATCTCGATTCGGAAGGTGAGGAAGCGCTGACGCGGGCAATTCTTGGCGTGCGTGAACGCATGGGCATTGTCATTGTTGTCGCGCATCGACCGAGCGCGATTGCCGGAGTCGACCGGCTTTTGATGATGAATCAGGGCAAGGCACAGGCGATCGGCCCGAAGGACGAGGTTTTATCCAAGGTACTGCAACGGCCGCTTGCCATACCGCGGCCGCTCAAAATCGTGCCTGAGAGTGGGAGTGCGGGCGCATGACGATGTCACAACGAATGTTGGCCCTGGCCGACCGCATTGAGGACTGGCTGGTCCGGCTGAAACCGGTTGCCGCACCGGGCAGTTCGCGTGATTCCATCCACCGCCACCTGCTGACCGGCGGCCTCATCGTGCTCCTGCTGGCATTCGGTGTCGGCGGATGGGCAGCGACCACGCCGATCGCCGGCGCGCTTATCGCGCAAGGCTCCATCGTCGTCGATTCCAACGTGAAAAAAGTGCAGCATCCGACCGGCGGCGTTGTCGGCAAGCTCAACGTGCAGGATGGCGATCGCGTCAAGGCTGGCGACATTCTTGTCCAGCTCGACGATACGATCACCCGCGCCAACCTCGCCATCGTTACCAAGGGACTCGATGAACTCGCCGCACGCAAAGCACGCCTCGAAGCCGAGCGCGACGGTGCGGAGTCCATCAAGTTTCCGCCGGATCTGCTCGCCCGCGCCAATGAAGGGGCCGCCGCCGTCGCCGTCGCCAACGAACGCAAGTTGTTTGAGCTTCGCCGTTCGGCGCGCCTCGGCCAGAAAGCGCAGCTGAAACAGCGAATTACGCAGCTGCAGGACGAAATCCAGGGCCTCACCGCCCAGCAGGATGCGAAGGCGCGCGAGATAGCGCTGATCGGCAAGGAACTTGAGGGCGTTCGCGAACTTTGGAAAAACAACCTCGTACAGATTACCCGTCTGACCGCGCTTGAGCGCGACGGCGCCAGGCTCGAGGGCGAGCGAGGCCAGCTCATAGCTTCGGTCGCCCAGGCCAAAGGCAAGGTGACGGAGACTGAACTGCAGGTTATCCAGATCGATCAGGATCTGAGCAGCGAGGTCGCCAAGGACATGCGCGAAGTCGACGCGAAGTTCGGCGAATTTGTCGAACGCAAGGTCGCGGCTGAAGATCAGCTCAAGCGCATCGACATCCGCGCCCCGCAGGACGGCACCGTGCTGGAGTCGAAAGTGCACACGGTTGGCGGCGTGATCCCGGCCGGCGACGCAATCATGCTGATCGTTCCGGAGACCGACAATCTGGCGGTCGAGGCCAAGGTCAATCCGCATGATATCGATCAGGTGCAGGTCGGCCAGTCGGCGGTTTTGCGCTTTTCCGCTTTCAATCTGCGCACAACTCCCGAAATCAACGGCACCATCACCCGTGTTTCCGCCGACACCACGACGGATCAGCGCACCGGGCAAAACTTTTACACGACGCGCATCGCCATGACGAAGAGCGAACTCGCCCGCCTCGGAGATGTCAAACTCATCCCGGGTATGCCTGTCGAAGCTTTCGTGCAGACCGGCGAACGCACAGTGATGTCGTATCTGATCAAGCCTCTGCAAGATCAATTCATGCGGGCATTCCGGGAAAAATGACGGATTCGTCGCCTCTCCCGCCGGCGGGCGATGTCCAATGACATGGTTTTCACACTTGGCGCGCGGTTTCGGACTGGCCCGCGGCCTTGCTTTCATATTGCTGGTTGCGCTTGCCGCGCTGCGTATCGCCGATCCGATTCCGATTCAGGAACTTCGCGTCCGCGTCTTCGATCTTTTCCAGGTGATGCATCCGCG
>DASSIJ010000027.1:0-26190 GCA_035692045.1 Pseudolabrys sp. | reverse complement strand
CGTTTTACATGGACCATCTGGGTCACCAGGAACGAAGAAAAGTCAGACATGTGTTGTTGCGGATCTTCGTCGTTTATCTTTCGCTGATTGTGATTCTCGCCGGAGCCACAATGGTCAGGGTAAAATTCGATCCGCCAGCCGACTCGGCAGGCCAGAACTAAGATGTCCGCTAATCGATTTGATTGCGCTCAGACACGCCGCAGCGCCCGGTTTGACGGGAATCTAAAGCTTGTTTTTCACACACTCATGGCGCCATTGGCTCGGTGGCATGCCGAAGCGCGCGCGAAATGTCTTATTGAAATGTGATAGATCGTTGAAACCGCTGCTGTAGGCAATCTCGGATATGCTGCGAGTCTGCTGAAGAGGATCTCTCAGCGCCTTGCTGCACGCATCCAGCCGGGTTTCGAGCAGCCAACGACCGAATGTTTGCCCAATTTTTTCGAACCGCAGATGCAGTGTGCGCACTGAGAGGCCAAAGCGCTCGGCTACAAATTGCGGCGACAGGCTCGGAAAATGCAGATTTTGCTGGCAGAAGGCGAGCAGGGCCCCGAGCTGAAGTTCTGTTCGCAGACGATCTAATGGAACGTCGGCCGCGCTGGAGAGCGCCAGCAAGTTACAGAGATTCTCAGTCAGCAGGTACGACTCGGTCTCGTTCAAGTCGTCGGAAACCAATCGTATCATGTGGCGCCGCGCAAGATCGAGAAAGCGTGAGTTCGAGAATTTGTACACCGGTCGCTGACGCAACCATGGGGCACGCGAATTGACCATCGCACGTGGCACAACTGCAACTGCGCGGCATCCGTCGTTGGAAAGCATCGCGCGGAACGGCCGGCGGCAGTCGGAGATGACGATATCGTTACGGCCGAACGAAACCGACTCGCCGGATTGCTCCATCGCAGTTAGCCCACGCAGCTGCAGATAAATGGTGTAGTGGTCGGCGGGAGCCCGAGCGATATCGCGGCGGGTGCGAATGATCTCATAGCTCGTGGATTCGCAGGTCGCAAAGCGCAGTGGGCCGGAATTGCGCACTGTGATGCGGGCGGAGAAACGTTCGGGCGGGGCCTCAGGCGAAATGCTGAACAGCGTGTTGCAGATCATTTCGCGCCAGTACGAGAAGCGCTCACGCTCATTGATCGTATCGGTCGACCACGAAACCATTTCAGCCCCCGCAGGTGCGCAGATGTCACGCATTCGACATCACCGCTTCGTCAATAAACTGACGCCAGTGCTTCGGCGGCATGCCGAAGCGCGCACGGAAGGTATTGTTGAAATGCGATAGATCGCTAAATCCGCAACCGTAGGCAATCTCGGAGATGCTGCGGGTCCCCTGAAGCGGATCCCTTAATGCCTTGCTGCACGCGTCGAGCCGGGTTTCCAGCATCCAGCGGGAAAATGTTTGTCCAAGCTTTTCGAAGCGCAAATGCAGTGTGCGCACCGAGATGCCGAAATGCGTCGCTACAAAGCGAGGAGACAGCTCGGAACGGTGAATATTTTGGCGAGAAAAGGCGAGCATAGCCTCGAGCTGCAATTCCGGCCGCAGTCGATTTGGCGGGATATCGTTTGCGCTGGTGAGTGCCAGCAAGTTGCAGAGATTGTCGGTCAGTAGGCTTGTTTGAGTCTCGCTCAAATCTTTGGAAACCAGGTGCACAAAATGACGCCGGGCAAGATCAAAAAAAGATGAATTTGAATTCAACTTGTTGAGGGGACGCCGGCGCAGCCAGGGAGCACGCCAATCGATCATGGCGCGCGGCAGCACCGCCATCGCGCGGAAGCCGTCATTGGAAAGCGCGGCGCGGAACGGCTGCCGGCCGTCGGAAATGAAGATGTCATTGCGCTGAAAAGTAAATGACTCACCGCACTGTTCCATCGCGGTTTGCCCACGCAATTGCAGGTAAATTGTATAGTGGTCTGCAGGAGCTCTATTGATATCGCGCCGGCTTCGCGCGATCTCCCAGCCGGAGGTTTCGCATGTCGCAAACCGAATCGGGCCGGCGCTCCACGCGGTGATTCGGCCGGAAAAAAGCTCAGGCGGAGCCTCAGACGAAATATTGAATACTCGACTGCAAACGATGTCGCGCCAGAATGAAAAGCGCTCACGCTGTTTGATCGCGTCCGTAGTCCAGGAAGCCATTGCCGACTCTCCGCGCGTGCAGCAAGCGCCGGGAAGTGCCCATACGCGACACTTGCGCTCTCAGCATATTCGTCTGCGCTTTAGGCCAAGATCGCTTGTCGCGACGTGCGTATACAACCGCGTCGCTATCACCCGCAAGATCGATGACCATGCGTTTCAACCTTGGCTACAAGTTTGCGCATCTTTCGGGATACGAAATGTTGCGAAAAACAGAACCTCTGCATCCCCCGAATGGAGGATGCAAAATCAAACTATTTCGCTACCCGATCTTATTTTCAGACACGCCAAATTGCGCTATTTCGCATGTTTTTCCGGAAATTGCCGGGGGAAGGCGCAGCTTTAAGGCGATGGTATTGGAGCGCCTCCATTTGCGGAGCCTTGTTTTCTTTTCGAGCCGCCGTCGTTCTGTGCATCTGCCGCTGCTGACGTCCGGGAATCCGTCGTGCGTGTCTCACCGAAAACAGGCGGGAAGCATCTCTGTGGCGTCTTCATGACAGTTTCAGCGGCATTGTCGGGAGGATTCGAAACGTGCCCTCCGTTTGTAGGACGAAAAACCTGTCGCTCGACAACGCGCCATTCACGTGAGGTTCATCGCCACGAACATAAAGATCATAAATTATTCCGCACGCATCGACGCTCGGCGACATAACAAAATGCGAGAAAACAGGAGACTTAAATGCAAAAAGTTTTCGTCCCTGTCTCGCGTGAATGTCGCGTCACAGCCGTGGCAACACACAATGCCTGACGCACAGACCAATGCCCGCTGGCAAATGACTCCGCTGAATTACTTCATTCAGTCCTCTGATTGGATGGCGCACGACGATCGCTTTGCTGGCATGTTGTTACCAATGATGGCGCAGCGACGACGTGTCGGAGTGTCGGTTCTGGTCGCCCAGGGACCACCTTTCATTCGAGGTGCCGTGCTTGGGTAGTCTGCTTTGGGCATTTCGCTCTCGGCAACGGACCAAACAGTTCATTGTTTTCCGAGATGTTCCCCCTCTTTGAGGGGATGAGATGAGGGGCTGACCCGCCTATACCGGCGCGGTCTTGAAGTAGGGCGACGCTGATGAATCCAGATGGCTTCTCTACTGTCCGCTTTTCCACTGCTGACCTGCCGGAAAAGGATCGGGTCGCGATGTGGCGCGAGCACTATGGGCGTATGTCAATGAAGCTCGATATCGAGCCCATCAACGACGCTCCGTTGGAGTGCGCGATACTGATCCGGGTGTTGCCCGGTGTGCAAATAATGTCGACGGCGATGTCGCCTTCCCGCATCACCCGAACCCGCGAATTCCTCGCGGACGGCAATGGCGATCTTACCTTCATCATCAATCAGTCGGGCTCGGTCGTCACGCAGTCCAGAGGCCGCGATGTTGTTTTGCGTGAAGGCGATGCCGTGTTGATGAGCACTGGTGAAGTCAAGGTGTTTGACCGTCCGGTGCACGGAGGCTCCCTTTCATTTCGTATTCCACGATCAATTCTTTCGGCGATCGTCCCCGATGTCGATGATGTGGTCATGCAACTCATCCCACAAAAGACCGAAGCGCTGAAATTGCTTGCGGGCTACGCGGCGCCGCTGTTCAACGATATCGCGCTGGCTACGCCGGAATTCCGGCGCACCGCGGTTAATCATCTGCACGATCTTGTTGCGTTGGCGCTCGGCTCGGCGCACGACGCGTCTGGCCTTGCGGGTGGCCGCGGCGTACCGGCCGCGCGGCTCCGAATGGCCAAAGCCTACATCATCGAAAACAGCAATCGACGGGATCTTTCGGTTGGCGGCGTCGCCGCACACCTCGGCTTGACGCCACGCAATCTGCAGCGACTGTTCGAAGGCGAGGGCACAACGTTTTCAGAATTTCTGCTCTCGCAGCGGCTGAGCCGTGCCCACCGCATGCTGACCGAACCGCGGCTGGCCCAGAGCGCGGTCGGCGCGATCGCCTATGATGCGGGATTCGGCGACCTGTCTTATTTCAATCGCTCGTTCAAGCGTCGCTTCGGCGCGACCCCACGTGATGTCCGGAACGAAGGTACAATTTCGGAACAGGTTGCAACGAACTGACGAGCAGCACTGTCCTCAGAAAATACAAAATATTCAAATAACGGGAACTTGTTCAAGCGCGGTTCATCCGCATGCGCGTAAACTGGTCTGCACAAGATTTCGCAGATGAACAGTTCACTGATCAACTGCAGATCAAAAAAAGCAGGAGATCAACTTGCGCCAGGTTCTCGTCGGGGCTCTCGCCATCGCTGGCCTCGTCGCTCTGGTCGGCGCACAGCCGGCGTTCGCTGACTGCCGCAGCGAAAATGTCTCCTGCGTAAAAGGAGCGAACTCGCCATTCGACTCCGTTGCGTGCGGTTCGCTTTACCGGACATGCGCGGCGCACAAGGCTCTTGCTGCCCAGCACCAGGTTAGGCAGCTGCATAACAGCAGTAGGCCTGCAACGCCGCCGTCTGGAGGGACTCATTCGGGGCGCCGCTAAGAGTGAAGGGCGTTATGCAAAAAGCGTTCAGGCAGCCCAGCTCCAAGTGCGTTCCCAGAGCGTGTGCTCAGAGCGAGCACCGCTAGTCCGGCGAAATCTCTGTGAGAGATAAAAGCTGACGTACGACGAAGCTCCAGATTTTCGTCAGCGTCCAAGCTGTCGTCGTGTCCGCCCAAGTTTTTGATTGCAGATACGCGTAAGAGGTTATGGCGACACAGTCTGGTGTTCTTATTTTCGCTGGGCTTCACCAGCGTTCCTTTCTCGCTGGTGCGGGCCGCTTTTGCGGCACGGCGGCGAATGTTTCGGTAAGGCAGGTCGTGAGCTTCGCCCCCACTAGCGCGAGCGGCCACCCCAACGAAGCGTTCGCCGCCATTTCCCCGCCCGTATAGTCGCCGCCCGGTCGCGGTTCCTGGTCTTCGAAAAGACCTGCACGAACTAAGGACATCAATGAAATCGGGCTTGAGGAAGTCTTTGTTAGCTGGCGTGCTCGCCGGGTCCTGGTCGCCTGTCGCGCCACTATGCGCCCAGCTGCCTCCGGCGATAGCCGTGTCCGGAGAGGCAATTGTCGCCACGTTCCATGCCGAGGGTGCACAGCTCTACGAGTGCAGACTCGATCTTGGAAACAAGCTTGTATGGCAGGTGCGCGAGCCGATCGCGGCGCTGATTCTTGATGGCAAAACGATCGGCCTTCACTATGGCGGTCCAAATTGGCAGCACGTCGACGGCAGCTCCGTGCGGGCCAAGATGGTGGCCGCGGCGCCAGGGGCAACCTTCAACGATGTCCCCTGGCTCAAATTGGATGTTACCGAGCAGCGCGGCAACGGAATCCTCTCTCGCGTGAAAACCGTCCAACGCATCAACACCAGGGGCGGCGCGATGCAAGGATCGTGCGAAACCGCGGGCACGTACCGCAGCGTGCCGTTTTCGGCGGATTATGTATTCCTGCACTGAGTGCAATTCAGTCCAATTGAGTGCCGCTTCTGTCCAAGTTTTCTGACACTTAAGCGCTTAAAGTCCTTGTTCCAAAAATTGCAATTGTGCGGTGGCGACCGTGTTGATCGTACTCCGGCGCTTAGCAGCTCTCGCTGGGTTCTTCATCAGCATTGAAATTGTTCGAGGCAAGACAGCATGGCGGTCACTCAAATGATCATTGTGGCGTTCGCCGTGACGGTCTTTCTCATCGGCGCGATACTCGGACTGCGGTTCAGAGTCGTTGTACTGATCGCTCCGGTCATTGTCGGCTTTGTGGCAATCGTCGCCGTCGGCATCGCGTCCGGAAACGGCGCCGGGTTTATTTTGTTCGTCGTGTTCCTGGGCCTCACGACATTGCAATTGGGCTATGTTGCCGGGGCGGTCATTGGCTGTTTCGCCACAAAGTCACGCGCGCGCGAAGACTCGGCCGAAATCATCGCGATCGAACCGCGTTTATACAGACGTTCTCAGGGTTGAAACAACGCGCCCCAGTCTAGGCAACATTGCGCGTCGCGATTGCGACGCGGTGCTGACGAACGCGATCTTCGTCGACGTCGATACCGAGTCCGGGACGGTCGAGACTATCGGCGTGGCCCTTGGCGGTCGGGACTGGCGAAACGGCGACATCCTCCGCCAGCCCCGTATGGGTCAACGTCAGTCCCCAGCCGATGTTGGGAATCACGGCGGCGACATGAGTTGCGGCCGCGCAAGCGACGCTCGATTCTCCGGTTTTGCACGAAATATTTACGCTCATCCCGAGCCGATCGCACAGGCGTCCGGCCTCCGTCAACGCGCGGATCCCGCCCAGCTTGATCGCCTTCAGGCTCACGCCGCGGGCGGCTTTGCGCTCATGGTGGCGCCTGATGTCCTCGAGTGAATGAATACCTTCGTCGGCGCCGATAGCGATGTCGGTTGCGGCCGCCACGGTGGCCATTCCGGGAAGGTCATCAGCCATCACCGGTTGCTCGAAAAAACCGAGTCCCGAGCCCTTCACTGTCTGCACATAGGCAAGAGCCTGTTCCGTGCTGTAACCCTGGTTTGCATCGGCGGAAACGAGCACGCCGCCGCCGAGAACCTTGCAGATGTCGCGCGTGCGCGCGGCGTCGTTTTCCGGCGTGGCAATGCCGACCTTGATCTTGTAGGCGGTGAAGCCTGCCGCCTTTTTCTTTTCGGCGTCGTGCAGATCGCCGGCGTAGTCGCCGCCACCGATCACGCCAAGTAACGGCATGCGGCTGCGTTTCTTTTCACCAAGCAGGGCATGCACGGGTTTTCCCGTCGCACGACCGGTGAGATCATGCAACGCGATTTCAACCGCGGCTTTGGCTCCGTGATTGCCATACATGCGACCGTCCATGGCAACGAGAGCGCCGGCAATGTCGGCCGCATCACGACCACGCAATGCCGCGCTCAGATAATGTACGGCGGAGACGATGCTCTCCAGCGTGTCGCCGGTCATCACCGGCGCGGCAGCGGCTTCACCCCAGCCGACCACGCCATCGTCGCTCTCGATCCGCACCAGCACATTGTCGGCGCGCCGGACTTCCTCGCCCGCCATGATGACGGGCTTGAGCATCGGCAAACTGACCGCGATGGGCTCGATTGTCTTGATTCGCACGATCGTGTTCCGCTGGCCCCGGAGTGACCATTGTTTATTACAGCTTTTGGATTCCGGCCTGATCGATGATGCTCCTGAACAGGTCGATTTCCTTTGTCACGCGTGCCCAAGCCGCGTCGGCACCCTTCGCCCGCACCTGAAAGCCGGATTTGTAAAGCTTTTCCTTCATCTCATCGGTGGCGAGGACTTTGAGCGTTTCGTTTTCGAGCCACTTTATGATTTCCGGTGACGTCTTGGCGGGCGCCAGCAGGACGGTGTCGGTCGCAAACACGAAATCCGTATAGCCAGACTCAACCATCGTCGGAACGTCAGGCAAGTCCGGCCAGCGACTTTCACCGGTCACTGCCAGACAGCGCAGCGTACCTGCTTTGATATGAGGAGCCGCCGGCGGTAGCGAACCGGAGCTCAATTGCGCGGTCCCGCTCAGCAGGGCCTGAATGGCGTCGCCGCCTCCCTTGTAGACGACGTCTTCCAGTTTGGGCAGCTTTTCGCGGATTTTCAAAACTTCAAGCTGGATTTGCGGCGTGGTTCCGATCGGTGGCGTCGCGCAATTGAATTTTTCCGGATTGGCTCTGGCGAGCGCGACGAAGTCCTTTATTGTTTTGGCCGGCAGGTCGGACTTGACCACAAATGTATTGGGTGAGGTTGCCAGCTCGCTCACACCCACGAAATCCTTGAGTGGATCGTAGGGAACCTTGTTGTAAAGGCTGGCATTGATTGACCAGGCATTGGTTGCAAGCAGGATCGTGTAGCCGTCGGCTTCGGCACGCGCGGCATTTCCAAATCCGATGTTGCCACCGGCGCCGCCGATATTTTCAATGATGAAGGTCTTGCCGGTCGCTTGTTGAAGCGCCGCGGCGGTAATACGGCCGACGATGTCGGAAGGTCCGCCCGGCGTATTCGCCACGATAATTTTCACTGGCCGGTCGGGATATGCGGCGTAGGCTGAACGCGCGCGCAGGAATGCGGGGGCGGCGACGCCCGCCACCAGGGCGCCTTTGATGATGCTGCGCCGTGACGGCGCCGAGTGCCCGTTGGACTTCATCATTATCCTCCCCCTGATTATTGTTCGTATTTTCTGATTAGCGTGGCAATTTGTCTTAGGCTAAGCTTTTGCGATTATTGGAGCAATGGCCTCGAATGGAAGCGTTATCGGGCCTGGTTCGCGTACGCGAATTTCACGATGTTCAAACGGCAGTGTCCCGGTCCTTCGAGTCATGACAGATAGCCAAACGCGGGCAATCACCTGGTACGACATTGTGCTCGCGACGTTGAAGGCAAACGACGTCAGACTCGTGGTGTATGTCCCCGACCGCGTGTTCACGCCGCTGATCAAAGGCATTCATGCCGACCCGTTCTTCAACGCCTTTGCTGCGACGCGTGAAGAGGAAGCACTTGGCATCATCACCGGCGCATGGATGGGCGGATTGCGCGGTGCGGTCCTGATGCAGACCAGTGGCTTCGGCACCATCCCCAATGCGCTCGCCTCGCTGGTGGTGCCCTGCCAGATCCCGGCTCTGATATTCGTGTCGGAACGCGGCACGCTCGGCGAATTCAATCTCGGCCAGGCCCTTGTCTGCAAGACCATGCGGCCGGTGCTCAATTCGCTCGCGGTCGAAAACATCACGATTACCCGTCAGGACGAGCTTGCGTTCACCATCGATCGCTCGATTAAGCAAGCGGTGGCAACGCAGGCTCCCGTGACCTTTATTCTTTCGCCGCTGCTCACTGGCGGCAAAGTGTTCGAGGGTTGAGATGGCCATGACCACGAAATCGTCGGGAGCCGTCGGCGCGCATAATGCCAAGGTGATGAACCGCTTCGACTTGACGAAGCGGCTGGTGGCCCAGCTCAAGCGAGACGAAGCGGTCATCGGCGGCATTGGGAACGCCAACTTCGATCTGTGGGCGAGCGGCCAGCGTCCGCAGAATTTCTACATGCTCGGCAGCATGGGCCTCGCCATCCCCATCGCACTCGGCGTCGCCATCGCGCAGCCACACCGCCACGTCATCGCGCTCGAAGGCGACGGCTCGTTGCTGATGCAGCTCGGGTGTCTCGCGACCGTTGCCGAGCGCGCACCGAAGAATCTTACGATCGTTGTGTGGGACAACGGCATCTACCAGATCACTGGCTCGCAGCCGACCGCGAGCGCGGCGGCGACCGATCTCGTCGCCGTCGCGCGTGGCGCCGGGATCGTAAACAGCGCATGGGCCTTCGATGAAGCAGATTTCGATCGCCTGGCCGCGTCTGCCCTTAAAGGGGAGGGGGCCAGTCTGATCGCTGCCCGGATCGACAACAAACCTGCAGTGGCAACGACCGACCGCGATCCGGTGCAAATTCGCGAACGATTCATGCGAGGGCTAGGCGTCAAGAGCGGCGGCGCCTGACAGGAGCGGGGGGCAGCATGGCGAGCTTCGATGGGGTTGTGATCGGCGCGGGCCACAATGGCCTCGCGCTTGCCGCCTACCTGACGCGCGCCGGCATGCGCGTCGCCGTGCTCGAGCGCAACAGCCGCATCGGCGGCGGATCAAGCACCGAAGAGCGTATCCTTCCCGGCTACAGGCTCAATCTGCACGCCAATTTCTACATGGGCATCGGCTTTTGCCCACTGCTTCACGACCTCGAGCTTCATCGTTACGGTTTTTCCTATATCGAGCCGCCCGTACAGCAGGCGGCGGTCTTCCGCGACGGCACCGGCATCGTCATCTACAAGGATCTCGACAAGACCTGCGCCTCGCTGGCGCGTTTTTCAAAACAGGATGCCGAGACGTTTCGCGAGCTTTGGCATACATACTGTGAGGAGATGCGGCCGCTGCTGGTGTCGCTGCTCTATAACGCACCGATGCCGCGGGAGCAGCTTCTTGACCGGTTGAGCGGCCCAAAAGCGAAAGAGCTGCTTTCGCACGCCCAGCACGATCTGTTCACTGTCGTGCGCAAGCATTTCGTCGACGAGCGCATCCGCACGCTGTTCACATCTTATATGCACGTGATCACGACCGAGAACGTACCCGGCGCGGGCATCGTTTTCCCGGCGATCTTCGCCAATATTGCCAGTTTCACCCTTCCGGTCGGCGGGGCCATATCGCTGCCGCTGGCGTTGGCGCGGGTGGTGGAGGCGGGCGGTGGCGAGATCGTCACGGGCGCGGACGTGAAGGAAATAACGGTCAAGAATGGCCGCGCCGCCGGCGTGAGGCTTGCCGATGGCCGCACGATCAACGGCGATAAATTCGTTGCCAGTGCGATCGATTTTCCTACGACGGTGCAAATGACCGGCGAGGAGTTGTTCCCCGAGCCGGTGCGCGAGAAGGCGAAATCCTGGCACTGGGGCAACCACAGTCTGGTGACCTTGCATCTCGCACTGAAAGATCCGCCGGCCTATCGCGCCGCCGCCTTCGATCCCGATGTGGCGCGCGCCTACAACATTTTCTTTGGCATGGACCATATCGAGGACGTCGCGAGTTGCTTCGAGGATTGCGCGGCGAAGAAATTTCCCAGAGTCCTGATGGGCAACGGCGCCTGCAACAGCCAGTTCGACCCGAGCTATGCGCCGGCCGGCAGGCACAGCGCGTTCTGGTGGCCCTTTGCACCCTATTCGGTCGATGGCGGGCCGCAGGAGTGGGAGCGTAACCGCGCTGAGTACATGCAGCGCGTCCTCGACTACTGGCGTATCTACGCGTCGAATCTCGAGGGTGACAATCTGCTTGGGAGTTATCTCTTCACTCCGCTCGACGTTGAAAAGCTCAATGCCAATATGCGTCAGGGTGCCGTGCGTGTGGGCGCTTATGTCCCGAACCAGCTCGGCATCAACCGGCCGCACCCGCTGATGCCCGGATCGCGGACGCCCGTGGAAGGTCTCTATCTTTGCGGTTCGTCGTCGGGTAATGGCGGCGGCATCAACGGCGCGGCCGGCTATATCGCCGCCAATGCCATCGTTGACGATCTGAAGATCAAGCGCACGTGGAAGCCGGTCGCCGCGCCGGAGTGGAAGCACTAGCCCGCTGCCGCCACCACTGCGCAGGTGGTGACGATGTCCTCCACGCTGGCACCGCGCGACAGATCGCTGATCGGTCTGGCGAAGCCTTGCAGAAAAGGCCCGATGGCCTGCGCGCCGCCGAGCCACTGCGTGAGCTTGTACGCGATATTGCCGGAATCGAGATCGGGGAAGATCAGCACATTAGCCTGTCCGGCGACGGCGCTTTGCTCTTTCACTTTTGTCTGTGCCACGCTCGGCACCACCGCTGCATCGGCCTGAAATTCGCCGTCGACGATCACCCTTGAATCGCGCTGGCGCACAAGGCTCAACGCCTCTCGTATCTTGTCGACGCGCGCGTGCTGTGCACTGCCTTGAGTTGAGAATGACAGCATGGCTACGCGAGGCGTTTCGCCAAGCAGGGCCTGCGCGCTGCGTGCCGAGGCGATGGCGATATCCGCCAGTTCGCCCGCGGACGGATCGGCATTAACGGCGCAATCGGCGAAGATAAATGGCCTGGGGCCGCGCCCGAGAAAGTCCGGCACGACCATCAGGAAATAGCTCGACGGCAGCGCGATCCCCGAAGCGAGGCCAACCGTCATCAGCCCGGCCTCGATGACGCGCCGCGTCGGATTTGCGCATCCCGCGACCATCGCATCGGCATCGCCTTGCCGCACCATCATGCCGCCGAAGTAGAGCGGTTTTGACACGAGCCGCGTCGCCATTGCCGGTGTCATCGACTCCCGCACCGTCGCCAACGCCGCGCCATAGTCTTTGAGCCGGTTATCGCCGCGAGGATCAATGATCTCGATGCCGTCCAATGAGATTTTCAGATCGTCCGCGATTTTTTTCAGCGCGTCGGGAGCGCCGAGCAGGGTCGGCCGGGCGAGATGTTGATCTCTCAGGCGTGTAGCGGCGGCAACGACGCGCGCATCATCGCTTTCCGGCAAAACGATTTTGCGATTGCCCCGCCGTGCGATATCAAACAGCCGATCAAGTAAATCCATGCTTCTCACCGCGTGGGAAAGACGCGTCATCGAGAGCAAGCGCATAATCCCGAAGATCAGGTCATGCGCAACAGAAGAGGCCATCAATGACCGAAACCGCCGAACCGATCAAGATTCAACGCGGCCTCAAGGGAGTTTACTTCGATCGTTCGCCCTGCACCTTCATCGACGGCAGGGCTGGCGAACTGCGCTATCGCGGCTATTCGATCCACGATCTCGCCGAGCATTCGAGTTTCGAGGAAACCGCGTGGCTGCTGCTGAACGGCGATCTGCCCGACAGACAGCAGTTCGCGGGCTTCGATGCCGAACTGAAATCCTCGCGGAAATTGCCTGGAGCGGTCATCGACATCATTCGCTTGATCAAATCGGCGCATCCGATGGATGTCTTGCGCACGGCTGTTTCGGCGCTGTCCACCTTCGATCCGGAAACCGCCGATAATTCGCGCGAGGCGACCCTGCGCAAGGCTGTGCGGCTGACCTCGCAGGTGCCGATGATCGTCGCCACCCATTCGCGCATTCGCGCCGACGAGGAGCCGGTCGCGGCCGACCAGGCGCTGGGCCATGCCGCCAATTTGCTCTGGATGCTGACAGGGAAGAAGCCAAGCGCCGATGCCGCGCAGCTGATCGATCGCGATCTCATTTTGCATGCCGAGCATGGCTCCAATGCATCGTCCTTTGCCGCGCGCGTGGTCATCGGAACCGAAGCCAATCTGCATGCCGCGATCGTCGCGGCGATTGCAGCGCTGTCGGGGCCAGCGCATGGCGGCGCTGCCGAGGACGTGATGAAGATGGCAGAGGAAATCGGAGACTCGTCACGCGCCGCCGACTATGTGAGGGAAAAGCGAAAGGCCGGCGTTGCGGTCACCGGCTTCGGCCACCGGGTCTATCGCGCTGAAGATCCGCGCGCGCGCCACATGCGCGCCGGCGTTGAACGCCTGTCAAAGGAAATGGGCGAGCCGAAATGGTTCGAGATTCTGCAGGCGGTGGTCACGGCCATGGCACCTTATGCGCGCCACGGGGTGAACGTGAACGTCGATTTCTATTCCGGCGTCGTCTACCACCTGCTCGGCATCAAGCGTGATCTGTTTGTGCCGATCTTCGCTATCGGGCGCGTGCCGGGCTGGGTCGTGCAGGTGCTCGAGCAGCTCGAAAACAATATCCTGCTGCGTCCGCTCACTCTTTATAACGGACCCGACGCGCGGGCCTATGTGCCGTTGGAGAAGCGGTGAGGATTGGATCGCGTCGCTCTCCGGCGTCATGCCGGCCTTGACGAGCTGTAAACACTGGCCCCAACAAAAAATCGTTGTGCTTCCAGCGTTTCGCGAAATCGAATTCTCAAATCACGGGACATTTCGCCTCGAAATCACCATTGCCGCGCATGGGCCTTCTGTTATCGTATTGAGAACATCAGTCTCAAATAACGAGACATCGTCGAGGCGGGTCCTCCGCCCAGACGACCAACCGGCAGTCATAAGCCGGACCAACGTCCTTGCCAGGCACGGCCGCGGGCTGGACGAAATCTGCAAGCGGCCGATGGCAGGAGGATCAGTCCATGCGTTCGACGCGAAGCCTCGTAGTGCTTGTGGCGGTGGCGCTCACCGCGCTGTTCGGCAGCAAGGCCGTTGCGGCCGGCTATCCGGAGCGCCCGATCGAATTGATCGTCCCGTGGGGCCCGGGTGGCGGCGCCGATCAACTCGCCCGCCTCGTCAGCAAGCTGATGGAGCCGATGCTCGGTCAGGGCATACCAGTCGTCAACGTACCCGGTGGCACCGGCGCGACGGGCATGGCGAAGCTTCTGGCGGCGCCTGCCGACGGTTATTCGATGGCGATTTACATCGCCGACAGCCACGCGTTGCTTGCCGGCAAAAGCCCCCGCTGGACCATGAATGACATCACGCCCGTTGCAGTGATGATCAAGGGCCCGTCTTTCATCTTTGTGAAGGAAGACAGCGAATTCAAAACCTGGGCCGATTTTGAAAAAGCCGCGAAGGCCAGCCCCGGCAAGCTGAAGGTTGCGACGCTCGGATTCGGCAGCGTCGACGACTTCTCGCTCTCGGTGCTCGACCGCGGCGGCGTCAAGGTCGTGCAGGTGCCGTTCTCCAAACCGAGCGAGCGCTATGTTTCGATCCTCGGCGGGCACGCCGATGCGCTCTATGAGCAGGCGGGCGATGTCGCACAGTTTCTCAACGGCAAGCAGATGCGCCCGATCCTTCTGTTCGGGGAAAAGCGGCTGGCGGCATTCAAGGATGTGCCGGCTTCGTTCGAGCTCGGCTACAAGGTTGCATTGCCGCAGTTCCGATCGATCGTCGTGCGGGCCGGCACGCCGCCGGACATCGTGAAGAAACTGTCGGACGTGCTGGCCAAGGTCTACGAGTCGCCGGAGTACAAGAAGTTTCTCGAGGAACAGTACGCCGACCCGAACAGCTTCGAGGACGCCACGAAAGCTTCGGCCTTCGTGAACGAGCAGCTCGAGGACATGAAGAAGACCATGGTGACGAACTAGGGGAACCGGCATGTTTTCCGTAGCAGAGTAAGGGCCATGGACAAGGCGCTCATTCGCTCGGTCATGCCTTACGCGGTGGGGCTCGCCCTTGCGATTGCGCTCTACATCTATGCAGGCACGTTCGAGTACGCGCCCCGGCCTGGACAGCTTGGGCCCGAAACGTGGCCGCACCTCGCCATTCTGCTGATGGGCGCGTCCTGCGTATGGGAAATTTCCCGTCGCCTCATCGCCGGCAATCAGGACGCAGCCGGATTTCTGGAAGCCTTCGACCAGGAGACGGACGCCGAGGAAAAACCTCCGGTCTATCCGCGTCTTTTGATCGGCGGGATCGTGCTGATGGCGATCTACGCGGTGCTCGTGCCGGTGCTCGGCTTCATCCTCGGCACGTTCCTGTTTCTCGCCGCCTTTATGTATGTCGGCGGTTATCGCGCGCATGGCGCCATTTGGGGCACCAGCGCCGCGGTGACGATCTTTTGCGGCATTCTGTTCCTGCGCATTGCGTATGTTTCACTGCCGCGCGGTATCGCGCCGTTCGATCGCATCACCGACATTTTCTTCGCGATCCCCAGCCTGTGGTGAGGACATGATCGACATCCTCATCCAGCTCGCGAACGGGTTCGTCCACTGCCTGACGCCGCTTAACATGGCGATGCTGTTCGTCGGCATCGTCATTGGCCTGCTGATCGGCGTGCTGCCCGGCCTGACGCTGGTGATGGGCGTCGCGCTGGCGCTGCCCTTCACCTACAAGATGGACGTCACCGCCTCGATCGTGCTGCTGACGGCGATGTACGTCTCGGGCACCTATGGCGGCGCGTTTACCGCCATTTTGTTCCGGATTCCCGGTGAGCCGATCGACGTGCCCATGCTTTGGGACGGCTACACCATGGGGCGCAAGGGCAGGCCGGCCAAGGCGCTCGGCTGGACGCTGGTCGCGGCGCTTGGTGGCGGCCTTCTGTCAGCCATCGTCATGGTCGCGCTGACCGAGCCGCTTGCCAAATTCGCGCTCCGCTTTTCCTCGCCGGAATATTTCGTGATTGTCATGTTCGGCCTGCTCAGCGTGGTGGCGATCGGCAAGGGTTCGCTCGCCAATGCCTTTATCAGCATGAGTGTCGGCATTCTGATTTCAACCGTCGGCACTGATCCGATTTACGGCGCCTATCGCTTTACATTCGGATCGCCGATCCTCGCTGACGGCATTGAGTTTCTCGTGGTGATGGTCGGCGCTTATGGCGTCGGCGAGGTGCTCACTCGCCTTGAAACCGGTTTTGCCACCAAGCCGCTCGACAAGATTTCAAACGCTCGCACCGAATTGCCAACGTTGAAGGAACTCAACGAGATCAAGGGAATGTTTTTGCGCTCATCGGTGGTCGGCGACCTCATCGGCCTTTTGCCCGGGGCCGGCGCGACCATTGCGTCGTTCGTGAGCTATGGCATCGAGGCGCGCTTCGGCAAGCGCAAGAACCTGATGGGTACCGGCATCGCGGAGGGCATTGTGGCTCCCCAGGCGGCGGCCACTGCGTCGGTCGGTGGCGCGATGGTTCATCTGCTGGCGCTTGGCATTCCCGGGAGTGGCGCAACCGCGGTTATTCTTGGCGCCTTCATGCTGCACGGCATTCAACCCGGACCGCAGGTACTCGTGAGCTCGGCGCCGCTGGTCTACACCGTATTCGCCTCACTCTTTCTTGGCCTCGCGCTGATGTGCGCCATTGGATATTTCGCCATCCGTCCGCTGGTGAAGATCCTCGATTTTCCCGAAGCAGTCGTATCCGCTTATGTGCTGATTCTCTGCTTTATCGGCGCCTTGTCGATCCGCAACAACATCACGGATCTGTGGCTGATCATCGGATTCGGCATCCTCGGCTACGGCTTCGAACGCCTGAAATTTCCAGTCGCGCCATTGGTGCTGGGCGTGATCCTCGGTCCGATTGCGGAAGAGGCGTTCATGAACACGATGATCAGTTTTTCCAACGACTGGACCGTGTTCTTTACGCGACCGATTTCGGGAACGATCGTTGTGTTCACCACCATCGTCCTGCTGCTGCCCTTCCTGCAGCGTTTGCTCAGAAGCCGTCTGTTGACGGCTCAAACCGGGGTTAGGTGACCTATGCCTACCAATCTTCGAGTGGATGAGGGAACGGCCGCAAGTGCGCGCTCCAGCGTACGGCCGGGTGTGACCAAGAGGAGGCCGCACCTGCCGAAAACCGCGGGCGCGCGCGAACACAAGCTCGGCGCCACTGCACGCTCTTTCGCGATTCTCGAGCACGTAGCGAGTTCGCGCAGCCCGGTCGATGTGCTCGACATTATCTCGTCGGTGAAATTGCCCAAGGCGACGGCCTACAGGCTGGTCGACTGGTTCATCTCGCAGGGGTATCTGTCTCGTGAGCCGGGCCGGCGCCGCCTGATCGTCGGCCCGAGGCTGACAAACCTCGCCTTCGGCGCACTGTCATCCTCGATGCGCCACGACACACCACACGTTGTGCTCCAGCGGCTCGTCCATACACTCAACGAGACCTGCAATATCGGCACAATACTCAATGGCGAGGTCGTCTATCTCGATCGCGTGGAAGCAGAACATTGGCCCTTGCGGCTGCATTACAGCATCGGCTCGCGCGTGCCATTGCATTGCAGCGCCATCGGCAAGCTGTATCTGGCGCTGGCCCCGTCGGCGCGCCGCCGGCGACTGTTGCAGAGCCTGGAGTTGCGGCGCTTCACCGACAGCACCATCACTGACAGCGTACAGCTTGCTGCCGAGTTGCGGCAGATCCGCAAGGAACAGGTGTCTTTCGACCGTCAGGAATATCTCGTCGGTGTCGTTTGCACGGCGGTGCCGGTGACAGGCCGGAACGGCGAGATGCTCGCTGCCCTCGCGATCCAGGCCCCAGAAGCGCGCATGAGCGTGCAGACAGCGCGGCGACACCTGCCCGCGCTTCGCAATGCCGCAAGTGAGCTCGCTGAAATCTTTCAGGACAAAATCAGTAAAGCCGAGATTGCAAAGGACTAGAGCGATGAAGATGACGACGGAAGAAGCTTTCGTGAAGGTTTTGCAGATGCACGGCATCGAGCATGCCTTCGGCATCATTGGTTCGGCATTCATGCCGATATCCGATCTGTTTCCTCAGGCTGGCATCACATTCTGGGACGTTGCGCACGAGACCAACGGCGGTCTGATCTGCGACGGCTATACGCGATCGACAGGAAAGATCGCGATGGCGATCGCGCAAAACGGGCCGGGCATCACGAATTTCGTCACGGCCATCAAGACGGCCTATTGGAATCACACTCCGATGCTGCTGGTGACGCCGCAGGCGGCGAACAAGACCATCGGGCAGGGCGGTTTCCAGGAAGTGGAGCAGATGGCGCTGTTCCGCGACATGGTCTGTTATCAGGAAGAAGTGCGCGATCCCTCGCGCACCGCGGAGGTGCTCAACCGCGTCATCACCAAGGCCAAGCGGCTCTCGGCGCCGGCGCAGATCAACATCCCGCGCGACTACTGGACGCAGGTCGTCGATATCAGCCTGCCGGCGATCGTCGAGTTCGAACGGCCGGCTGGCGGCGCGCAGGCCGTTGCGGAAGCGGCGAAGCTGCTGTCGGGTGCGAAATTCCCGGTGATCCTGTCGGGCGCGGGCGTCGTGCTCGGCAATGCGATCGCGGGGTGCGTCGCGCTTGCGGAAAAGCTCGACGCGCCCGTCTGCAACAACTACCAGCACAACGACAGTTTCCCGGGCAGCCATCGGCTCGCGGTTGGCCCGCTCGGCTACAATGGCTCGAAGGCGGCCATGGAACTCGTCGCCAAGGCCGATGTGGTGCTCGCACTCGGCACAAGGCTCAACCCATTCTCGACGCTGCCCGGCTATGGCATCGACTACTGGCCGAAGACCGCAAAGATCATCCAGGTCGACATGAATGCCGACCGGATCGGCCTGACCAAACCGGTCACGGTCGGCATCTGTGGCGATGCCAAGCTCGTCGCCCAGAGCATTCTGGCGCAGCTCTCGCCAACAGCAGGAAATGCCGGCCGCGATGAGCGCAAGGCATTGATCCACACGACAAAATCAAAGTGGCTTCAGACGCTTTCAAGCATGGATCACGAGGATGACGATCCAGGCACCACATGGAATGAGGATGCACGCAAGCGCGATGCCGACCGCATGTCGCCGCGGCAGGCCTGGCGCGCGATTCAGGCGGCCCTGCCAAAGGACGCAATCATCTCCAGCGACATCGGCAATAATTGCGCCATCGGCAACGCCTATCCGACGTTCGACAAAGGACGGAAATACCTGGCGCCTGGTCTGTTCGGACCCTGCGGCTACGGTTTCCCGTCGATCATCGGGGCCAAAATCGGCAATCCCGATACGCCATGCGTCGGCTTTGCCGGTGACGGCGCTTTCGGCATTTCCATGAACGAAATGAGTTCGATCGGCCGCGAGGAATGGCCCGGCATCACCATGGTCGTCTTCCGCAACTACCAGTGGGGCGCGGAAAAGCGCAATTCGATCCTCTGGTACGACAACAATTTCGTCGGTACCGAGCTCGATCCGCATCTCAGCTATGCAAAGGTGGCCGAAGCGTGCGGCCTCAAGGGCGTAGTAGTGAAAACGCAGACGGAACTGACGGAGGCGCTTCGCGAGGCTTGCGAGGCGCAGAAGAAGCGCGTCACCACCTTCATCGAGGTGATCCTTAATCAGGAGCTTGGTGAGCCGTTCCGCCGCGACGCCATGAAGAAGCCGGTCGTTGTGGCGGGCATCACGCGTGAAGACATGCGCGCGCAACAGGTGGCTTAAGTTGTTGGATGATGGCGCGGCACATTCTCCGTTCATTCCCGCTTGCGTGGGAATGAACGGAAGATTTTGGGCGCGAAGGAGCAAAATAAGATGACTGTCGCAGTGAAACCGACGGCCGATCCGAAGATGATGGGCGTGGTCGATGAACTGGTGCGGCGCGGACGTGCGGCGATGGCGGCGTTCGCCAATGCCGATCAGGCGCGCGTCGACGAGGCGGTCACCGCGCTCGCCTGGTCACTCTACAATCCCGCGCATGCGAAGGAGCTGGCCGAGCTGGCCGTGAAGGATACGCAACTCGGGAACGTGCCCGACAAAATTATCAAGAAGCAGCGCAAGACCTTCGGCACCTTGCGCGATCTGCTGCGTGCGAAGTCGGTGGGCATCATCGAGGAAGACAAGAGGCTTGGCATTGTGAAATACGCCAAGCCCGTCGGACTCGTCTGCGCGATCACGCCGTCGACCAATCCGGGTGCGACACCGGTCAACAAGGCGATGATGGCGATTAAGGGCCGTAATGCGATCGTCATCGCGGCTTCGCCCGCCGGGCTGAAGACGACTATGAAGACTGTCGACTATATGCGTGCCGAGCTCAGGAAGGTCGGCCTGCCTGAGGACTTGGTGCAGATTTTGCCGCCGCCGGCTTCAAAGGACATGACGCAGGCGCTGATGCAGGCGGCCGACCTCGTCGTAGCAACCGGTTCGCAGGATAACGTCCGCCGCGCCTATTCAAGCGGCACGCCCGCGATCGGCGTCGGCACCGGCAATGTGCCGGTGATCGTGGACGAAACTGCGGATCTCGATGACGCCGCCAGGAAAATCTGCGCGTCGAAGATCTTCGACAATTCGACGTCCTGTTCGTCTGAGAATTCGGTGATCCTTGTCGACGCGATCTATGACAAGGCGATTGCGGCTCTCGAGCGCGCCGGCGGCTATATGGCGTCCGCGCCTGAGAAAGACAAAATTCAGGCCGCGCTCTGGCCGGATGGAAAGTTGAGCCGCACGTTGATTGCGCGGGATGCCGACGTCTTTGCCCGCGGCTGCGGCCTGCCCGCTGCGGCAGAGTCAAAGAAGTTCTTTATGGTTGAGGAAACCGGCGTCGGCCGCAACTTCCCGTTTTCCAGCGAGAAGCTGTCACTCGTGCTTGCTGTCTACCGCGCCAGGGATTTCGACACCGCGATCACGCGCGCCAACGAGATTCTGGCGCATCAGGGGCGGGGCCATTCGGTCGGACTTCACACCAAGGACATGAGCCGCGGCCGTATACTCGCCCAGCGCTCGGACGTCGTGCGCGTCCTGATCAATCAGGCGCATACGTTCGGGAATGGCGGCGCCTTCGACAACGGTCTCAATTTCACGCTCAGCATGGGCTGCGGCACCTGGGGCGGCAACAGCATCACGGAAAATCTCAACTACCGGCACTTTCTGAATATCACCCATCTCGTCACCACGATTCCGGAAGACAAGCCGAGCGAGGAAGCCTTGTTCGGCGCGTACTGGAAGAAGTACGGGAAGTGATCATGGTCGGCGCGACGTTCTTTCGCTGTCGTCCCGGGCGAGCGCAGCGAGGCCCGGGACTCATATTCCGCAGCTTATCGATAGGCTGCGACGGATGGGTCCCCGTTTTCGCGGGGACGACGGCACCCTTATGAACTTCGAAGAGCACGCGGCGAAATCGCTGATTCTGGCGCCCGCCGGAGTTCCGGTCCCGCGCGGTATCCTCTGTATTACCGCCGCGGAGGCGGCGATGGCGGCTGCGAATATTGGCCCCTGCGTGATTAAGGCGCAGGTGGCGACGGGCAAGCGCGGCAAGGCCGGCGGCATCAAGCTTGCCGGCACGCCCGATGAGGCCCGAAAAGCGGCCGAACAAATCCTCGGCATGCGCATCGGCGACTACACGGTCGAGCGGCTGCTGGTCGAAGAGCAGGCCGATATCGATCGTGAGTTTTACGCCGCTGTTCTGCACGACGTCGCGGCGCGCCGGCCCCTGATCCTGTTCTCCACCGAAGGCGGTATGGACATCGAGGACATTGCTGCGGCAAAACCGGCAGCGATACGGCGCCTGCTTGTCGATATCGACGGCGAGCCATCTGTGGCGGACATCGCCGGCATGCTCAAGGGCCTGCGCCTCGATGCGGCAGAAGAGCAGATCGCTCGGATCCTCGCTCAACTTTATGACATCTATCGCGCACGTGATGCGGAGTTGCTCGAGATCAATCCGCTCGCTCTGCTCGCCGATCGCCGCGTGGTCGCGCTTGATTGTAAATTCGTGCTCGACGATGCAGCCCTTTACCGGCAGACGGAGATTGGTAAAGGCGGCGCGGCCGGCGTTATGACCGCGCTGGAGAAACGTGGTGCCGAGGCCGGCCTGAAGCTGATCCAGCTCGATGGCAATGTCGGCGTGCTCGCGAACGGCGCCGGGCTGACCATGACCACAATGGACGTGATCCGTCACTACGGCGGGAAGCCGGCTAATTTTCTCGAAATCGGCGGGGAGGCCTACACCAAGTCCGAGATCGCCCTCGATCTCGTGCTTTCCAATCCCGGTGTGAAAAGCCTGGTGATCAATTTCTGCGGAGCGTTTGCCCGCACCGATGTGATGGCGGAGGGCGTGGTGCGCGCCTGGCATGCGCTGAAGCCGAAAGTACCGGTGTTTTTTTCCATCCACGGTACCGGCGAGGACGAGGCCGTCGCACTGGTGCGCGAGCAGCTCGGCATTGAGCCATACGACTTCATGGAAGATGCGATCCAGGCGGCGGTGAAGGCAGCAAAATGATCGTCCGCAAAAATGACCGCGTCATCGTGCTCGGCATCACCGGCAAGCAGGGCACTTTCTGGACCGAAAAGATGATCGGCTACGGCACCAATGCCGTCGCCGGGGTCAATCCCAAGCGTGCGGGCGAAACTCATGTCGGCGTGCCGATTTTTGCAACCACCGCCGATGCCGTCGCGAAGGTCGGGGGCGATGTGGCGGTCATGTTCATCCCGCCACCGATGGCGAAAGATGCCGCGGTATCAGCAGCGCAAGCCGGCATCAAATTGCTGGTGGTGCTGACCGAGCACATTCCGGCGCTGGATGTGATGGCGATGCACGCCGCCGCCGCGAAACACGGCACCCGCATCGTCGGCCCCAATACCGCAGGCCTGGTCACGCCGGGCGAATCTTTCGTCGGCATCATGCCGGCCTTTGTGCCAAGCGTGTTCAAGCCCGGCCGTGTCGGCGTGATTTCGCGCAGCGGCAGCCTCGGCACGCTGGTATGCCTCAATCTGACGCGCGCGGGCCTCGGTCAATCCGCTTTTATCGGCATTGGCGGCGATCCGATGCTCGGCACCACCACGCGCGACGCGCTCGAAGCGCTCGATAGAGATAGCGGTACCGACGCCGTCGTTATTGTCGGTGAGATTGGCGGCGCCATGGAAGAAAACGCGGCCGACTACGCGAGGAAAATGCGCAAGCCGATGGTCGCCTTCGTCGCCGGTGCCGCCGCGCCGCCGGGCAAGAAAATGGGCCACGCCGGCGCGATCGTGACCGGAAGTGCCGGCAGCTACGCCTCCAAGCGCAAGGCGCTGGAGGCAGCCGGCGTCGTCGTTGTTGATACACCCTCGCAGATAGCCACGGCAGTAGCCGGGGGTCTTGAGGCCAGCCGCGCCGGCAGCAAGATCGCCGCAAGGAATTCCGCGTGACAGCACAAAACACGCAGGCTTCGCGGCCTTCCGTGGCGATGGCGGCCGCGCTTGCGCCGGGCGTCGCGCTGTCGGCGGTCGTCGCCGCCATCGGTTATGTCGCGGCGCCCTATGTGGCCCGCTTTGTCCCGATTCCGAACATGGTGATCGCGCTGGTCGTCGGCATTGCGCTCAACCCGCTGGCGGCGCGGCCATCAGTGCAACCGGGCATGAATTTCTGCGTAAAAACCTTTTTGCGCTGGGCGGTGGCGCTGCTCGGCCTGCGCGTCGGGCTTGGCGATATCGTGGCACTTGGCGCCGAGACCGCGATTTTGATCGTCATCGCAATGGCGGCGACGGTTGCCTCGGGCTTTATCTTCGCGCGCTGGAGCGGTCAGGCGCCAGGCTTTGGTGCGCTGGTCGGAGTCGGCACGGCGGTGTGCGGCGCTTCGGCGACGCTCGCGACGTCAACCGTCGTTCCCGACTACAAGGGCAAGACGGCCGACATTGCCTTCGTGGTGGTAGCGGTAAACGCGCTGGCCACGCTGGCGATGCTGATCTATCCGCCGCTCTGCATTCTGCTCGGCTTCGACACGCAGAGTACTGGCGTGATGCTGGGTGGCACGATTCATGACGTCGCACAGGTGGTTGGCGCCGGCTACGCGGTGTCGGATGCGGTTGGCAATACCGCAGTGATCGTCAAGCTGTTCCGCGTGTTCCTGCTGCTACCAGTGGTGCTCAGCGTCGGCTGGTATTTCACGAAGCAGGGCCTGCGTCACGGCGAGGCGCACGTTCCGGTGCCGGTCTTCGCCATTGTGTTCCTGGTGCTATGCGTGGTGAACAGCGTGGCGCCGCTGACGCCGGCATTGCTGCCGGTTTACACCCCGTTGAAAAGCGTGCTGGTGGAGGTTTCCACCTGGGGCCTGCTGCTCGCCATCGGGGCGCTCGGCCTTGGCACGTCGGTAAAGACCATCATCGGCCTCGGCTGGCGTCACATTACGACCGTCCTCGGCGCGAGTGCGGTCATCTTTGTGGTGGTGACGGGTGGCTTGCTTTTGATGAAGTTCATATAAGTGTTAACGCCTCGTCATCGATGCGCGGATCAAGCCCGCGCATGACGACTGAGAGGCCGGCGATTTTGACCTACTTCAGCGTCACCGTCTCGAAATTCGCCGGCAGCACGATTTCCAGCAGTTCGCAATCATCGGAATAGCCGCGCACCGTGTGCTTGATCTTCGGCGGCTGAATCCAGCACGAGCCGGCGTGGAACGTGTGCACGCCTTGGCCCTCGAATTCGCTCGTGAAGGAGCCTTTAAGCACGTAGACCATCTGGAAGTCGACGTCGTGATAGTGCGGGATTGCTACTTCGTCGGCGCTGAACGGCTTGGTCATGCGGATGACGTGTGCCTGCACCATTCCGCCGGTCGCCGGCGCAATGCCGAGATCGCGATAGGCGGAATAGGGGCGCAGGCCTTGGTCAAAATCTTCCTCGCGATGATGGCTGAGGGCGAATCTTTGCTTCGGCCGCGCTTTAGCGCGCGTCTTTGCTTTCAACCGGCGATGCGCTTTCATCTTTCGGCTCGCCGGCTTGCGCCGTGACTGGACTTTCTTGCGTGCCTTGGCCATGGCTTCCTCCAGTGTCGTTTTCTATGCGGATTGGATCACGATGGCTGAAGCCGTGGAAGACCCCAAGTCGGCCATTCGCATTTTTGTCGATGCCGATGCTTGCCCGGTGAAGCCCGAGATCTATCGGGTTGCGGAGCGATACGGCCTCAAGGTCTATGTGGTGGCCAACGCCTTTATGGCGGTCCCGCGCAGCGACTTGATCGAACGGTTCGTCGTGAGCGAAGGCCCGGATGCCGCCGATGACTGGATTGCGGAACGTGCCGGCGCAAACGACATCGTCATAACCGCTGACATTCCGCTGGCCGGGCGCTGCGTGCGCAATGGGGCGACGGTGATCAGCCCGACCGGCAAGGCATTCACGGACGATTCGATCGGGATGGCCGTGGCGACGCGGGATCTGCTGACAAGTCTGCGCTCGGCCGGCATGACGACGCGCGGGCCGCCGCCGTTGACGCGTCAGGATAAGTCGCGCTTTCTGTCGGCGCTCGATCTGGCGGTGACGCGCAAATTGCGTGAGCGAGGCTAGCGCGAGACTTCACTCCGCGGCTTCGGCCGCCCCGCCGTGTGCTTTCGACCAGCCGGCCGGATCGTGGATGAATTTTTCCACCTCGGTCAGCATCTTCGGCTCGAACTGACCGCTTGCCTTGGCGACGGCCAGCACGTCCTTCCAGGTCGTGAGGGCGTGCAGCGTGACTCCGAGATCGCCAAGGATTTTCTTGCTCTGCGGATAGATGTCATAGAAGAAAATCACGAAGCAGTGGTCGCAGACCCCGCCGGCCTCGCGCAGCGCCTGGATGAAATTGACCTTGCTCTTGCCGTCGGTGGCGAGGTCCTCCACCAGCAGCACGCGCTGGCCGGGGACCAGCAGCCCCTCGATCTGTGCGCCACGGCCGAAGCCCTTTGGCTTCTTGCGCACATATTGCATCGGCAGGTGCATGCGGTCGGCCACCCAGGCGGCAAAGGGAATGCCTGCGGTTTCGCCGCCCGCCACGGCGTTGACCTTATCGCGGCCGATGTCGCGTTCGATAGTATGGACCGCGAAATCCATCAACGCCGAGCGTACGTCCGGGAATGACATCAGCCAGCGCGAGTCGTTGTAGACCGGGCTCGCCCAGCCGCTCGTGAAGATGAACGGCTTGTCGGTCATGAAGCGCACTGCGCCGGTGTCGAGATACATCCGCGCGGTCAGTTCGGCGATGGTCTTCTTGTCGAGGAATTTGGTTGACATCATGTCGATAGCTGTCCGCAGACGTTATGCGGCTATGTCAAAGCACAAAACGCCTCACGCCGCCATGCCGCAGTGACGTGACAATTCACAGGCAAGATCGAGCAGGGCCTCATCGCCGCCTGCCCAGCCGATGAAAGACAGCCCGATGGGGCATCCGTTGACCGTGCCGGCCGGGATACTCATCTGCGGCAAGCCGGAGACGCCGGCCGTACAGGTCAA
>DASSIJ010000026.1:0-2770 GCA_035692045.1 Pseudolabrys sp. | reverse complement strand
CATGGCGCCGATCACGACGACGAAGATCGAGGCGAGCGGCAGGACATAGAAGATGAGCAGTTCATACCGGGCCCACCCGGTCTTTCTTTCGATCGGCGTAGCGGGAGCCAGTTCGGGGCGCGTCAGCACTCGGACGATGATATAGCCGACAAAAGCGACGCTGAGCATCAAGCCTGGTACGACACCGCCAATCAGGAGTTTGGAAATCGAAATTCCCGACAGGCTGCCGAGCAGGACGGTGAGGGCGGAGGGCGGAATCAGCATGTCGACTGCGCCAATCGCCATGATCGGGCCGGTGGCCAGCACCGGATGATAGCCGCGCGACAGCATGACCGGCAGCATCAACGAACCGAGCATCGCCGTCGTTGCGATCGTCGAGCCCGATATCGCGGAGAAAATCGTTCCTGCGATGACCGCAACGACTGCGAGGCGGCCCGGCACCTGGCGGATCAGCCGCTCGACGCCGTCGATGACCTTCAGTGCAAGGCCGGTGTGGAAAAGCACTTCGCCCATCAGAATAAAAAGCGGGATCGGCGTCAGCGAGAAGTTGATCGCGGCCGCGACGCTGTTGCGTGCAACCTGTTGCAGACCGGCATCACCGCCAAGAAACAAAGTCGCGCCGATCAGATTGATTGCAATGAACGAGATCGCGACCGGCATCCCGACAAACAACAAGACAGTCGAGCCGCCGAGGAGCAGCAACGAGGCCATCTGCCAGGACATGCTCATGCTTCGTCTCCGGTAACCGCCCGGCTTCTCAAGCCGCCGAAACGGCGTCGTCCCGCAAGCCGACCTCGGCTACGGACAATCGATGCATGCGAAAAATAAACTCGATACCGAGTAGCGCAAACCCGAGCGGAAGCGGCGCCAGTGTCCACCATTCGGGTGTGACCAGCGTCTTTATGTTGATCGATCCGGCGTCATAGCTCGCTCGCGTTATGAGATAGCCGTACCAAACGAAATAAAGACAACAGAGAAGGCCCACGATGTCGCCGACCCATTCCAGCAGCCAGGCGGCGCGAACGGGCAGAGCGCGCAGGATAATGTCTACGCGAATATGCTGACCCTGACGCAACAGCCAGGGTGCTGCCAGCAATGTCATCAAATAGAGAATGTCTTCGGAGAGTTCATTGCTTACCGCTACGCCGCCGCCGCCTACGTTGCGAGACACGACGTCGGCGCCGATCATGATGGTCATGATCAGCAGAAGAAGGCATGCCACCAGGACGAGCGCATCCAGCAAGCGCCCATACCACTCGGACAGTCGCGCCATGCTGGGGCTCACCGGAACGAAGCGGACAGGTCGCTATTTCTTCGCGAAAAATTCCTTGATCTTCGGACCGTGTTCGGGGCTTTGCTTGATGACGCCCTCCCAGCCGGCCTGGTAGGCCTTCGCACGGTAGGCGTCGGCTACCGCGCCATCGAACTTGATGGTCTGAATGCCGGCCTCGGCCTGCCGTTTCGTATCTTTCGCATTCTCCGCACCAAATTCGGCCGCCGCTTCCGCTTCCCCGCGCTCGGCCGCCTTGCGCAATACGGCTTTCTGAGCATCGGACAGCTTGTCCCAGGTGGTCTTGTTCACGAGGATCGAGACTTCGACGGTATAGAATCCGGGATCGACGCGATACTTCGTCTTCTCATGCCAGCCGAGATCGAAGATACCGGTGATCGGCCAGCCATATCCGTCGACGACGCCGCGCTCGAGCGATGTATAGACTTCGCCCGGCGGAGTTTGCACGACCGTGGCGCCAAGCGCCTGGAAGAAATCGCGGTAGACCGGTGTAATGCGAATCTTCAAGCCGGTCAGGTCCGGAGTTGAAATCGGCTTGTTCAGGTAGAGATGAAACTGATTGTTATCGACCAGCCGCGCGAGAAAAATGGCATTCATCTTCTCTGCATAGAGTTTGGCCATGTAGTCGTAGCCGCCGTTCTTGCGAAGCTCCGACATTGGACGTTCCGTTAGTTTCCATGCGTCGGATTCCGGCATGACGTTGGTCGTGAAAGCGCCGGTCGTGTTGGCGATGTCGACCACGCCGGCCTTGAGCGCGTTGCCGACTTCGAAAGGCGGCATCGCTTTTGGCCCGCCGATATAGTTGATCTGAATTATTCCTTTGCCGTCCGCGTTGACCTGTTCGATAAATTTTTCAAAGGGGCGCGAATAGGTTGTTTTCTCGGCAAATGCCGTCACGGCGCGAAGGGTGACTTCCTGAGCGAAGCCGGATGAGCAAATGGATATTGCCGCAGCCAATCCGAGCGCAAATCTCTTGCACATAGTGACGATCCTCCCCTGCCGAGTTCGAACGCCCGGTCGTTTGTCATGTATTTCCTATATTGTTATGGGTAGGTTAGGGAGTCAAACGAAGGTAGTTGGTACGTTTTGAGTAACATCTCCACCGTCGCGGCAGTCCTGGCACAGGACCTTGCGGCACTCGGCGCGCGCCGATGTTTTGGTCTGCTCGGCACTGCCAATTTCAAGATCTCGCACGGACTCGTCGAGGCGGGTGTCGAGCTCATATCTGCGCGGCACGAAGGCAATGCTGCCAGCATGGCCGATGCCTATGCCAAGGCGACCGGAGAGCTGACGCTTGTGAGCGTGCATTCCGGACCCGGCCTCACGAATGCAATTACAGGGATCGGCGAAGCTGCAAAAAGCCGGACGCCTCTTCTGGTCCTGGCGGGAGACGTGCCGACCGGCAACGTCAAATCGAATTTCTATTTCGAACAGGCCGAACTTGTACGGTCGGTTGGGGCCGTCTCCGAGCGTACGCAC
>DASSIJ010000025.1:0-6304 GCA_035692045.1 Pseudolabrys sp. | reverse complement strand
GCAGAAATTCGTCGGCGCTCATGATCCTGGTTGCGTGCTCGGCCAGCCCCAGTCGTTTCAGACCCGCAAGCGCAAGCAAGGTGGCATCGACATCACCGGCCTCAAGTTTGCGCAATCTCGTTTCCACGTTGCCGCGTAGCGATGTGACGCGCAAATCGGGCCGGGCATGTTTGGCGATCGCCTGCCGTCGTGGCGACGTCGTTCCAAGACTTGCACCACGCGGCAGCTCGCCGAGCGAGCGAGCCTGATGGCTGATGAAAACGTCGCGCGGATCCTCGCGCTCCAGGCAAGCAGCGAGAACCAAACCCTTCGGTAAAATCGTCGGCATGTCTTTCGCCGAATGCACGGCGAGATCAATGCGTCCGTCCAGCAAAGCGTCCTCAATCTCCTTGGTGAACAGCCCCTTGCCCCCTTCGTCTGCCAATGGTCGATCCTGGATAGTATCGCCACTCGTGCGAATGACGACGAGCTCTACCCCCTCCTCGCTGACACCCGTCGCCGCCGCCAGCCGCGAACGCACCATGCGCGCCTGCACCAAGGCCAGCGGACTGCCACGCGTGCCGATGCGTAAGGAGGCGGTGGATTGCGCCATATAACCTCGCAATGCTAGGCCGAACCGGGGGTCGGCCCCGCGGTCAGGACTAGCTACTATTTCGGCCGTCGTCACCTCGCGCCGGCAGGGCGGATGGCAGGCGCAAGAGCCCAAGGCCACAAGGGCTCAAGGCCACAAAGGCAAATGAGGGACTGATGATCGTCCTTGGCATTGAAACGACCTGCGATGAGACTGCGGCGGCGGTCGTCGAGCGTTTCCAGGACGGCCGCGGCAATATTCTCTCCAATGTGGTGCTGTCGCAGGTGAATGAGCATGCCGCGTTCGGCGGCGTCGTGCCGGAAATTGCCGCACGCGCTCATGTGGAAGCGCTCGATTTCGTCATCGCCAATGCCATGAAACAGGCCGGCATCAGCTTTGATGCGATCGACGGGGTCGCGGCCGCCGGCGGGCCGGGGCTGATCGGTGGCGTGATTGTCGGCCTGACCACCGCCAAGGCCATCGCGCTCGTCAAAAACAAGCCACTGATCGCGGTCAATCATCTGGAGGCACACGCATTGACTGCGCGCATGACCGACAACACGGCATTCCCCTATTGTCTGTTCCTCGCGTCCGGCGGTCATACCCAGATCGTGGCCGTGCGTGGCATCGGCAATTATGTCCGGCTCGGCACGACGCAGGACGATGCCATTGGCGAGGCTTTTGACAAGACGGCCAAGCTGCTCGGCCTTGGGTATCCCGGCGGACCGCAGGTCGAGAAGGAAGCTCTTCGCGGCAACGGCACGCGTTTCGCGCTTCCGCGTCCGATGCATGGGCGCAAAGACGCCGATTTCTCGCTCTCCGGTCTCAAGACCGCGTTGCGGCTGGAGGCGGAAAAGATCGCGCCGCTCAGTGACCAGGATGTCGCCGATCTCTGCGCCAGCTTCCAGCAGGCGGTCGTCGACATTGTGTTCGAGCGGCTGCGTGCCGGCCTGGTGATTTTCCGCGCGCGCTTCGGGACACCGAGCGCGCTCGTTGCCGCCGGCGGCGTTGCCGCAAACCAGGCGATCCGTAAGGCGCTCAATCGCCTCGCCTTCGAAGTCGGCGCAACGCTGGTCGTGCCACCGCCCGACCTGTGCACGGACAATGGCGCGATGATCGCATGGGCCGGCTGCGAGCGGCTGGCGCTCGGTCTCACTGATCCGCTTGAGGTAGCGCCGCGCGCACGCTGGCCGCTCGACGAGATAGCCGCTGCCGAAGGCGCACGACGGCGAACGGCGGCATACAAATAGGCTGACGGGCGGACATGACATGACCATTCAACGCATTGCGGTGCTCGGTGGCGGCGCCTGGGGCACGGCGCTCGCCCTCACCTGCGCCCGCGCCGGCCGCAACGTCACGCTTTGGGAATACGAGCCCGACAATGCCGCAAGCCTTGAAAAGAAACGCGAAAGCCGCTTCTTGCCTGGCGTACGCATCGACAATGAAATCAAGGTGACGCGCGACCTCGGCGATACCGCAAACAGCGATGCAATTCTCCTGGTGGTTCCGGCGCAGGCCGTGCGTTCGGTGGTCACGTCGCTGGCGTCATTGGTCGCAAAACACACGCCGCTGATCGTTTGCGCCAAAGGCATTGAGCACGGCACGCACAAATTCATGACCGAAATCATCGCCGAGTGCGCGCCGGTCGCAGTGCCGGCGATCCTGTCAGGACCAAGTTTCGCAGCTGACGTCGCGCGCGGAATGCCGACGGCGGTCACGGTTGCAGCCTCCGATGGCAAGCTCGCGCTCGATCTGGCGCATGCGCTCAGCGCGGGTACTTTCCGTCCCTACCATTCGACCGATGTACGTGGTGTCGAACTGGGCGGCGCCACGAAGAACGTTCTTGCAATTGCCGCCGGCATCGTCACCGGCAAGGGACTGGGTGCCAGCGCTTCAGCCGCGCTCACCACCCGCGGCTTTGCCGAACTTGTGCGCTTCGGCAAGGCGTGCGGCGCAAAAACCGAAACCATGATGGGCCTTTCGGGTCTGGGCGATTTGATTCTCACCTGCGGGACGCCGCAATCGCGTAATTTTTCCTGCGGGGTCGCGTTGGGCAAAGGCGAGAAGCCGGACACTGCCGCACATGGTAAACTCGCAGAGGGCATATTCACCGCGCCGGTGTTGCTGGAAATGGCCCGCGAGAAAAATGTGGAAATGCCGATCTCGGTCGCCGTCGCCGCCGTGCTGTCAGGAAAACTGAGCGTCGATGAAGCGATCGAGTCGCTGCTCACGCGCCCACTAAAATCGGAATAGAGCCATGGCCTATTGGTTGCTCAAGACTGAACCCGACGACTACTCCTGGAACGACCAGGTCAAGCGCGGTTCCAAGGGAGAAGTCTGGACCGGCGTACGCAATTTCACGGCGCGCCGGCACCTCAAGGAAATGAAAAAGGGCGACAAGTTCTTTTTCTATCATACCGGCGACGAGAAACAGATCGTCGGCATCGGTGAAGTGATCCGCGAGTCCTTTCCCGATCCGACGGCCGCGAAAGACGAGGCCTGGGTGGCGGTGACGACCGTGGCCGACAAGCCGCTGTCGAAACCAGTGACCCTCGCAACGATCAAGGCCGAAGCGAAACTCAAGGACATGGCGCTGGTGAAATATGGACGGTTATCGGTGCAGCCGGTAACCGATTCCGAATGGAAACTGGTCTGCAAAATGGGTGGACTCAAGTAGGGAGGCGACAATGAACTTTGCGCACGCCAACATTGTTTCAATCCTGATCGCCGCCGTTGCTGCCTGGATTTTTGGCGGCGTTTACTACACCGCGCTGAGCAAACCCTGGCTCGCTGCACAGGGCAAGACTCTCGAGCAATGCAAGGCCGAGCAGGACGCCAAATCCGGCATCGCGAAGGGCGCACCGTTTGTCGTGGTGTTCATCAGCGAGTTCATCATTGCCTGGGTACTCTACGGCATTCTCACGCATATCAATATGTTCACGTTGCGCGCCGGCATCATCTCTGCCGCCTTTTGCTGGTTCGGGTTTGTGCTGACCACGACCGCGACCAACAATGCATTCGGCGGACGCCGCCCGATGCTCACGGTCATCGACAGCGTCGCCTGGCTCGGCGCCTTTTTGATTATCGGCGCGATAGTCGGTGGCTGGGGCGCCTGAGGGCCCAAAACTCTCCAAAAGTAGGGCTATCTGCGCCTTGTCGGTCGCGCAAATGCCGTCGCATAATGGCGTGGAGCCAAAACGAAAGGACGTCCGCCAGACACTAAGGTGGGCGCGGAGGAACGGTCGATGTCCGAAAAAATCTATGACGTGCCGGCGCAATGGCAGTCGCGTGCCTTCGTGAACGACGCCAAGTACAAGCAAATGTACGCAGCCTCGCTGGAGGACCCGGGCAAATTCTGGGCGGAGCAGGCCAAGCGCATCACCTGGTCGAAACCGTTCACCAAAGTAAAGAACACCTCCTTCGCCCCCGGCAACATTTCGATCAAATGGTTCGAGGACGGCAAGCTCAATGCCTGCTTCAACTGCGTCGATCGCCATCTGGAAAAACGTGGCGATCAAACCGCGATTATCTGGGAAGGCGATGACCCGAAGAATGATGCGAAGGTCACCTACAGGCAATTGCATGCGGAGGTGAGCAAATTCGCCAACGTTCTGAAAAAGCAGGGCGTCAAGAAAGGCGACCGTGTCACCATCTATCTGCCGATGATCGTCGAGGCGGCCTACGCGATTTTGGCTTGCGCACGCATCGGCGCGATTCATTCGGTTATTTTCGGCGGCTTCTCGCCCGACTCGATCGCCGGGCGCGTCGGTGACTGCAAATCGACGATCATTGTCACCGCGGACGAAGGCATTCGCGGCGGCCGCAAGATTCCATTGAAAGCAAACGTTGATGCAGCCTGCGAGAAGGTCAGCGGTGTCAAGACTGTCGTCGTCGTCAGGCACACCAAGGCCGCCGTCAACATGACGGCAGGGCGCGACGTCTATTACGATGATGTTGCCAAGACCGTGCCGGCCGATTGTCCGTGCGAGGAAATGGGCGCGGAGGACCCGCTTTTCATTCTTTACACCTCGGGCTCGACCGGCAAGCCGAAGGGTGTGCTGCACACGACCGGCGGCTACCTGCTGTTTGCGTCAATCACGCATCAATACGTGTTCGATTATCACGATGGTGATATTTACTGGTGCACCGCCGATGTCGGCTGGGTCACCGGTCACAGCTACATTCTATACGGGCCGCTTTCGAACGGCGCCATCACACTGATGTTCGAAGGGGTTCCGAATTATCCGACCACGTCGCGCTTCTGGGAAGTCTGTGACAAGCACAAGGTCAATATTTTTTACACCGCGCCGACGGCGATCCGTGCGCTGATGCAGGCCGGTGACGAGCCGGTCAAGAAGACCTCGCGCAAGTCGCTGCGCCTGCTTGGCTCGGTCGGCGAGCCGATCAATCCGGAAGCCTGGGAATGGTATCACCGCGTGGTGGGCGACGACCGCTGCCCGATCGTGGACACCTGGTGGCAGACCGAGACCGGCGGCATCCTGATCACACCGCTGCCGGGCGCGACCAAGCTCAAGCCGGGCTCGGCGACGCGGCCATTTTTCGGCATCAAGCCGGAAATCGTCGATGCCGATGGCAAGCCTCTCGAAGGGGCGACCAGTGGCAACCTGTGCATCACCGACTCGTGGCCGGGGCAGATGCGCACGGTCTATGGCGATCACGACCGGTTCGAGCAGACTTATTTCTCGACCTATAAAGGCAGATATTTCACCGGCGACGGCTGCCGTCGTGACGAGGATGGCTATTACTGGATAACCGGCCGCGTCGACGACGTGATCAACGTAGCGGGTCACCGCCTGGGGACAGCAGAAGTCGAAAGCGCGCTGGTCGCGCATGAGAAAGTGTCGGAGGCTGCGGTGGTCGGTTATCCGCACGACATCAAGGGCCAGGGTATCTACGCTTACGTGACGTTGATGGCCGGGGAAAAGCCGAGCGAGGATCTGCGCAAGGAGCTGGTGCAATGGGTGCGCAAGGAGATTGGTCCCATCGCCTCGCCTGATCTGATCCAGTTCGCACCCAGCTTGCCGAAGACGCGGTCCGGCAAGATCATGCGACGAATCTTGCGCAAGATCGCTGAAGACGAGTACGGCAATCTCGGTGACACGTCGACGCTGGCCGATCCGGCCGTAGTCGACGACCTGGTCAACAACCGCCAGAACAAGAAGGCGGCAAAAGTGGGTGTGTAGCCGCGCGGGGCCCTTTCAGGCGCCTGGCAAAAGCTGTTTTGCCAACCTCCTGGCTTGAACCCGGTCGCCCAGCAAGTCACCAATATGGTGCCTGCTGGAAAAGCGGGTAGTCGTGGCTGCGCCTGATGTGGGGAACTATGAACGCAGTTCTCCCAAGTCCGTCCTTCAGGCCGAGCCGCCGTGCGCTTGCGCTCGCGGGAGCGCTTGTCCTCGCACTCGCCACCGTCGGCGGGTGCATCGACAACGAGCCGCAGCAACGCCGCGCCTTCATTACGTTTCTGAAAACGCGGGTGATCGACAAGCCGGGCCTGCACATTCCCATCATGTCGGACAAGGACATCGCCGATTTCGGCCCCTATGCCGACCACTACCGCATCATGAATGGTTTTCACCACAAGCTGGACGCATCGATTTCCAAGGACCTTGCGCGTGCCATGCAGATCGGCACTCCTCGTTCGCTTGAAGATTTGCGAGATCACCGTGCCATTCTTCCGGTGCTGAAAGCCGGCATGGTCAACATGAAGTCCGA
>DASSIJ010000024.1:0-4741 GCA_035692045.1 Pseudolabrys sp. | reverse complement strand
ATGTACCAGTCCGCGATCTGCGATCCGGTCCAGAACAGCACGTCGCGTTTCTTGCGGATCTTCTCGTAGATCTTGCGGAAATATTTCGCGCGATGCGGGGCGCCCATGATGTAGGGGTGGACCGAGATTGCCATCACCCGCGCCGAACCTTTGGCGTCTTTATAAATCTGCTCGAACTGGTCCATCGCCCGCTCATAGAATTCCGATGCCTTGTGGTGCTGAATCAGCATCATGGCCACGTCGTTGCATTCCTGAGTGTAGGGGATGTTGAGGATCGGCTTGCCGCGCGTCTTCATCCACACCGGCTGGTCGTCGAGCACCCAGTCTGCGACATAATCGTAGCCTTCCTCGGCGAGAATATCAGGCGTCTCCCAGGTCTCGGTGAGTCCGGGGCCGAGCCAGCCGCGCGGGCGTTTGCCGGTCGCCTTTTCCAGCACCTCGGCGCTCTTGCGGATGTCGGCGCGCTCGTTTTCGACCTTCTGCATGTTGCGCTGGGTGTAGCCGTGACCGATGAACTCCCAGTTGCGCTCGACGCAGGCCTTCACGATGTCGGGATAGGCCTGCACCGCCACGCCGTTGATGTTCATGATGCCGGGAATCTTGAAATCGTCGTAGACCTGCAACAACCGCCAGAATCCGACGCGATTGCCGTATTCGTGCCAGCACCAGTTCGGGATGTCGGGCATCGGCGAACCGCCGGCCGGCGGCGTCAGCACCGTGCGCGGCATGGTCTGCGTCGGGTCCCATTCCTCCACGTTGGTGATGGTCCACACCACCATGCGCGCACCCTTCGGCAGCTTCAGCGGCTTGCGTCCGGTTATTGCGGAATAGTCGAGGCGGTCATTCGGCAGCATGCCGACGGATGGCTTCGGAAAATTCATACGGGAGCGTTCCTCGGATAATCGTCTCGGCTGGCAGTTTTGCAGGTGATCCGGTTATTGTACAGGCCATGAAGCTTGTCCGTTATCGTTCTTCAACGGGGGAGAAGCCCGGCCTCATTCTGGACGGCGAGGTTTTCGATCTTTCGGGCAGCTTTGCCGCGCTGACGCCGCGTCCGCCAACCTTTGCCGACATCGCGGCGATCAGCGAGGTGCCGGCGAAGGCGCTGACCAAAGCGCCGAAGGAGTCTGTGCTCGGGCCACCTCTGCGCGGCATCGGCAAGATCATCGGCGTCGGCCTCAATTATCGCGATCATGCCGAGGAAACGGGGCTTCCTCTGCCAAAGGAGCCGACGCTTTTTCTGAAGGCCACCAGTGCTGTGTGTGGACCCGCCGATGATCTCGTGATGCCGCGCGAGGCAAACAGCGTGGATTGGGAGCTCGAACTCGGCGTCGTGATCGGCAAGCCTGGTGTGTATATCGCGGAGCATGAAGCGCTCGAGCACGTGCTCGGTTACTGTATCGGCATCGATTTTTCCGAGCGGGATTTCCAGTTCAATCGTGGCGGACAGGGCTTCAAGGGCAAGAGCGCCGATACTTTCGCGCCGCTCGGGCCTTTCCTTGTCACGCGCGACGAGATCGTCGATCCGCAAAAACTCTCGATGCGGTTGAGCGTGAACGGTGTGGTGAAGCAAAGCGGTTCGACGTGCGACATGATTTATTCTGTCGCCGAGTTGGTGTCCTACATCAGCCGTTTTATGAGTTTGCAGCCGGGCGATGTGATCCTGACCGGCACGCCGGCCGGCGTTGCTTTAGGTCAGAAGCCGCCGGTTTATCTCAAGGCAGGTGATGTGGTGACGGCATCAATCGAAGGCCTCGGCGAGCAGACGCACAAAGTGGTCGCGGCTGGCTGAGACACGCCGCGCGACCTGATCCATCCTCTGATCGGGGGATGCGGGCCGATGTGACGCATGTGAAATTATTTTCCGAATCGCTTCGTCAGCTTGAATTTTGCACGAACTATTTAGCTGCGGTTCAGGCGCGCGCATCTAGATTGCGCGCTGCTCAATGCAACAGACGACTGTCGGAAAACAAATTGGAAAACTGAAATGCGCAAAATCCTCATGGGTGTTCTCGGCCTGACGATCCTCGGTGCCGCCAGCTTGCAACCGGCATTTGCCGCTGTGAATTGTGTGCCGGTCAATTGTCATGTGTACCACGGCAAGGCCGGCCCGGTTCGTTCGTGCGATCAACGGTGCGCGCCCGCGCCGACGGCCCATGGTTCCGGACCGCCAACGAACATCCAGCAGCAGAAAAACAGGAGAATGAACTAGGGTCAGGACCATAAACTGAACGAAAAACTCGGATGACGACTTCGAGCCGGGACGGAATTCAATCAGCCGGCCGGTGGCTTGCCGCTGTAAATTGCCAATTGAGCGTCAAAGGCCCGCTTGTACGCGGGCCGCGCTTCGCCGCGGGCGACATAGGCAGCCAGGTTCGGGAATTCCTCGAGAATACCCGATGATTTCAGCCTGAGCAGCACAGACACCATCATCAGGTCGCCCGCGCTGAACGCACCATCGAGCCAGTCGGCGCTGCCGAGGCGAGCGGAAAGTTGCTTCAACCGGTCGCGGACGCGATCCTCGACCAGAGGCAGGCGCTCCTTACTCCAGGGCTTATCGCCCTCCAGAAGTCTGGCGGTTGCGAGTTCAAGGATCGCCGGCTCCACCGTGTTGACCGCGGCAAACATCCATGTGATCGCGCGCGCCCGGGCATTGGCTTCGTCCGGCAGCAGGCCCGCGTGCCGCTCGGCGATGTGGAACACGATTGCCCCTGTCTCGAACAGGGCGAGATCGCCTTCCTCATAGGTCGGAATCTGGCCGAAGGGATGAAGCGCGAGATGCGCGAGTTCCTTCATCGCCTTGAACGAAAGAAAACGAACGTCGTAAGGCTGGTCTACTTCTTCAAGCGCCCAGCGGACGCGCGTGTCACGCGCCAGTCCTTTGCCGCCATCGGGTGACCATTCAAAGGCAGTAATGATGATGGTCATCGTGAGGCTCCCGTCCTGATCCTGGCTCTGCGAACGGATCTGCCTGTATTCGCGCGGGTGTACCGCAGTGGGGTCAGCTCCCCTTCTCGTCGTAGATCTCCGGGAAGAAATATTCCCTCCACGACGAGGCTTTCGTCTTGAGCGTGCCGACCTCGGTCATGAAGTCCGCATATTTCATGGTGTTTTCCGGTGTCATGGTCCAGCGTACCTGCGGCCCCGCGACGATCTTACCGACCATGTCGAGCGGCAGCTTCGATTTAGAATCCTCGATCCATAAGGCGCCCGCCGCCGCCTTGTCCTTGTTGACGATCTCGGTTGCCTCTTTCAGCGCAGCCACCAGCGCCTTGTAGAGCTCCGGATTGCCGTCGCGGAATTTCGCCGAGGTCCAGGCCACCGTGAAGGTGTGCGAGCCGCCCATCACGTCGAATGAATTGAGCACAGTGTGGACGGCCGGATTGTCAAGCTGCTGATACTGGAACGGCGGCACACTGAATACGGAGGTCACTTCCGATTTCCCTCCCATCAGCGCGATAGTGGCGTCCGGCGGCGACATCGAAACGGTGAGCGGGTCGAGCTTGGCGAATTCCTTCGTGCCATAGGCCTTGGCCGCCGCCATTTGCAGCGTGATCGCCTGCACCGAAACCTTGATGGCCGGCACCGCGATGCGATCGGTGTCCCTGAAATCGCTGATGGTCTTGATGGCCGGGTCACGGCTGTTGAGCAAGAACGGCTGCGACGACAGCGCCGAAATTCCACGCACTTCCTGCGGCGTGCCCTTTGTGCGCGACCACAGCACCAGCAAACCGGGAACACCACCGGTGGCGATGTCGATATTGCCGGAGATAAGTGCGTCGTTCACCGCGGCAGGCCCATTCAGCGTGATCCATGACACCCTGAGATCGGGAATGCCGAGTGCCCTGGCATGTTTCTCGATGAGCTGCTGATGCTCCATCACGTTGAACTGGAGGTAGCCCATGGAGTACTGCCGCGCGAGGCGAATTTCCGCGGCTGATCCGTGCGCCATGCCGAGCGCGCATGCACCGACAATGAGGCTTACGAGTGCCTTGAGACGCATTGAATCCTCCCCGGCCGCTGATCTTGTTTTTATGGGCGGCGGCGCAAACGCTATGCGGCAGCCTCGATCTTGGCAATGCTGCGGTACCAGTCGAGGATCTGCTCGCCGTTCCAGTGCAGCACACCCTCGTGCTTGTTCACGTAGTCATAGATCTGCTCGAGGTACTTGATCCGGTGCGGCTGCCCGCTGATATAGGGGTGGATCGCCAGCGCGCAGATTTTCGCGCGCTTCGCGCTTTCAGCGTAAAGCCGATCGAACTGGTCGATGGTGCGCTTGAGCAGATAGTCGCTCTCGTGGTGTTGGATCAGCATCATCGGAATGTCATTGAGCTCGACCGTATACGGCAAAGTGACGAGCGGGCCCTTGGCGGTGCGGATAACGGTTGGCTCGTCGTCATAGACCCAGTCGCCGATATATTTCACGCCCGCGGCCGCAAGCAGATCCGGCGTATCCAGCGTTTGCGTGAGGCCCGGCCCGAGCCAGCCGACCGGTTTCTTGCCGGTGAACTTGGTCATGATGTCCATGGTCCGCTTGATCATTCCGGCCTGGTCGGTCTCCTTGTGGATCGGTCCCTGCTCATAGGCGTGGCCCATGAACTCCCAGCCTTCATCGCGCGCCTGGCCGGCGACGCGCGGATAGTCCTCGCAGATGCGCGCATTGGCGGCGAGCGTCGGCTTGATGCCGAGCTTCTTGAACAGCTCGTGGAATCGCCAGCATCCGACCCGCATGCCGTATTCG
>DASSIJ010000023.1:0-21539 GCA_035692045.1 Pseudolabrys sp. | reverse complement strand
CTGGCGCGGCACAATGCAAGCAGGCCCCGCCATCCAGCCGACTCCGCCGATCAACATCACCGCCGCGGGAATATGGGCCGAGGCGGAAAACACTTTCATACGCGGAGCGCGGTTCATGATCGACAGCAGCCGGCCGGTATTGGTCGAAGCGTCCTTGATGTAATGAATGCGCGGATGGTCGGCGAGGCGCGCGATGACATCGAGCGAAAGGTCGCTGCGCTGGAACTGCGGATTGGTATAGAGCACGACCGGAATATCGACCGCATCGGCGATGGAGCGAAAGTAGGATTCGATCTGCGCATCCTTCAGCGGAAAATACGCTTCGACAATCGCGAGAAGTCCGTCGACACCGAGTTTTTGGTACGCTTTCGCCTGCTCAACGGCGTCCGCTGTGACAGTTGATGCAACACCGGCGATCACGGGCACGCGTTTTCCGGCTGCTTCAACGGTCGCCTGCACGACAGCTTCGCGCTGCAGACGATTGAGATAGGCGAATTCGCCAGTGGAACCGAGCGGTGTCAGCCCGTGCACGCCCGCCTTTATCAAATCGGACGCAAGCGTCCCGAGCACGTCCGTGAGAACGCGGCCGCGCGCATCGACGGGCGAAACGAGATAAGGGAAGACGCCGTGAAAATTGCTCATATCCTACTTAAAACACCCAGAGCGCCTCAGGCGGGAATTCGACATAATGTTCACCCGGTTCCAGCGGTGCCGATGCGTATGCACGTACAGTTACGTTCTCACGGGCAAGGACAAGCTCCCATCGCTCGCCGAGATACATTGGTGCCTTGAGCTCCATTTTCAGTCGATTGGCGCCGGGGCTCGAGGCGCAGCGCACACGTTCAATGCGGACAATGCCGGTTACCTTTTCGCCCGCGGCGGCTTTGGTGCGCGCGATGCCCGAGAGTCGCTCGCCGAACAGCTCGATTGTTGCGCGGCCACCCGAATTCTCCAGCAACTTGCCGTCGAGCCGGTTGTTGCTGCCCATGAATTCGGCCGCGAACAATGTTGCGGGTTCGTTGTACAAGGTCGTCGGGGAGCCTTCTTGCGCGATCACGCCGGCATCGAGCAAGACAATGCGATCGGCGATCGCCATGGCCTCCACCTGGTCATGGGTAACGTGAATGGCGGACAGGCCGAGCGTGACAATCAGCGTACGCAGCCAGGCGCGCGCTTCCTCGCGCAGTTTGGCATCGAGATTGGACAAAGGCTCATCGAGCAGAATGACGGGCGGTTCATAGACCAGCGCACGCGCGATGGCCACGCGCTGCTGCTGTCCGCCAGAGAGTTGATGCGGATAGCGCGCGGCAAGATGCGCGAGCCCGATCTGTGAGAGCGTCTTTTCGACCCTTGCCTTGATTTCCGCAGTGGAAACGCCGCGCAGCTTCAGCCCATAGGCCACGTTTTCGAAAACCGTTCGGTGAGGCCACAACGCGTAGGACTGGAAAACGAGCCCAAGACCGCGTTCTTCCGCCGGCAGCTCAACGTGGCGCGCGGCGTCAAAAAACACGTGATCGCCGATGCCGATCGATCCCCGGTATGGCGTTTCGAGCCCGGCAACGGCGCGCAACAATGTCGTCTTGCCGCTGCCGGATGGCCCAAGCAGTGCAACAACCTCGCCTGCCGGCACGGTGACCGAGACGCCTTTGAGGATTTCGTTGTCGCCGAGGCGGAGGGCGACGTCCTTGACGGTGAGTTCAGCCATGCAGGCGCACTCCAAGGCGGACCGCGACGGCCAGGCCGACGCCGATCATGACCACATTAACGACAGACAGCGCCGACACCAGATCGACGGCGCCGGTGCCCCACAGTGACACCAGAAGGGAGCCGATAACCTCGGTGCCGGGCCCAAGCAGATAGATGCCCGTAGAATATTCACGCACGAAGATCAGGAACACCAGAAGCCAGCTCGCCAGCATTCCGTATTTGATCAACGGCACCGTCACGTCGCGCTTCACGCGCAGATCGTTTGCGCCGGCAGTGCGCGCGGCTTCCTCCAGTTCCGGGGCAACTTGCAGGAGTGTGCCGGAAACAAGCCGCATGCCATATGCGAGCCAGACAATCGTGTAGGCGAGCCAGATCGACACCATGGTCGACTTCAGCGGCGACAAAAACGGTACAAAGAGAAACACCCACAAGAGAGCAAGGCCGGCTACCAGACCGGGCATGGCGCGCGGCACCATCACAAGATAATCGACCAACCGGGTCCAGCCCGAATTCCAGCGATGTACCGCAAGCGCGATAGCGGTGTAGCATGCGACCGCGACCGCGCCGCCAATAACGCCGATGCCGAGCGTGTTGATGATGCCGCGGATGACATTCGGATATTCGGTGAGTTCACGGTAGTGGTCGAGCGTGAGGACGTCGAGCAGCTTCACGCCTTCGCCCCAGGTTACGACGAACGAGCGCAGGGTGATCCCGAACAGCGGGACCACCACCGTGACGAACAGCCAGAACACGATTACGCCAAAGGCAAACCAGCGCCAGCCATGGAGACGCAGCGGCTGCGTCTTCAGACCTTTTCCACGCACCGAAACATAACGCTGCGTCTGGCGCAGGAGAATGCGCTGCATGAAGACCAGCGGTGCGGTGACAGCGATGATTACGACGACGACAACTGCCATCAGCTGATAGGACGGCACCCCCAGCTTGTTGGTCAGCTTGTACAGATAGGTCGAGAGAACGAGCACGTCCTGCGGATCGCCAAGGACCAACGGCAGTCCGAACAGCTCAAAGCCGAGAAAAAACACCAGTACGCCGGCAAACAATATTGCCGGCAAGATCATCGGCAGGCTGACATTGACGGCGACCTGGAAGGGATTGGCGCCCGAAACGCGTGCGGCTTCTTCGAGATCGCTACTCAGGCCGCGCAGAGCGGCAGCGCTATAAAGATAAACGTGCGGCACATGTGTGAGCCCTGCGATCAGGATCAGCGCCAGCAGTGAATAGAGATTCCATGGCACAAAACCCAGGATGTCCTTGGCGAGCGTCGAAAAGATTCCAACCGGGCCGATCGCCACCACATAACCGAACGCGATAACCACCGCAGAAACGAAGATCGGAATCAATATCAGTGGTTCAAGGTATTCGCGCCCTGGCACGTCAGTGCGCACCATCAGGAACGCGAGCAGGGCACCGAGCGGAACCGCGACGGCAGCCATGCCGCCGGCGATCGCAATTGTTGTCCAGAATGCCTGCCAGAAATCGGGATCGGCAAAGACGAAAGAATAAGCGAGCAGGCCAAATTTCGCCGAGGAATCGAAGAATGGTGCCGTGAGAAAGCTCTGGTAGATCACCAACGACAGGGGTGCCGCCACGGCGAGCGCGGTGAGGCCGAGCACAAGCAAGCGGTACACGGCAATGGGCATCTACCCCTCGTCATTCCGGATGCATGAGCAGCATGCGAGCCCGGAATCCAGATACAGGCACCGAATCCGCCCCTGGATTCCAGGTCCGGCGCTGTTTTTGTCACCGGGCCAACCTTTGGCCGGGCCCGCTGGCGCCGTCCCGGAATGACCGGGGATTTCAGTTTGAACCGCTCTACTGTCCCTTCTTCGCCTGCTGCCACTTCGACAGGAAGGCAAGCCGTTTCGTCTGGTCGAGATTGTCCAGCAGCGTCTGGTCGATTGGCACAGGGCGCGCCTTGTCCCCGATGAGCTGGGTCACGCCCTTGATCGTCGCCTCACCATCGACGTCGGATCGCAACGAATAGAGGTCAGCCTTGTTGGCGATGATGTCCTGCCCGCGCTTCGACAGGATGTAATCGAGAAACAGCTTGCCGGCGTTGGGGCTCTTTGCCTTCTTGGAGATAAAGGCAACGCGCGACGTCACCATCGTGTAGTCCTTCGGCAGGACAATGCCGAGATTGGGGTCCTTCTTGGATCGACTGAGCGCGTAGGAACCGAAAATTCCGTAGGCAATCAGGTGCTCACCGGAGGTGACGCGCTCCATCATTGCGCCGGCGCTGGTGTAGAGCTTCGCCTGCGCCTTGCCCATGGCTTTGAACAGGTCCCAGGCCTGCGGAAAATCCTTGATGTCTTCGTTGCAGAACAGATAACCGACTCCGGAGCGCTCAGGATCGTACGCCGTGATTTTGCCTTTGTAGAAATCGGGTTTCGCATTGAGCAGCTTTAGAAGATCGGTGTGATCCTTCGGCACGTCGCCTTCCGGCACGAGGCGCTTGTTGTACACAAACGCGATTGGCTCGTAGGTGGTGCCGTATGCGGAATCTTTCCATACGGCCCATTTCGGCAGCGCTTTGATTTCCGGAGACGCGTAAGCCTCGGCCTGGCCGTCGGCAACGAGCTTCACTTGCAGATCCATTGCCGAGGACCACAGCACGTCCGCGGTGCCATTGTTGGCGGCGGCCTCGGCGATGAAACGGTTGTAGAGCTCGGTTGAATTGAGATCGGAGTACTCGACCTTGATGCCGGGATAGAGCGCTTCGAAATCCTTAATCAGCGGATTTGCCGAGACAGCGTCGGTGGTCGCATAGATCACCACCTTGCCTTCTTTCTTGGCGGCATCGACGATTTTGGCGTAATCGGCGGGATAACCTTGCGGCGCCTGCGCGTGAGCGCCGGTCCCCAAGATCAATGCAGTTGCGAAGAAAGCGGCGCATACGACGTGTCGCATTGGAACTCCCTGGTGACCTTTCCCGACGTCTGCCCCGATGACGCCATTTGCCGGGATGCTACTCCAGCACTTCCGCACCCGCCTAGGGGCCAGTCACAAAACGAAAGCCCCCGTCGGATGCGACGGGGGCCGTTCGCGTGGTCGGCGCAGCGGTCAGTGCGCCAACGGGTCGGGACGGATCTGGATATGAACCGCGCGAGGGCTCGATCCCTTGCCGGTCTCCATCAGCCACGGCGTACGATCGCCATTGGTGCTCCACAGTCCGCGGCCTTTCCAGCCGGCATTCGGATCGTCGATGCGTCCGTCGAGGCCCTTGGCGTAGAAGCCCATGGGGTACGGAATGCGCAGCAGGACCATCTTGCCGTTTTTCAGCGCCACGAAACCGTCATGGAGGTTTGCGGTCGAAATCGGGATATTTTCGCCTAAACCGACCGTGTTGTGCTGATCGACCCAGGTATAGTAGCTCGCCTCCACGCTTCTGTCCTCGAAGCCTTCAAATCCCGGCCCCGGATACTTGTAGAATTTCCACCCCTCCGGGCAATGGTTGCCGGTCGCATTTGGACCGTTGAGCGGGCCCTTGCACAGACTGCGATCGAAGCTGACGAGGTGACCGCTCGACTCCGAGCCCCACGCCACACCGTTGGCATCGATGTCACCGCCGCGCACCCCGACGCCCGGTTTGGGCATCGCGAAGAACTCCGACAGCTGTGTCTTCGGGTCGAAACGCATGAAGCCGGCCTGACCGCCGAAGACGCCGACGGTGTACCAGATCGAGCCGTCCTTCGGATTCGGCATAACCGCGTAAGGACCGGAACCGCCGGTAATGCGTGTGTCCTTGCCGGTGTCGGCCGGCTGGCCGGGTTCGGTGTAGTCGTCGCGCTTGCCGTTGCCGTTGGTGTCGAGAATGAAGGGTGTCCAACCGACAGCTTTTTGCGCGTCGTGTGTTTCATCCCACACTTTTGTGTTGATCCAGCCTGCGACAGGGCCGGTGCCGGACAGCCACAAAGTATTGTCGGCGTCGTAGCCAAACTGCGGATGATGCGTGCCGAAGCAAGTATCGATGAAGTCATACTTCATCGTCTTTGGATCGAGCATTGCGACCTGACGGGGACTCTTATCGATCGGGAAAACCTTGGCGTATGGGTTACTGGAACCCTTCTTGCACCAGTCCGGGTTATCCATCCCGCGCACGGTCGCCGCCAACCAGATGCGGCCCTGCTTGTCGAACATCGAGTTGTGATTGTTGGCGCGCGTGTCCCACAGAACCTCGCCGCCCCAATAGGGCGAATCCGCCGTTGGCTTGATCGCGCCGGCATGGCCGGGCCCAAGCGATACCGGCATTTCCGGATCGCGCACAGGCATCTTGAAGAACGAGACCTTGTTCGTCTTCGGATCAAGAATTGGCATGTTGTCGGTCGAATATTCCGGCGAGCCGTACAACGGACCATAAGCATTGACTGTCGGATTGCGGCGATCCGAGGAAATCAGATCGTGCAGATATTTGTCTGGTTTCGACCACTCCCACGATGTGATGACGACATTGCGCTCTTCGCCTTCAGGCCGTGGTGGTTTGGCCTTGGGCAATTCGCCCTTGGCGATGCGATCCGTCCAATCGCCAAAATATTTGTAAGGTACGCCGCCGAATTGGCCGGCGATCCGGTTCGTCATCATCTCACCGGATTGGCCGGACAGGATGCGGCGCTGCCACGCTTCTGCACCTGAATCGAATTTGCCAAGTGATGCTGGGATCGTGCGCGTCGCCTCCTGACCGAGCTGGTGGCAGCCGATACAATCGACGTTGTTCATCTGGCGCAGCCAGTTATCCTGGGTGATGTTCTTGGGAATATCGGTCGAGCCGCCGAAATCCGATGCTGGCGGGATTTTCAACATCGCGTACCAGTAGGCCGCTGGATAATAATGAGACGCAGCCGCTTCGTTCGGCGCAATGACCGCGGAGAGATTGAGAGTTGTCCCCGGCTGGACGCGCGTTTTGGGAGAGTCGATCAGCCCGTAACCGCGGACCCAGACGCTGTAATTCGCGGTCGGAAGATCAGGAATGAGGTAGCGGCCCTGGTCGTCCGTGACGACGATGCGGGCAAATTTCGTGGGCAGATCGGTTGTTTCCGCGATGACCCAGACGCCGGCTTCGGGACCTTTTGAGCTGGTAACAACGCCGCCGATTTCAGTGGCGCGGACGTCCACAGTCTGTTGGGCGCGCAAGCCGGTCGAGCACGCCAATGTCAGAATAGAAAGCAAAGCTAACGCGAGCAAACTCCGAAGCGCTTCAGCCAAATGGAACATGGATCGCCTCCCTGGCATCGAAGCCGGCTCATCGCCGGTTTTTTGTTGGCCGCAAGTCTAACAAAGCTGCCGCGCAGCGTCCCGCAGATTTTGGTTGCGGATTTTTCAGCCCGCGAAACCACCGCCATCCAGGAAGGCTTGCTCTTCGGGGGTTGTGGCGCGACCGAGCGCGGCATTGCGATGCGGGAACCGGCCGAAACGGCGGATGATGTCGGCGTGAATCTCCGCCCACTTCAGGTTTTCTGTGTCCCCGGCCGCCTTGTTGAGCGCTATGCAGCGTTCCTGGTCGGCGAGGTCTTCCGAATGTTCGAACGGGAGATAGAAGAAGCTACGCAATTCGTTCGGCACCTGGCTATCGAAGCCGCGAATGATGGCACCGGCTGTAATGGCGCGCGCAAGGGGATCGGTGGCAAAGGCGCGCGCATCGCCGCGGAACATGTTGCGCGGGAATTGGTCAAGCAGGATCAGCAGGGCCAGCGCGCCTTGTGCACTGTGCTCCCAATCGGAAAGCTTCCCGGTCGCTGCTGCTTCGTAGGTATCGAAAAACCGCTCGTGGATTGCCTTGTCGAAAGCAGCGTCCTTATTGAACCAACGGTCCGGTCCGGCCTCGCGCCAGAACGAGACGACCTCTGCGGCACTCACGACCATTAAAGCTCCACGCTATTTCGTCGGCGATGGATTCGAGTCATCGCGCAGGGCACGCCGCAGGATCTTGCCGACATTGGTCTTTGGCAATTCGTCACGAAATTCGATTTGCCTCGGTATCTTATAGCTGGCGAGCTTGCTGGCGAGAAATGCGCGCAAATCGGCGGCCGTCAAATTAGGGTCCTTCTTGACCGCAAACAGCTTGGGTACCTCGCCGGAATGCTGATCGGGCACACCGACCACCGCACATTCGAGCAGACCACCCTGGCTCATCGCCACCTCCTCGACTTCGTTGGGGAACACTTTGAAGCCGGAGACCGTGATCATGTCCTTCTTGCGGTCGACGATGCGTGCGCGGCCCTGGACATCCATGATGCCGATGTCGCCGGTGCGGAAGAAGCCGTCCGCCGTCATCGCCTTCGCGGTTTCGTCGGGGCGCCCCCAGTAGCCCAGCATGACCTGCGGGCCGCGCGCACAAATTTCGCCCTGTTCGCCGGTCGGCATTTCGCGGCCATCATCGTCACGAATCGAAATCTCTGTCGAAGGCAGCGGCAATCCAATGGTGCCGGTCCATTGGGTTATGTCTCCGCGATTGCACGTGAGCACGGGCGACGTTTCCGAGAGCCCGTAACCTTCGACAATTGGCTTTCCGGTGGCTTTCACCCAGGCATCGGCAACAGATTTCTGGACCGCCATGCCGCCTCCGACTGCGGCTTTAAGCATGCTCCAGTCAATCTTCCCGAAATCGGGATTGTGCAGCAGTGCATTGTAGAGCGTGTTCACCGCCGGAAACATGTTCACCTTGTAGTGACTGAGTTCGCTGATGAGGCCGCGGATGTCGCGCGGGTTGGGAATCAGAAGGCACATGCTGCCTGTGCGTATACCGAGCAGGAAACACGCCGTAAGTGCGAAGATATGATAGAGCGGCAACGCGGTGACAATAATCAGGCGATCGAGTTTAGGCGGCAGATCGACCATCGGCTGATTCCAGGCTTCCACCTGGAGCATGTTGGCAACGAGATTGCGATGCGTCAGCATTGCGCCTTTCGCGAGGCCCGTGGTGCCGCCGGTGTATTGCAGGAAGGCAATATCACTCGCATTGATCACGACAGGCATGAAACCGGACTTCCGGCCGGCCGCGAGAGCGTCATTGAATCTGGTGGCCGAGGGGATTGCGTAAGCCGGAACCATTCTCTTGATGTAACGAACGACCGCGTTGACCAGTGTGCCTTTGACGCTACCGAGCATGTCGCCCAGGGTGGCGACCACGATGTGTTTGACCGGCGTGCTCGGCAGTGCTTGCTGCAGCACCGCGGCGAAATTTTCGAGAACAACAATTGCTTCGGCGCCGGCATCGGTGAGCTGGAATTCCAGTTCACGCGGTTTGTACAGCGGGTTGACGTTCACCACCGTACAGCCGGCGCGCAGAATGCCGGCGATTGCAACGGGATACTGAAGAACATTCGGCATCATGATGGCGACGCGGGCACCACGCTTCAGCCCGCAGCTTTGCAGCCAGGCGGCGAACGCACGCGAGGTTTCGTCGAGCTCACGAAAGGTCAGGGCCTTGCCCATACAGAGGCACGCATCGCGTTCCGCATAGGCCCTGAAGCCTTCCTCGAGCATCGCCACCAGCGAGGGGTATCGCGACGGGTCAATATCGGCAGGGACGCCCGGCGGGTAGTGCCGCAGCCAAAGCCGTTCCATTGGCGCTTCCCTTTCGCCGGCCTTTTTTCGTCTCATATGGCGGCGGTCGATTCGCCATCAGCATGATTCTAACCGGCCCCGCACGCAAGGCCGTAGACGCAAGGCCGCGGCGCTAACGGCCACCGAACGGGATGAGTGGATTTTCAGTCAATGCGGTGCGGTCCGGCTGGTCCGGAGCCGCGACGCCGAGAAAGGCGTCAAACAGGTTACGCACCGTGTGTTCCGGCAGGTCGCGTGTGATGAACACGATCCTTGTCCGATGGTCATCGTCCGGCCAGCGATCGAGCCGCGCTGGCGGATGGAAGACATGCTGAACGCCGTGCACGACGACCGGGGTCTCCGGCATTTCGGCGACCTTTACGATGCCCTTGATGCGCAGGAGATTGCCGCCATGGGTGGCGCGCAACAGCTCAAGGAACATTTCCAGCGTACCTGCAGGTATTGGTTCGTCGGCTGTCAGCACAAAAGACCCGATATGGTCATCATGCCGGTTGACGTCATGATGGTGATGATGGTGATCACCCGCATAGGCCTCGGCGGCGAGCCATTTTTTGACATCGGGAATTTTTCTGTCGGGATCATAGAGGCCACTGCCCAGCAGCCGGTCGGGCGTCGCCTCGTCCTTGGCCGCATCGAGGATGGGCGCCGCTGGGTTTAGCGCGCGCAGTCGCTGCACGATACGGTTGCGCTGCGAAACGTCTGTAAGATCGGTTTTGGTCAGAACGATGCGGTCGGCGACAGCCGCCTGCTTGACCGCTTCTGTATGCGAGTCGAGCGTTGACTCGCCGTTGATCGCGTCGACTGCCGTCACAACGCCATCGAGCCGGTAGCGGAGCAGGAGATAGGGATGGGACATGGCTGTGTGCAGGACCGGCGCTGGATCGGCCAGTCCGGTCGTCTCAAGGAGCACACGCCGGAATTTGCAGCGGCGGTTGTCGAGGTCGCGCAGCAGCGTTTCAAGCGCATCGACGAGATCGCCGCGCATCGTGCAGCACAGGCATCCGGACTGCAGCAACACCATATTGTCGCCGATATACTCGACCAACAGATGATCGAGCGACACCTCGCCGAATTCGTTGATGATGACGGCTGTCTCCGCGAGCGCGGGATCCTTCAGCAACCGGTTTAGCAATGTGGTTTTGCCGGCTCCGAGGAAGCCGGTGAGGATGGTCAACGGTATGGGTGTCGGCGGCTGGCGCCGTTCGGCGCTTTGGCCGGGGTCGCTCATTGATTGACCGAAGTCACTTTCGGTTTGGCCTGCTTCGCGGGCTTGGCGGTGGCCTTGCCGGTTTTGCCTGTATCTCCGGTCTTTGCCGGCTTTTCAGCGCCTTCGGTCTTGCCTTCAGTCTTGGCGACCGCCTTCTTTTTCTTTTTCGGGGTGGCGCTTGCCGTCTGCGCCACCGTATCCGGATGATCGGCAGGCCCCGTAAACACAACGACCGGGGGAGTCGTTTCCACGGGCGGTCCGAGCACGAATTTGCCGTTTGCAGGCTTCAAGCCGGAGAGCATGAAAGCCTGTTGGCCACCGTCGGATTCGCCGCTGGCGCTCGTCGTGGATTCTTCCGGTTCTTCTTCGTTCTCTTCGGAAGGCGGCTTGCGACGATGGCCGCCGCACATTTCCTCGCGCAGATTGGGTGGCTGTGCATCGATCGGCGCCAGAGCATCGACCGTGCCAAGCGAGGGCGTCAACCAGGACAAGCCGGCGCTGTTGAATCCGCGCTCGAGCAGTTGCGCCGCCTTTTGCGCACGGACAGCTCCGGACCAGGCTCCGAGCACAACCGCGATCAGGCGGCGACCGTTTCGCGTGGCGGAGGCAACAACGTTGTAGCCGGATGCACAGATGAATCCGGTCTTCATGCCGTCAGCGCCCGGGTAGCGGTCGATCAGTGAATTGTAGTTGCGCATCACGCGATTGCCGTAACGGATCGATGAGATATGCCAATAGCTGTCGTATTCCGGAAACTCGCGGATAAGCGCGCGCGCCAGTATTGCAAGGTCCCGCGCCGACGTAATGTGATTTTCCGCCGGCAGTCCGTTGGGATTGACGAAATTGCTCTGCGACATCCCGAGACGTCGCGCATTGGCGTTCATCAGGTCGGCGAAGCCCCCGATCGAGCCTCCGACGCCTTCGGCGATGGCAACCGCCATGTCATTCGCCGATTTCACCATCAACATCTTGAGCGCATTATCAACGGTGACATTGGTGCCGGCGGCGAAACCCATTTTGGTCGGTTGCTGTGCTGCCGCGTTGCGCGACACTGGAAGCAGAGTATTGAACGAAATGCGGGCTTCCTTGATAGCGCGCAGCGTTGTGTACGCCGTCATCAATTTTGTCACCGAAGCGGGATACCACGGGTAGGTCGCGTTTTCGGCGTGCAACACCTTGCCGGTCGAAGCCTCGATCAACAGTTGTGCTTCCGCTTGCGCGCGGTCCGCACCGGCGAGCGACAACAAGCCGGCGGTCAGGCTGAGGATCACAATGCGAGAGCGATGGCTTGGAAAAGCAATCATGCTTGCGGTTCAGGGTCCCTAAGGCCTTAGAAACGTGAAAGTTCCGTAGGTGGCCGCGCTAGGCTATCCAAGCTTTGGATGGTAGGCAAAGCCGGTGAACCGTAGCTGAATATATATGGTGACTCTGGCTCATCGCCGAGGAAAGCGACCAAAGTTCGGCAAAGGAGGCATCGATGACCGCCTGTATCGTTGGGTGGGCCCATACCCCCTTCGGGAAGCTTAACGACGAAACGGTTGAAAGCCTGATTGTACGGGTGGCCGGCCAAGCGCTTGCCGATGCCGGTGTGGGTCCCAAGGACGTCGATGAGATCGTGTTGGGCCACTTCAATGCAGGCTTTTCGGCGCAGGATTTTACCGCCGCCCTCGTGCTGCAAGCCTCACCCGACCTGCGCTTCAAGCGGGCGACACGTGTGGAGAATGCCTGCGCCACCGGCTCGGCAGCCGTGCATCAGGGCATCAGGACGATCGAGGCTGGCGCCGCGCGCATCGTGCTCGTTGTCGGGGCAGAACAAATGACAACGACACCCGCGCCGGAGATTGGACGCAATCTGCTGAAAGCGTCGTATGTGCGCGAGGAGGCCGATATCGACGGAGGTTTTGCCGGAATTTTCGGGAAAATCGCCGGCCTGTACTTCCAGAAATGGGGCGATCAGTCGGATGCGCTCGCCATGATTGCCGCCAAGAATCACAAGAATGGCGTCGGCAATCCTTACGCGCAGATGCGCAAGGACCTTGGTTACGACTTCTGCCGCACCGAGAGCGAGAAGAATCCGTTTGTGGCCGGCCCGCTCAAACGCACCGATTGCTCATTGGTGTCGGACGGTGCTGCGGCGGTCGTGCTCGCAGACGTCGAAACTGCGCTCAAATTGAAAAAGGCCGTCGCCTTCCGCGCCGCCGAGCACGTTCAGGATTTCCTGCCGATGTCGAAGCGCGACATCCTTAAGTTCGAGGGTTGCTCTCACGCCTGGCAACAGGCGCTCGCCAAGGCAGGGCTTAAGCTCGGCGATCTGTCGTTCGTGGAGACGCACGACTGTTTCACCATTGCAGAATTGATCGAATATGAAGCCATGGGCCTGACCGCTGAAGGGCAGGGCGCCCGGGCGGTCATGGACGGGTGGACGCAGAAAGACGGCAAGTTGCCCATAAACCCCTCAGGGGGATTGAAGGCAAAGGGCCATCCCATCGGCGCGACCGGCGTTTCAATGCACGCACTCTGCGCAATGCAGCTCACCGGCACGGCCGGCGACCTTCAGGTGAAGAATGCGCGACTTGGCGGCATCTTCAACATGGGTGGAACGTCGGTGGCGAACTACGTGAGCATCCTCGAGCGCATCAAATAAGGCTGCGAAGTGCGGCAATCTATCTGTACTTGCTATCTGTATTTGCGGTCAGCCAGGAGCGGCAGGAACGACGAGTCGAAGACGTCTTCCGGCTTCGGCTTTGGCGCTTTGAACTTATGGGCAAGTGCAATCTGTTCGATTGCGCCGGCAAAACGGTCGCGATCAATGTCGCCGTAGCCATTCGCTTTCACTTCCGGCGTGACGATGTTTTCACGGATCGCCATGTTGAGGCGATCGAGTTCGACGCTTTTCCTCGCTTGCGTATTGCGTTTGAGCACCGCTTCGATCGCGGCGGGCGGCCGTCCTACGGTTTCCCTCAAAGCTTTGGTGAAGGCCCGCAGAAAACCCTTCACGGCGTCGCCGTGTTCCTCCGCGAATTTTGAATTCACGATAATCGCACTGCCGTAGAGATTGACACCATAGTCCGCCATCAACAGCACGACGAGATCGTCGACCGGGACGCCTTTTTCCTTGAGATCGATAAAGGATGAAAACGAAAGACCTGTAACCGCGTCGACCTGGCCGGCTGCGAGCATCGGCTCGCGCACGGGAAAGCTGACATTCTCGATCGTCACCTTGGAAGCATTGATGCCGTTTGCCTGCACAAAAATCGGCCATTGCGCATAGGCTAAATCGGTTGGCGGCGCACCAAGCGTTTTGCCTTCCAGATCTTTGGGGTTCCCTATACCACGGCTCTTGCGGCCGATCACCGCGAATGGCGGCCGGTTATAGAGCATGAATACGGCTTTGAGCGGTGCGTTTGGTTTGGCGTCGCGGAACTTGATCAGTGAATTGATATCTGCGAGCCCCATGTCGTATGCGCCGGATGAGACGCGCTCGATCGATTCGAGCGAACCCGCCGATTCATCAATGGTGACGTCGAGGCCTTCCTTTTTGTAGTAGCCCTTGTCCTGCGCCAACAGGAACGGCGCGGATGGCCCTTCGAATTTGAAGTCGAGCGAGAACCTGACGGTCGTTTCCGCCGCCATAGCGCCGGTCAGCAACATTGCGGCGGGAAGCAGCGCCACCCAGGCCCATCGCCCGGCGCTCATCATTCGGTTCCTTCTCCAGCGGCGCGCACGCGGCGCCCGTATGGCAAAGCGCAGCAAAGGACATGACGCTGCAAAGGGCAATACACGACCATGCCATCGCCGTACAATTTGCGACGGTATGACTAACGCGGTCGCCCGACAAACCAGGGGTCACCAGTTCGAACGCGAGAATGATGTATTTGGGATAGACTTGCGGAACGGTTCGGAGGTTCACTCGATGCCGCCGGCAGGGGCTAAGAGGCTTGCGCGCGACATTCCGCCGCTGCGGGCGTCCTACGCTCAGCCCGACGAGACCATTGCCCGGACTCTCCTCGCGACGGCCGGCCGCTCAAATGATGCCGAAGCGCGCATCGATGCCCGCGCAAGGCGTCTGGTCGAAACAATTCGCGCGCGCGCTGGTGGCTTCGGCGGGATCGAGGACTTCCTGCACGCCTATGCGTTGTCCACGAAGGAGGGCCTGGCCCTGATGGTGCTGGCCGAGGCATTGCTGCGTGTACCCGACGCAGAGACAGCCGACCGGTTGATTGAGGACAAACTCAAGGCGGGCGACTGGACACACCATGGGGCGCGCTCGGCATCGCTTCTGGTGTCGGCGTCAGCCTGGACGCTCGGATTGACCGCTCGTGTCATCCATCCCGGCGAAACACCGGAAGGTATCGTTGAAGCACTGGTGAAACGGCTTGGATTGCCGGCGGTGCGCGCAGCAACGCGGCAGGCCATGCGCTTGCTTGGTTCGCATTTCGTGCTTGGGCAGACGATTCAAGAAGCGTTGTTGCGCGCAGGATCTCACCGCGAGTTTCTGTATTCATTTGACATGCTGGGCGAGGCCGCCCGTACCCGCGCCGACGCCACGCGCTATTTCGAGTCTTACGCCAATGCGATCGACGCTATCGGGAAGTCTGCCGGCAATGAAGCTCTTCCAAAGCGGCCGGGTATCTCCGTCAAACTGTCTGCACTGCATCCCCGCTACGAGCCGCTGTCGCGTGACCGTGTTCTTAAGGAGTTGGCGCCGAAACTGCTGGAGTTGGCGCAGCTCGCAAAACGGCACGAGCTGAATTTCACCGTCGACGCTGAAGAGGCCGACCGGCTGGAATTGTCGCTCGAAGTTGTCGCCGCAGTGTTGCGCGACTCGTCGCTCGCAGACTGGGATGGCTTCGGTCTTGCAATACAGGCCTATCAGAAACGCGCCGGCGCAGTGATCGACTGGGCCGCAGCGGCAGCGGAGACGCTTGACCGCCGTCTGATGGTTCGCCTCGTCAAAGGCGCCTACTGGGACACCGAGATCAAGCGGGCACAGGAGCGGGGGCTTGCCGACTACCCGGTCTTCACGCGCAAGGCCATGACGGATCTTTGCTACCTCGATTGCGCGCGGAAATTGCTGGCGGCACGGCCGCGGCTCTATCCCCAATTCGCGACCCACAATGCCTTGACCGTGGCTTGCGTGATCGAGGACGCAGGCGGAGCCGATGGCTACGAATTTCAGCGGCTGCACGGCATGGGAGAAACGCTGTACGAGGCCTTGCTTGATGACCTGGCCGGCTTGACGTGCCGGGTTTACGCGCCGGTCGGTGGCTACTCAGATTTGCTCGCCTATTTGGTGCGTCGGCTCCTCGAAAACGGTGCCAATTCTTCCTTTGTGTCGGTCGCGACCGATCCGAACGTGCCGATCGAAGCTATTCTGCGGCGCCCGCAAAGCTGGATCTCCGATGAGTCTCATGCGCGCCATTCGCATATTCCACTGCCACGAAATCTGTTTGGCGTTGTGAGGCGTAATTCGGCCGGCACTGAATTTGGTGATCCGGCATCGCTTGAATCATTGCTCGCTGAAATTCGTGCGGCACCGCGAAGCACGAACGCAAAGGCGCTGGTCGATGGCGTTGCGATCGCCGGACGGGAGCGAACGGTCAAATCGCCGATTGACGGCAAGCCTGTCGGCACTGTGCAAGAAGGCGATGAGACCATTGTGGCGTCCGCCCTCGCCGCGGCCGACGTCGCTTTTCCGGCGTGGAACGCGACGCCGCTTGCGGACCGGGCGGCGGCACTCGAACGCGCCGGCGATCTGATCGAGCAAAATCGCGGCCGCCTGATCGCACTCCTGCAAGGCGAGGGGGGTAAGACGATCGACGATTGTATTTCGGAAGTGCGTGAAGCTGCGGACTATTGCCGCTACTATGCCTGCGAGGCGCGCCTGACACTTGCGCCCAGGTTGCTGCCGGGCCCGACTGGCGAGAGTAACGAACTGCGCATGCGCGGTCGCGGCGTGTTCGTTTGCATCAGTCCGTGGAATTTTCCTCTGGCGATTTTCAGCGGCCAGGTCGCAGGGGCACTCGCCGCGGGCAATTGCGTTGTCGCAAAGCCTGCCGAGCAGACGCCGCTCATTGCCTTCGAGGTGGTGAAACTTTTCCATGCCGCCGGCGTGCCGGTGGAGTCGCTTCATCTGGTGCCGGGTGACGGCAAGATCGGCGCCATGCTCACGGCAGACCGTCGCGTCGCCGGCGTGGCCTTCACCGGATCGACGGAAGTTGCACGGGTGATCAATCGTGCGCTCGCCGCGAAGGATGGTCCCATCCCTCCGTTGATTGCGGAAACCGGCGGCATCAACGCGATGATCGTCGACGCGACCGCCCTGCCTGAACAGGTAACCGATGACGTCATGATGTCCGCCTTCCGTTCGGCCGGCCAGCGTTGTTCGGCGTTACGATTACTGTGCGTGCAGGATGATGTGGCCGACCGGGTGCTCGATATGGTCGCAGGCGCCGCGCGTGAGCTCAAACTTGGCGATCCGCGCGATCCGTCAACTCACATCGGCCCGGTTATCGATGCTGATGCAAAGGACAAGCTCGACCATTGGGTTGCAACGATGGAATCGCGCGGCGCAGTCCTGTTCCGGTTTGAAGGGGATGTCCCGAAAAACGGCACCTATGTTACACCTGCCGTTGTTGAGCTCGGCAGTGCGCGCGAGCTCAAGGAAGAAGTATTCGGTCCCGTGTTGCATGTGGTGCGCTGGCGCGCTGACGAGCTGGATCATCTCCTCGACGACATCGCGACGAACGGCACTGCGCTGACGCTTGGTATCCATTCGCGCATTGAGTCTACGGTCGCGCGCATCGTGAAGCGGCTGCCCCACGGCAACGTCTATGTGAATCGCAACATGATTGGTGCCGTCGTCGGTTCGCAGCCATTTGGCGGAAGCAGCCTGTCCGGCACGGGGCCAAAGGCCGGCGGGCCTCACTACCTGGGTCGCTTCGCAATCGAACAGGTGGTGACCGTGAATACTGTTGCATCGGGCGGCAACGCCACGCTGCTGTCCGAAGACGAGTAGCCTGAGGCTTGCGCAGCGAGGCCGTCCGTCGAGTTTGTGGCAGAAACGCCCCTTTTTGGACCCAATTCCACTGTTAATCCACCAATAACCGTGGCGGCATTGAAGTACCGCGGCATATCGGCGGGTATCACATGCGTTAACCGGTTTTGCTCGCAGATCGGATATTGTGGACGGTATGACTGATTCGGTCGCTCGACTTTATGATGCGGTTATCGCTGTTCGCGGCAGTGATCCGGAAAAATCGCGAACGGCCCGGTTATTGCGCGCCGGTCGCGCGAAGATGGCCAAGAAGCTCGCCGAAGAGGCGGTCGAGGTCGTCATCGATGCGATGCACGGTCAGCCCGAGGCCGTGGTAAGGGAAAGCGCCGACCTGCTTTACAATCTCGTGGTGCTTTGGGTCCACGCAGGTGTGCGTCCTGAGCAGGTCTGGGCCGAGATGCGCCGGCGCGAACTGATGTTTGGTATCGCCGAAAAAGTACCAAAAGATTTGGTACGCGGTGTGGCACGACGTAAAGTGGTGGCGCTGGAAACCCGGCGCATTCGCAAACGCCGCTGATCCGTCACAATTTTCATCACGAGTACTTCCATGACCGCTGAGGCTGCCGAGCCGCGCTCTTTGCTGCGCCGCCTTTATGACTGGTGCTTAGCCGCTGCCCATAAGCCACATGCCCTGTGGACCATGGGTGCTGTCTCATTTGCTGAGAGCTCGTTCTTTCCGGTCCCGCCGGACATCATGCTGATTCCAATGGCGCTGGCGCGTCCGGAGCGCGCCTACGTGATGGCCGCCTGGTGCACGGTCACGTCAGTCGCCGGAGGTCTGCTTGGCTACAGCATCGGCGCGCTGCTCTACGATTCTGTGGGCGCCTGGCTCATCAGTCTGTATGGCTATGGCGACAAGGTTGAGGGTTTTCGTGAGGCCTATGCGCATTGGGGCGCATGGATCATCCTTTTAAAGGGCCTTACGCCGATCCCCTACAAGGTCGTGACGATTACGTCCGGATTTGCCGGCTACAACCTTGGGCTCTTTCTGTTATTTTCCATTATCACGCGAGGCGCCCGATTTTTCCTGCTGGCGTTTCTGCTGCACCGCTACGGCGACCGTGCGCGACATATTATTGAAAAGCGATTAGGCCTGTGGGTTACGATCGGTGCCGCAATCATCGTCATCGGTATCGTGGCCGCGCTATACTTGATTTAAGATGCTCCTCAATTTCGACACCGGTCGGCCTTAAAGGCTGATCGGAAAGCGAGGCAAGTCATGATCGGCTTGCCGGATATGGTTTTGACCGGCCATGGGTTTCAAACGGGATATGCGCATTCGTCAAATTCAATTGGCGGGGCCGTCCGCGTTCGCATTCTTTTTTGCGGCGTTGATGCTCATGTCGGCATTGGCAGCTGCGCAAGACCAGGCGACGCCTGCTCAAAATAGTCGCGAGAGCGAGGGTTTTCTCGCGACCGTCAGCCGCTGGTTCAGGGAGCAGACCGCGAGTGTCAATTCATCATTTGAGGATGCACGCAAAAAGGTCGATGGCTTCAACAGTGCGGCGGGCAACGCGGCCAAAACGACGGTCGAAGGCGCCAAAGATGCCGCGGGTGCTATCGCGCGCATCCCGTCCGCCCGTGCCGTGAGCGGTCATGAGAAATGCCAGCTGGCGGCCAATGGTGCTCCCGACTGTGTCTCTGCCGCCAACATCATGTGCAAGGCAAAAGGCTTCGAGTCCGGAAAGAGCGTCGACATGACGACGGCAGACGTCTGTCCGGCCAAAGTCTATATGTCGGGGCGCTCGACCGGCCCCGAGTGCACCACCGAGACCTTCGTCTCCCGCGCCTTCTGCCAATAGTCCTTTAGCCTCTTTCGAACCGGTAAGCGGCGCTTGTGTCGCCGCCGGGGCTGTGTTTCCGTTTCGCGCATGAACCTCCATGCGAAACTGCTGGAACGCGAGGCTGCCGGACGTCCGGTCACTGTCGGACTTATCGGGGCGGGCAAGTTTGGCACCATGTTTATGGCGCAGGCCCGACTGACCCGCGGCATGCATCTGGTCGGCGTTGCCGATCTCGATGTTGCACGTGCACGCAGCCAGCTCAGAAATGCGGGCTGGCCGGACGAAGTCTATGCTGCCGGCTCGCTCGCGGACGCGCACCAGAAGCGCACGACACTCGTCACCGACAACGCGGACGCGCTCATTGCTGACCCGCGCATCGAAGTTATTGTGGAAGCGACCGGCGTGCCTGGCGCAGGCATCCATCACGCCCTTGGCACGATCGCTCACGGCAAGCACATCGTGATGGTGAACGTCGAAGCCGATGCAGTGGCAGGTCCACTGCTTGCGCGCCGCGCCAAGGCCGCGGGCGTCGTTTACTCACTTGCCTGGGGGGACCAGCCGGCGTTGATTTGCGAGCATGTCGACTGGGCGCGCACCGCCGGCTTCAAGGTGATTTGCGCCGGCAAGGGCACCCGCTACGAGCCGCACTATCACAAGTCCAATCCCGACAATGTCTGGGATATTCTCGACAAATATCTGAACATCTCCGACCGCAAGTCGATCAATCCGAAGATGTTCAATTCATTCGTGGATGGCACCAAGTCCGGAATCGAGATGACAGCCGTCTGCAACGCGACCGGCTTGGTGCCGCAGACTAATGGTCTCGGTTTCCCGCCGGCGACTCGTTTCGAGCTCGCTGAAGTCTGCAAGCCAAAGAGCGACGGCGGTACCCTGGAAAGGGCAGGGGTGACCGAGGTGACCTCGTCCGTCTATCGGGACGGCCGCGACGTTCCGCATCACCTTGCGCTCGGCACTTACGTGGTGTTCGAAGGTGACACGGACTATGCGCGCCGCTGCTTCAAGGAGTACGCCATGTTGTCGGACAAGACCGGCAAATACGCCGCACTTTACCGGCCAATTCACATGATCGGACTTGAGCTTGGCATTTCAGTCGCCAGTGCGGCGCTCCGCAACGAGCCGACCGGCGCGCCCACTGGCTTTCGTTCCGATGTGGTGGCGACCGCCAAACGCGATCTGAAAGCCGGTGAAATGCTGGACGGGGAGGGTGGCTTTTGCGTCTGGGGCAAGCAGACGCCGGCGGATACTTCGCTCGAACGTGAGTTGCTGCCGTTGGGTCTCGCTCACAACGTCAAGCTCAAGCGCGATATCGCCGAAGGCCAACCGCTTCGCTGGTCAGACGTCGTCTATGATCCCGATGATACGGCGGTGAAGGTGCGACGCGAGATGGAAGCAGCTTTCGGCCGGCGGAATGCCGCCGCCGAGCCGGTGTTATGATCTTACGAAGACAATAAGTAAGCCGGGAGGAAAAAATGATGAAGCGTCTGCTGGCCGCGATTGCGGCAATCCTTTTTGTCGCCGCAGCGTCGCAGGATCTGCGTGCTGAAGGCAACAAGCTTACGGTGATCGTGTTCCCTGGCGTACAGAACCTGCCCATGTTCGCGGCGCAGGCGAAGGGCTTCTATTCAAAGCGTGGCCTCGACGTCGACATCAAGTTCACTCCCAATTCGGACGAACTGCGTAATGGGCTGGCGGAAGGGCGCTACCAGATCGCGCACTCGGCAATCGACAACGCCTTCGCGCTCAAGGATAAGGCGAACGTGGACATCGCCGTCGTGTCCGGTGGCGACAACAGCTTCAACCACCTCATCGTCCAGCCGGACATTCAGTCTTTGGCCGATATCAAAGGCAAGACGGTCGCCGTCGATGCGGTCAATACGGCTTACGCCTTTCAGCTGTATGAAATGCTGCGGCAGAAGGGCCTGAACAAGGGGGACTATGAGGTCAAATCGGTCGGAGGCACCGGTTTTCGCCTGGACGCGATGACGAAAGACAAGACCATGGTTGCCGCAATGCTCAATCCGCCATTTTCGGTCCGCGCCGAGAAGGCGGGACTCAAGGATATGGGGACCGCGGCTGCAGCGCTCGGCGCCTACCAGGGAACGTCCGCGTTCGTGCTGCGCGATTGGGCTAAGGCGAACACCGACACATTGGTCAAATATATAGAGGCTTACATCGAAGGAAG
>DASSIJ010000022.1:0-6265 GCA_035692045.1 Pseudolabrys sp. | reverse complement strand
CATTTCGGAAGCTTCTACGAAGCGATGAATTCCGCGCAACAGATTGTGCGGCTCAAGCCGATCGCGGTCGAGCTGATCGACCGCACGATGATCGAGCTCGCGCGTCAGATTCCGATTTTCCAGCCGGCGCTGGAAAAATTCGTGCGCGAGACTCCGGAAGCCATACTGCTGGTCGAATTTGGCGAGGACGATCACGAAGTCAATCTTCGCATGCTCCAGCAGCTCAAGGATTTGATGGGCGATCTCGGCTTTGGCTGGGGCAAGAGCGGAGCGAAGTGGGGCGGCGTGGTCGAGGTGCTCAACCCGGAGCTACAGGCCGCGATCACCGAAGTGCGCACGTCAGGCCTCAACATCATGATGTCGATGAAGGAAGAGGGGAAACCGGTCTCCTTCGTCGAGGATTGCGCGGTGCCGCTGGAGCACCTGGCTGAATACACCTCGCGCCTCTCCGAGGTTTTCGAAAGGCACGGCACGCGCGGCACGTGGTACGCACACGCTGGCTCCGGCTGTTTGCATGTGCGGCCGGTTCTGAATCTGCGACAGGAGAAAGACGTGCATGCCATGCGCGAAATCGCCGAGGAGGCGTTCGCGATGGTGCGCGAATACAAAGGTTCGCACTCCGGCGAGCACGGCGACGGGCTGGTGCGATCGGAATTCAATGAGCCGATGTTCGGCGCCCGACTCACGCGCGCCTTCGAAGAAGTGAAGGATCGTTTTGACCCGAACGGGTTTTACAATCCGGGCAAGATCGTGCGGCCGCCGAAATTCGATGACCGCAGCCTGTTTCGTTATGCGCCCGATTACCACGGCGAACCGGTCCAGATGCGTCTCGACTGGTCGGCCTATCCAGGCGTTGGGGGCGGTTTTCAGGGCGCCGTCGAGATGTGCAACAACAACGGCGCCTGCCGCAAATTAACGGGCGGCGTGATGTGCCCGAGCTATCGCGTGACGCGTGACGAGCGCGACGTGACGCGCGGACGCGCCAATGCGCTGCGGCTCGCCATCAGCGGGCAACTTGGACCGGCCGCGCTCATCTCCGATGAGATGGCCGATACCATGAAACTGTGCGTTTCCTGCAAGGCCTGCCGGCGCGAGTGCCCAACCGGTGTCGACATGGCGCGCATGAAAATCGAAGTGCAGGCTGCACGCGCCGCCAAATTCGAACTCTCGTTGCACGAGAAGCTCATCGGTTTTCTGCCGCACTACGCGCCATTTGCAGTAAAATGGAGCCGCTTTTTCAACCTCCGGGATCACAACGGGATTCTGCGCAAGGCCTCGCAATTGATTGCCGGCTTTTCCTCCAGCCGCAGCCTGCCGAAATGGCGCAAGGACACCTACAGGGACCGCTCCGATTGGCGCTACACGACGGCGGAGCAGAACGCGGCAGCGCGCGAAGTCGTGCTGTTCGCCGACACGTTCAACCGCTATTTCGAGCGGGAAAATCTGGATGACGCGCTGAGTGTGCTCGTTGCCGCCGGGTATCGTGTTTATGCTCCTTTGCCGCCCGACCCGAACGATCGTCCGCTCTGTTGCGGCCGCACTTTTCTTGCGGTCGGCCTGGTCGACGAAGCGCGGCGCGAAATGCAGCGCACGATGGACGTGCTTGCTCCTTATGTTGCACGGGGGCTGCCGGTCATCGGCCTCGAACCGAGTTGCCTGCTCACTTTCCGCGACGAATTGCCTGCTTTGTTCAAGGGAGAGACGGCGGATGCTTTGGCTGCCAACGCCGTTCTGTTCGAGGAATTCCTCGCGCGCGAGCACAAGCAGGGTCAACTCAACCTGCAGCTAGGTCCACTGCAGAAAAAGGCGCTGCTGCACGGCCACTGCCATCAGAAGGCGTTCAACACCATGGGCGCCGTCGAGAGCACGCTGCGGCTGATCCCGCAGCTTTCGGTCGACACGATCGAATCGAGCTGCTGCGGCATGGCGGGTTCGTTCGGCTACAATGCCGAGACGATCGATGTCTCGCGCAAGATGGGCGAATTGTCGTTGCTGCCCGCGGTGCGCAGGGCGAGCGCCGACACGCTGATCGTGGCCGACGGGACCTCGTGCCGGCACCAGATTCACGACGGCAGTGAACGGGAGGCTGCCCACGTCGCCCGTGTTCTCGCGATGAGCGTGGCGGCGGCTGGCCCGGCGGCGGCGATGCCGTCATACTAGGCGCATGGCCAAGCTTCTTCCGACCTCTCTCGTCGGCTCTTACGCGCAGCCCGAATGGCTGATTGACCGGGCCAAGCTTGCGGCCCGTTTCCCGCCGCGCGTGCGCGCGAAAGAGCTTTGGCGCATTGCGCCCGACTATCTCAAGCAGGCGCAGGATGATGCCACTTTGCTTGCGATCCGCGATCAGGAGCGCGCCGGCCTCGACATCATCACCGATGGCGAGATGCGGCGTGAAAGCTATTCCAATCGCTTCGCCACGGCACTCGACGGGGTCGATGTCGACAATCCGGGGACAGCGCTCGATCGTTCCGGTCATCCCAATCCGGTGCCGCGCGTCACCGGCAAGGTCCGTCGGCGGCATCCGGTTGAGGTAGACGATGTAAAATTCCTGCGCGCCAATACAGATCGCATGATCAAGATGACGGTGCCCGGCCCGTTCACAATGTCACAACAGGCGCAGAACGATTTTTATAAGGACGAGGAGGAGATGGCGCTCGATTATGCCGCCGCGGTGAACGGCGAAATCAAGGACCTTTTCGCCGCCGGTGCCGACATTGTGCAGATCGACGAGCCGTATATGCAGGCGCGGCCTGAAAAGGCCAGAAAATATGGACTCAAGGCGCTCAACGCCGCGCTCGATGGGGTCAACGGGCCGACGGCGGTTCATATCTGCTTTGGCTATGCCGCCATCATTCACGTGCGCCCGGAGGGATATTCGTTTCTGCCCGAGCTAGCCGGCTCGCCGGTCAGACAGGTCTCGATCGAAACCGCCCAATCCAATCTTGACTGCGTGGTGCTCGAGAAGTTGCCGGGCAAGACGATCATTCTCGGCACGCTCGATCTCTCTGATATGGCGATCGAGAAACCCGAAACGGTAGCCGCTCGCATCCGGCGTGCCTTGCCGCACGTATCCGCCGATCGAATCGTTGTTGCCCCCGATTGCGGCCTGAAATATCTGCCGCGCGAGGTCGCCTTCGGAAAAATGTGCGCCATGGCCGAAGGCGCGAAAATTGTGCGCGCCGAATTATCCAGCTGAACGGGCTAAACCGCACGATGCCAGCCAAACTCTTTCCGACCTCTCTCGTTGGCTCCTATCCGCAGCCGGATTGGCTGATCGATCGCGCGCGGCTTTCGAAGATGGTGCCGCGGGTCCGCATGGACGATCTCTGGCTGGTCGATCCAAAAGCGCTCGAAGCCAAACAGGACGAGGCAACAATTCTCGCGATTCGCGACCAGGAACGCGCCGGCCTCGACATCATCAGCGACGGCGAGCAACGGCGCGAGAGCTATTCCAACCGGTTCGCCACTGCGCTCGAAGGTGTCGACATCGAAAATCATGGCAGGACACTCAACCGCAGCGGCAAGCCGATTCCGGTTCCGCGCGTGACCGGAAAGATCCGGCGTAAGCATCCGGTCGAGCTGCGCGATCTGCAATTCCTGCGCGCGAACACGAAAAAGGCCGTGAAGATGACCGTGCCGGGTCCCTTCACCATGTCGAAGCAGGCCCAGAACGAATTCTATCAATCCGACGAAGCCATGGCGCTCGACTATGCGGCTGCGGTCAACGAGGAGATCAAGGATCTGTTCGCTGCAGGCGCCGACGTCGTGCAGATCGACGAACCGTGGATGCAGCAGCATCCGGAGAAGGCGCGTGAGTACGGATTGAAGGCGCTCGACCGCGCGCTCGATGGCGTTCGCGGAACGATCGCGGTGCATCTGTGCTTCGGCTATGCCGCTGTCGTGCGCGACAAGCCGGCGGGTTATTCATTCCTGCCTGAACTGGAAGGTTCGCGCGCCGCGCAAGTTTCGATAGAGGCGGCGCAGCCAAAACTCGATCTAAAAGTTCTCGAAAAACTGCCTTCGAAGACCATCATCCTCGGCGTGATCGATCTTTCCGATATGACCGTGGAGACGCCGGACATTGTCGCCGGGCGTATCCGCAAGGCGTTGCCGCATGTGTCTGCCGAACGCATCGTGATCGCCCCCGACTGCGGTATGAAATATCTGCCACGCGACGTGGCTTTCGCGAAAATGCAGACGATGGTGCAGGGCGCGGACATTGTGCGGCGCGAGCAGCACGGCCATTAGCCGAACGGCGGCTTGAACTTGCGCCCAATACCCGCAAAATGGGGCTAATTAACAAGGACAGCGCGGCCTATCCGCTGGTAGAACCGCTGCGAGCCTATAAAGGGAGGATGAAATGAAAAACCTTGTGTTGGCCGGCACGGCCATTGCGGCCATTGCGCTGGCAAACTCGCCCGCCGCCGCGTGGGAACCGACCAAGCCAGTTGAAATCGTGGTGGCCGCCGGCGCGGGCGGCGCATCGGACCAGATGGCGCGCATGATTCAGGCTGCCATCCAGAAGAACAACCTGATGAAGCAGCCGATGGTTGTCTCGCTCAAAGGCGGTGCGTCAGGCGCGGAAGCGCTGATGTACATGAAATCGAGCGACGGCGACCCAAACCGCTTGTTGCTCGCTTACTCGCTGATCTACATGCTGCCGCTCTCGGCGAAGATCCCGTTTAACTGGCGCGAACTCTCGCCGGTCGCGGTCACTGCAATGGATCAGTTCGTGCTGTGGGACAACACCACGCTGCCTTACAAGAATGTGAAGGAGTTCGTCGACGCGGCCAAGGCCGCGCCGCAGCCGTTCAAGATGGGTGGAACGGGCTCCAAGCGTGAGGATCACATCCTCACAGTTTTCATGGAAAAGAAGACCGGCGCAAAGTTTGCCTATCTGCCATACAAGTCAGGCGGCGAGGCGGCCACCCAGCTGGTCGGCAATCACACGGCGTCCAACGTCAATAACCCTTCGGAAAATCTCGAAGTGTGGCGTGCCGGCCAGGTGCGCGCGCTGTGCGTGTTCGACAAGGAGCGTATCGCGTACAAGACGAAAGTCACCGACACGCAGTCATGGAATGACATCCCGACCTGCAAGGAAGAAGGACTCGACGTGCAGTACCTGATGCTGCGCGCGTTCTTCCTGCCCGGCAAAGTCACGCCGGAACAGTCGGCCTTCTACGTCGATCTGCTCAAGAAGGTCGCGCAGACCGCCGAGTACAAGGACTACATGGAAAAGCAGGCGCTCAAGCCGATCTTCCTGACCGGCAACGACATGGTCAAATTCCTCGAGGAAGACGACAAGCTGAATTCGGGCCTCATGGAAGAAGCTGGATTCGTTGCGAAGTAAAAAATAATCGTCATTCCGGGCCGGCACCTTTGTGCCGGACCCGGAATCCAGATGCAGGTTTCGCGTGCGGCTCTGGATTCCGGGTTGGCGTTGCGCGCGCCCCGGGACGATAACGACAGGTAAGCAATGTCCTCCGATACCGAAATCGTCGTCGAAGATCCGGATGCGCCTGCCGAAGAATCGCCGGCCGTTGCCTCGACGCGCACGGTTGAGACCGTCGTCTATCTCCTGTTGGCCGGCCTGGCGCTGGTGCTGGCGTTCGACAACTGGCGGACCGGGATGGGCTGGGAATCGGACGGCCCGCAGGCCGGCTACTTCCCGTTTTATTTGTCGATGATCCTGGCCGCGGCCAGCATCTACGGACTGGTCTCGATTTTCCTGAGCCGGATGGACGAAGGCAAAGTATTCGTCACGCGCGACCAGCTTCGCCGCGTGATGCAAGTGTTCGTTCCGACATTCCTGTTCTGCCTGTTGACGCAGTGGCTTGGGCTCTATGTCGCAAGCTTTCTGCTGATCGCAGGCTTCATGTGGAAGGTCGGGCGGATCGCACTCTGGAAATCATTGCTGACCGCTTTTGTGTTCTCGGGGGTCATGTTCGTCACCTTCGATATCGCGTTCGACGTCATCATGCCGAAGGGGCCGCTCGAAGCCCTGCTTGGATATTGATTTCATGGAAGCTTTGGGACTGCTCATTCAGGGCTTCGGCGTTCTGCTGACCTGGAAGACATTGGCCTTGATGATGGTCGGGCTTGTGCTCGGCATTTTCGTCGGTGTGCTGCCGGGTTTGGGCGGGCCAAATGGCGTCGCGATCCTGCTGCCCCTCACCTTCACGATGGATCCGACCTCGGCCATCGTGATGCTCTCGTGCATCTATTGGGGCGCGCTGTTCGGCGGCGCCATCACCTCGATTCTGTT
>DASSIJ010000021.1:0-3388 GCA_035692045.1 Pseudolabrys sp. | reverse complement strand
AACTTCGCCGATTGCGGGCAATACGCGCAGTCTTCCGGACAGCCGCCGGTTTTTATCGACAGCAAGGTGGAAATCTGCACCTCCGAAGAATCGAAGCTTTCGCGATGCACCTGGGCGGCACGGAACATCAGGTCCGGAAATGGCGCGGCGAACAGCGCGCGGACCTCCTCGCGCGTCCAATCGTGGCGCGGGAGGCCGGGTGCCGAAAGCGGCACTGTATGGTGCGACAATGACATGAGCAAAACCTCCGAGGTGCCGGTCAGCCGTAGCCTTATACCAAGCAGCACAGTCCACTGCGCAACGATTTCATCACATTGAGCAGCCCCTCGCGCCATGTTACTGTTCGTCGGGGACCTGTTGCCGGGATTTAGGGCCATGAAAAAAATTGTAGCAAGCGCCATTGCGCTTGGACTTCTGAGCGGGCCGGTTTTCGCGCAGAAATCGCGAGACGACGATCCGATCATGATCCAGGAACGAGACAAGCAGCAGCAGGCCCAGGCGCTCGATAAGCAATACAAGCGAACGCTTGACCAGACCCGCAAAGACGGCAGTGCGCCGGTTCGCAGCGATCCGTGGGCGAATATGCGCGGACAAAACGACGGCAAACGCTAGACCGCCACGTGAACCGCGACCGCATGATCCGATTTGCCGCGGTGCTGGTCGGCGCCGGCGTGCTTTTCGCAATTCAACAGGAACTCGGCGCGAAGTTATACGTCGCGATTCCCGCTGGCATCCTCGCGTATATCGTTACGCTTGTTGGGCTCGGCCTGGTCTTTGGCAGTAGCGGCCAGGCAAAATAGTCGCGACTACCAACGCCGGCGCCAGCCCCAACCTCCCCAGTAGTACGGACGATAGTAAGGTCCGCCGTAATAGACCGGCGGCGGCGGCGCGTCGTAATAGATCGGGCCGTCGACAACCTCGGGACCTTCGACCATTTGTGGACCCCGTCCCTGTGGACGTTGCGAGCCTTGTGGGCCTTGTGGTCCCTCGCGATAGTTGGGGCCCGACGCGATAGCGGCGGCGCGCTGCTGCGGGACGCGCCCGCTCAGGTCGAGCGCCTTCTCGATGGCGAAGCCTTTCTTGTCCTGCCAGCTGATCTCGCACCAGCCTTCGTCACATGCCGTGGCGTCCACCAGGCTCCCGCCGGGAATCTTCGCGACGATCTCGCTGCCGGTGCCGGGCGCCGCGCGCAGATTGACGGTTGACGCAACGTAGGCCGGCTTGGCCAAAGCAGGCGCGGCGATGCAAGCGGCGGCTATTCCCAAAATGAATGACGCGGACTTCATGGCTCAATCCTCCCGTCCACTCGCCTCGCGTTCCTTGCAAAGGCGACCGGAACTCTCCGCCGTGAAAACGGCGGGAAATAGGCAGGCAAATTACAGGCCGGCAACGATACTTAGGCGAGTTCTAACACGGATGGAACCGAGAGGCTTGCGCCGGCGAATGCCGCAAAGTCACGCCGCGTCAAAGCTGTACTCACCCTTGCTCTCCGTAACAGGTGTCGCCGTTTGCGCGGACCGCCTCTCCTGCGCTCGCCCAAGCCCCAGCGAGAGAACAAACCATCCGGCGACGACAGGCAATGAGCAGAGCGCAATAGCGCCGAACTTCAGCCCGAATGCCTGCATGCTATCGAAGATCCATCCGGACAGCGCATCGGAGCCGCGATACACCACGACATCGACCAGGTTTTTCGCTTTGTATTTTTCCTCCCGTGTTACAACCGTAAAAAACAACTGTCGCGCGGGGTTCGCGATCGCAAAGTTCATCCAGCGCTGCAAGACCTGAATGGTCACGACGACAATGAGCGTCGGCATCACGGCCAGGACGGCAAATCCTACAATGTAGACAGCCGGCAACGCAGCCGCCGCCACACCGGTGCCGAGACGCTTGAGCAAATGGCCTGTGAGCAGCAATTGCGTCAGGAGCGTCAGCACACTGACCGCAAGATCGATGCTGGCGAAGATGCGTGTCTGCACGCCCGCGCTCTTGACCGCCTCGGAAACGATGTGCGCCTGTTCGAAGTAGATGATGGTCGCAGCATACGACAACAGCGCGACCCAGGTGGCGACGCCCATCATATATGGCGAACGGATTAACTCGGGAATTGCTGCGAACGCGCTGCCGCCGATGTTTTCCGTCGCCGCATTCGGCCCGGTATGCACCACGGCGGCTCTTTCGAGCCGATATACGCAGAACACCGCTACTTCCAGAAATGCCGCCGCCGCAATCATCAGGTTTACGGGTCCCAATGGGACTGAAAGCCAAATCGTGATGACCGGACCCAACAATGCGCCCGCCGTGCCACCGGCGCCGATAAATCCAAACAGCCGCTTGCCCTGCTCGGACGTGAACAGGTCAGCCATGAATGACCAGAAAACCGCCACTGCGAATAGATTGAACACGCTGACCCACACGAAAAATATGCGTGCGACGTGCACGGTCTCGATATCAAAGGTCAGTAACACCCAGAACAACAGGAGATTGGCGACAAAGAAGTGATAGACGATCGGGATGAAGCGAGCGCGCGACAGCCGCGCGACCAGGGCGCCGTAAAGCGGTTGCGCGACGAGCAGCGTGATGAAGGTCGCGGTGAACAACCACGGCAGGTTCTTCACTCCACCCGCGATGCCCATCTGGTCACGCAACGGCCGCAGGACATAGTAACCGGCGAGCAGTGCAAAGAAATATGCGAATGACCAAAGCGCTGCCGCGCGCTCGTGCGGCGTCGCCGGCATGACGCGCCTGAGCCAGTGCTCAAACCAGGTCATGGCAACGAGAGTTTCTGCTTCAGCTCCGTGGCCGATACTGACTGCCCATAGCCGGGCTGTCCGCGCTGAAAGCGCCGCGCGTCGGCCAGCTTGCCCACAACGACCGGGTCAAAGCCGGCATCGCGCACCAGGCCCGCCGCGATCTGCACGGCCTGCGGATCGTCGCCCGCAATCGGCACTGCAAGTTTCGGATCTGGGCGGTTCGCCTCGCGGGCAAAGATCATGTACGACATTGTGTTGAACGCCCGCACAATCCGCACGCCCGGGAAATATTTCTGCGTGGTCACGCCGATGCCATTTTGCTCGACTTCCTCGGCAACAGCACCGTCACGCGCCGACACTGCGTTGCACGCATCGAGCATGACCTTGCCTTTCATCGCCGCGGAATAATCTTTGCCGATCTGGGGCACCGCGCCGTAGGGGACGGCGATAAAAAGAACATCGCCAAATGCGATCGCTTCCTCGACGGTGCCGGCCCGCGCCAAACTGCCGAGTTCCGCGACCATCGGCTTGAGCTCGTCCGGATGGCGCGACGAAAACGCGATCTGATGACCTTTCTTGATCCATAGACCGCCAATCGTGCCGCCGATGTGGCCTGACCCGATGACGCCAATGCGCGC
>DASSIJ010000020.1:0-8197 GCA_035692045.1 Pseudolabrys sp. | reverse complement strand
GGAATTCGCCGCGGCGCTTCTGCCACTCCGCGTCACCCAGCACCTGGCCCGCAACATCCGCCTTGATATTCGAGAACTCGCCGATATGCCGGTGGAATGCCACGTGCGGCAGCTTGACCTCGAACGGTATGCCGATCTCGTTGATCACCTTGTTCCAGCGCCCGACGCCGGCATTGCAGTCGACCACGTAGTCGTCGCGGAGCCGCATGTTGAGTGCGGACAAAGCCGGCGAATCCTCATTCTGGATCTTGCCGTCGACCAGGCGGAGCACGGGGTAAGTGCCGCTTTCGAGCTGGTGATCATCCTTCAGACGGTCCTCGCGATAGCGGCCCTTTAGCCCCGCGTGGAACGCATTGGCCGCGTTGGTCGAGATTTCGTTGCCGAACAGATCGAGCGTCAGTGAGAAGTGCAGGTTCGCTTTTTTCTGGATGGTCGGCAGGTCGATCACGCCGAGCTTGCGCACCTTCTCGATCTCGTTGGGATCGGTAATGCCGGCTTCCTTCATCGCCTCGCAAGTGCGCTGGATGACGCGGGTGACGCCGGTTTCGCCGACGAACATATGGTGCGCCTCTTCGGTGAGCATGAAGCGGCAGGTGCGGGACAGCGGATCGAAACCCGATTGCGCCAGCGCCTCGAGCTGCATCTTGCCGTCGCGGTCAGTGAAATAGGTGAACATGAAGAACGAGAGCCAGTCCGGCGTCTTCTCGTTGAAGGCGCCCAGCATGCGCGGCGTGTCGGGGTCGCCCGAGCGGCGCTGCAGCAGGGCTTCCGCCTCCTCGCGGCCATCGGTGCCGAAATATTTTTGCAGCAGGTAGACCATTGCCCAGAGATGGCGGCCTTCTTCCACATTCACCTGGAACAGGTTGCGCATGTCGTAGAGCGAGGGCGCGGTCTTGCCCAGGTAACGCTGCTGCTCGACCGAAGCCGGCTCGGTGTCGCCCTGGATCACCACCAGGCGGCGCAGCATCGCGCGATATTCGCCCGGCACTTCCTGCCAGGCATCCTCGCCCTTGTGCATGCCGAAGTTGACCTTGCGGCCTTCCATCTGCGGCGCCAGAAGTACGCCCCAGCGGTATTCCGGCATGCGCACGTAATCGAACTTGGCCCAGCCTTTCGGGTCGACGCTCACCGCGGTGCGCAGATACACGAGCGAATCCTGGAAACCCTCTGGCCCCATGTCATTCCACCAGTTCAGGTAGCCGGGGTGCCATTTCTCCAACGCGCGCTTGACGCGCACGTCCTGCCCGAGCGCGACATTGTTCGGGATCAAGCCGTCGTAATCGACCTGGGCGATGTTCATGGCAGTACCCTTTCCTCGTTCCGCGGCACTCACTCTCGATTGTCATGGCCGGGATTGTCCCAGCCATCCACGTCTTTTCCAACGCACGACCGCAAGGCGTGGATGCCCGGCACAAGGCCGGGCATGACGGCGGAGCAAGTCGCGCGCACGTGCATCAAACGCGATCCTTGTTGAACGTGGGCGACACACCGCTCCCGTAGAGCTTCAGCGCGCCCTGCTCACCGATGGCGTTCGGGCGCTGGAAGATCCAGTTCTGCCAGGCGGTCAGGCGCCCGAAGATCTTCGTCTCCATCGTTTCCGGGCCGGCGAAGCGCAAATTTGCCTCCATGCCGGTCATGGCATCGGGCGAGAAACTCGTGCGTTCCTCCAGCATCACGCGCAATTCGTCGTCCCAGTCGAAATCCTCGTAGGCGGTCGTGACCAGACCCAGCTCGGCCGCCTCCTCGCCTTCGAAAGCCGTGCCGATCTTTCCGTTTAAAGTCTCAAGCGTTTGCGGCTCGCCCAAGAACCGCGTCTCCAGCCGCGTCAAACCGTTGCCCATCGGATAGAAGCCGAAATTCGCCTGCCCCAGCGTAATCGCCGCGGCTTTCCGGTTGTCGCCCTCGCGCGTGCCGATCAGCATCAGCGAGCGGTCGGCGGCAAAGGCGAGCTCCGCCAGCGTGCCGGCAAAGCATGATCCCGGCTCGATGAGCGCGATCAGGCTCTTGGCGGTCACATCGACGCGCTTCAGGACGCGCTTCAAATAATGGCGGATCTCGCGCATCAGCCAATCGCCATTGGCCTTCGCGAGAAAATCGTCGTGATCGAGCACGGCCTGCGCATTGCCGTCAGTGCGGAACAGCATGACGCCGATGGCGGCCTCGTTCGTCCGTAGATGCAAAATCGCGTCTTCCAGCTCGCGCGCCACTGTGAGCGGCCAGAACTTCGCGCCGAGCACATGCGCCGCCTCGACCGATGCCGGCACGCCCACAGACGGCCCGCGGACGGTCACTGTGGCGAGGCCCCTCTCCCGGTCGATCTCCACATCAACTTGCGAATACGAAACACGGTCTTTCTCGATCTTCCGTTCGAGCGGCGTCAGCGTGATGCCCTTGGCGCCCTTCGGACGGTCCGAGCGCGCGGCAACCTCCCTGGCGCGCGCCGCCACCGCGTCCTTCCATTTCGAATTGGGAACGACTTCGTCCACCAGCCGCCACTCAACAGCCTTGGTGCCGCGGATGCCCTCCTCAATCGAACAAAAGACATCGGCGCGATCGCGCCGCACCTTGCGCTTGTCGGTGACACGCGTTAGCCCACCGGTGCCGGGCAGAACTGCGAGCAGCGGCGTCTCCGGTAGCGCCACTGCCGAGCGGCGGTCGTCCACCAGCATGATGTGATCGGCGGCAAGCGCCAGCTCATAGCCGCCGCCGGCGGCATTGCCGTTGATGGCGCAGACATAGATCTGTTTGGAATTCTCCGACGCGTCCTCGATGGCGAGCCGGGTCTCGTTGGTGAACTTGCAAAAGTTCACCTTGGCGCCGTGCGTCGATTTGCCGAGCATGCGGATATTGGCGCCGGCGCAGAACACATTGTCCTTGCCGGATTTGATCACCACGCAGCGCACCTCCGGATGCTCGAAGCGCAGCCGCTGCACCGCATCGTTCAGTTCGATGTCGACGCCGAGGTCGTAGGAATTGAGCTTGAGCTCGTAGTCACCCAAACCGCCGGCCTGGTCGACGTCCATGATGAGGTAGGCGATGTCGCCGTCGCGCTCGATCTTCCAATGGCGGTAGCGCGAGGGATCGGTCTGGTAATCGATTGTCTGCATGGCATCAGCGGCTCCGGGTAGAGTGCCAGCCGCAACCTCCCTCAATGCACTATTTTTCATATTGATATCACTGCAGAGGCGCCTTCACAATATCGCTTTATAAGATGCGTGCCATACCACTATTGCCTTGGCAATATAATGCATGTTAGTTGAAATCCATGAAAAGCGTCCGCCCCAGGCCTGCCACGAAGCCAGCCGCTGACCGCGAGACCGACGCCTACCTGCACCGGCTCGGCGAGCGCGTGCGTACGTTGCGCAACCAGCGCGGCATGACACGCAAGGCGCTCGCGCGTCATGCGAAGGTTTCCGAACGCTACCTCGCGCAGCTCGAGGCCGGCCTCGGCAATGGCTCGATCGTGCTGCTGCGGCGCATCTCGCGCGCCATCGGCCTGCCCGTCACCCAGTTGGTGCATGAAGGCTCCGAGCCATCGCTTGACTTCGTGCTGCTGTCGCAGTTCCTCGAGCGGCTCTCGCCGCCGGCGCTTGGCGAAGCGCGCGACTTGCTGCTGCGCCACTTCAGCGAACCGTCGGACAATGCGCGCCGTCGGCGCATTGCGCTGATCGGTCTGCGCGGTGGCGGCAAGTCCACACTCGGCCGACTCGCCGCCGAGCGGCTCGGCGTGCCTTTCATCGAGCTCGACCGCGAGATCGAGAAGCGCAGCGGCGCCACCTTGAGCGAAATCTTCGACATGTTCGGCCAGGAGACATTCCGCCGTGCCGAACGCGAAGCGCTCGACGAGGTGCTACGCCAGCACAAGAGCTTTGTGATCGCCACCAGCGGAAGCATCGTCACCGAGCCGGGCACGCTCGAGCTGCTGCTCTCGTCCTGCTTCACGGTGTGGATCAAAGCCGACCCGGAAGAGCACATGAGGCGCGTAATGGCGCAAGGCGACATGCGGCCGATGGCCCACAGCGCCCGCGCCATGGAGGATTTGATTTCGATCTTGCGCAGCCGCGAGCCGCTCTACGCCAAGGCTGAAGTCGCCCTTTCCACCAGCGGCCGGACGCCGGAGCAGAATCTGGCGGAACTGTTGCGTCTGATCGAAGTTCCCGATAATCGCATCACACGCCGGTCGGCGACCACAGTAAAGAGCAAGGAGCCGGCCACTGCCGGGATACGAGATGAGTGAGACGATCAAGACCGATGTTCTGATCATCGGCGCGGGCCCGGTCGGCCTGTTCGCGGTGTTCGAGCTTGGCCTGCTTGATATCAAGGCGCACCTCGTCGATATCCTCGACAAGGTCGGCGGCCAATGCGCCGAGCTTTATCCGGAGAAGCCGATCTACGACATCCCCGGGATTCCTTTCATCACTGGCCACGGTCTCACCGACGCCTTGATGAAGCAGATCAAGCCGTTTCATCCCACCTTCCATCTCAACGAGATGGTGACCACGCTGGAAAAGATCGGCGAGCCGGGCTTCCGTCTGCGCACCGATGCCGGCAAGACCTTCGAGGCGAAATGCGTGGTGATCGCGGCGGGCGGCGGCTCGTTCCAGCCCAAGCGCCCGCCTATCCAGGGTATCGAGCCCTACGAGGAGAAGTCGGTCTTCTACGCGGTGCGCAAAATGGATGCGTTTCGCGGCAAGCGCCTGCTGGTCGTCGGTGGCGGCGACAGTGCGCTCGACTGGACACTCAATCTGCAGCCGATCGCGCAGCGCTTGACGTTGGTGCACCGGCGCGACGAATTCCGCGGCGCACCGGACAGCGTCAACAAGATGCGCGCGCTGGTCGCGGCCGGCGGCATGGATCTCAAGATCGGCCAGGTGACCGCGCTGGAAGGCGGCGACGGCGTCCTTTCGGCCTGCTCGATCAAGGGCAATGACGGCGCGCTGTCGCGCATCGAGGTCGATTGCATGCTGCCGTTCTTCGGCCTCACCATGAAGCTTGGCCCGGTGGCGGACTGGGGCCTGAAAATGGAAGAAGAGTTGATCCCTGCCGACACCGGCACGTTCGAGACCAGCATTCCCGGTCTCTTCGCGATCGGCGACATCAACACCTACGCAGGCAAGCTCAAGCTGATCCTGTCCGGCTTCCACGAGGCCGCACTGATGGCACAGAAGGCACACCGGTACGTCTATCCGGAGAAGAAGCTGGTGTTCCAGTACACGACCTCATCCACCAGCCTGCAGAAGAAACTGGGCGTGGCGTAATGGTGTCGTCTCGGGCGAGCGAGCGCAGCGAGCGAGGCCCGGGACCCATGCGCCGCAGTCTCTCGATTGGCCGCGGAGTACGGGTGCCCGCCTCCGCGGGGACGACCATTGGTGCCGGTACGTGAGATCAAACTGAACCCCAATGCCCAAGATCACCTACATCGAACACGACGGTTCCCAGCACACAGTTGACGCCGAGCTCGGCTCAACCGTGATGGAAACCGCCCTGCGCAATGAGATCGCCAGCATCGTTGCCGAATGCGGTGGCGGCTGCACGTGCGCCACCTGCCTGGTGCATGTCGACGAGACATGGTTTGCGGTCGTCGGCCCGCCCTCGGCGGAAGAGGAAGAGCAGCTCGATGCGGCCTTCGAGGTCAAACCGACCTCCCGCCTCTCCTGCCAGATCAAGGTGACGGAAGCGCTGGACGGGCTGGTCGTGCACACTCCGGCCTACCAGGGCCGGTAGTTAGGTCCGCTCCCTTCCCCTAAGCACGAACCTTAACTGGCTCACACGTTACTTTAAGAATCTCTTAACCTCCCCCCGTCAGTCGGAACCCTGCCTCCCCCCGTCATTCGGAGCGCGAGCCAGCCCGGAATCCAGATACGACCCACGGCGCGACCATCTGGAGTCCGAGGCGGCCGTCCGGGAATGACTGGCAAGAGGACATGTCTAAAGACGCAACCACCGTCATCGCCGGACTTGTTCCGGCGATCGCTTGGTTGCCACGGCAATGTCGTACCTATCGCGGGATGGCGGGGTTAAAACCCGGCCATGACAGCGGAGAGTCGGTTCCGAAACTTAGACCTCCGCGCGCTGTTTTTTCGCAGCCTGTTCCGCCCGGGAGGTCATGGTCGACACCACTTCCTCGGTCCTGCGGCTCGCTTCGGCCATCGCGTTCGATGCATTGCTGGTGAAAGCCTGCGCTGCCTTCTGCATCTTCTGGCCGAACTCCTTCGTCTGGTCCGCTATGGTCTGAGCCTGCTTGGCCATGAACTCGCTCTGACATTGTGCGAATTCCTGCGGTTCCTTGACGCTCGCCAGCTTCTGGCCGAATTCCATCGTGTTTGCCATGGTTTTCTGGGTCAGCGACGTCATGTGCTCGCGGATGGCGGCGGCCTGAGTCTCGAAATCCTCCGCCATCTTGCGCGACACCTGCAGGAAGGTGTCAACGGCCTGTCTGCTTTGATTGAAACCTTGCTCTGCGAACTCCCGGCCCCAGGTCGTTCCGAAATTTGCCGCCTGCATCGCGCGTTCGCTGCTTTGCTGGACGAAATCTGCTGTATCTCGTGCCATTGCCTTCTCCCTCGGCGCTCTGCGCCTTTGTCTCTGATGTATGGAACTGATGACGTCGCCGTCCCGTCAGGGCAACGGGTTTTTCCGCACCTTGTTCCCGCAACCCGAAAAAGTAACGCAAGGATAGTTCCCGCGGCAGAAAGCGCGCGAAACGAGCCAGATTCACTGCGTGCGGCTGCGACCCACGTCAATCTGCGCATTCATGGCTATGGAACAAGGCGCGAGACGGAGACAGTTACGGAAAATGCTCGGCGTGCCAATCCGCTTCGAGATCCGGGTTGATCTTGCCGTCGATCAGGAAAACACCGGGCGCCCCCTCACCCACCCAGGCACGCACTGGGTCCAGATCGGCAACCGTCCGTACCGTCGCCGCCCGTGCGCCATAGCCGCGTGCAATGGCAGCGAAATCCGTTTCCGGGAATTGCACGAGATCGATCGAATAGCCCTGGCGCCGGAAGTAATGGACTTCGGCAGCATATGAGCTGTCGTTATAGATCAGGATACACATCCGCAGTCCGAGACGGATTGCGGTTTCAAGGTCGGCAATCGACATCATGAAGCCGCCATCGCCCGCACCGAGCACCGCCAGCTTGCCGGGATTTGCGACCGCTAGGCCAATCGCGGACGCCAGCCCAAGACCAACCGATTGGAACGAATGACTGAGACATGACGCCTTCGGATTGGGAACACGGAGATAGCGCGGAACCCAACCACAGAAATGTCCCGAGTCCGATGCAACCACGCGATCCTTTGGCAGAATATCGTCCACTGCCTTACTCAGCGTGCGAGGGTCAATGTACAGCGCGCTCGACTCATCCAAATACGGACTGTGATGGTTGTCACCTGAACGGATGCGTTCGCGCGTGCGGTCATTGCGGCGGCCGGATTTGTCACGCGACGGACCAGGCCGGCCAAGCTCGGTCAGCAGGGCTTCGGCTGTCGATTTTGCGTCACCGAGCACGGCATGCTGCACCGGCCTCTGGTAGCCCAACTTCGGCGCTTCAATGTCGATCTGCGCCACGCTTGCGTCCGGCGCGATCAGATTGCCTTTCTTGGTGGTCCATTGCGTGAAGCTCACGCCAAATCCCAGGATGAAGTCGCTTTCGGCGATCAGCTCGTCAGCGGCCGGCGAGGAAAAGCCGCCGCAAATACCAAGCGACCATGGATTGTCAGCAAACAGACCATGGCCGCAAACCGATGTTGCGAGCAGCGCACCCAGGCGATCGGCAAGCGCGATGAGCGACGCTTCGGCGTCCGACAGCACGGCTCCGCGCCCGGCCAGAACGAGCGGGCGCTTTGCGCGCGCCACGGCCTCGGCGAGCCGGCGCACGTCTTTCGGATCCGGCTGCAGGCGGCCCGGCATCGGCGTCAGTTCGAGCGGAGCATTCGTGCCGTTGAGTTCTGCGTCCTGAACATCGAGCGGCAAACTCAGCACAACTGTCTGGCGATCACGCAAAGCCCGCGTCACTGCGCGCAGTAAATCACTCCGTGCGGACTGGGGCGTGTGCGTACGCTCGGAGACGGCCCCAACCGACCGTACAAGTTCGGCCTGTTCGAAATAGAAATTCGATTTGACGTTGCCGGTCGGCACGTCTCCCGCCAGGACCAGAAGAGGCGTCCGGCTTTTTGCAGCTTCGCCGATCCC
>DASSIJ010000019.1:0-5358 GCA_035692045.1 Pseudolabrys sp. | reverse complement strand
GAGGGGGGAGGCTGTCATGCGTCAGTGCTGATGCCAGCGCCTCGAAATCCGCGACCGTCCGCGCGAGGCCGGGCAGGCACACGACTGGCGTCGCGGTCGGGCTGCGCTGGCCATAGCACTGCGCGTGCAGACGCAGCCCGTCGGACGCTGTGATGAAACTGCTGGAGGCGCCATTCTGCATGGCGCTCGTTGTAACATACGGCTCTGCGGTCATGAGTGGGCAAGGACGTGCGGATCAGACCCGCGCATGATGGGAGGGGCAGGGTCCTAGTGCGCGCCGCCTTTCCTGATGTCGGCTTCGATCACCAGCTTGGTGCCGCCGCCAAAGCGTGCGCGATAGACCTGCAGGTTTTCCATGATCCGCGCGACGTAGTTGCGCGTTTCGGAGATCGGGATGCGCTCGACCCAGTCGACCGGGTCGACGCGCGGGTCACGCGGATCGCCATAGGCCGCGATCCACTGCTTCACGCGTCCACGTCCCGCGTTGTAGCCGGCGAAGGTCAAGATGTAGGAGCCGTTATAACCGCTGAACAGATTGGCGAGTTCAGCGGCTCCCATCTGCACGTTGTACACGGGGTCCTTGAGCAGGCGGTCGCGGTTATAGGTGACCTTGTATTTGGCGGCGGTGTCGATGCCGGCCGCCGGCGTGACCTGCATCAGGCCCATGGCGTAGGCCGTCGACACGACCTTCTGGTTGAAGTGACTCTCCTGGCGCGCGATCGAATAGGTGACCGCGGGCTCGACCGGTGGCGCGATCGGCTGATAGTCGGGCAGGCCGACCGTCGGATAGGCGTAATAGTCGAGCGGCAGGCCGCGCGCATAGGCGTATTCGCCGAGCAGCAGCATCGCGCGGCCGTCGCCATTCTTGCCGGCAAGCTCGCCCAGCATGGCCATGCCGGCGATGTCGGTCCCGCTCTCGCCAATCTCGGCGTAGATCGACGCGAGCATATCGCGCTCGCCGAGCGTGTAGAGGATTTGCGCGGCGCGCACGACCTCGGTGTTGCTCAGGACATTGTGTTCCTGCGGCGAGAAGGGCGGCGGGCCGCGCAGGCCGAGATCCCTGAGCCCGAGCCGCGCCCGCGCCAACTGGCCGTAATAGGCGGCCGTGTATTGCGCGGCGGTCTCGTAGAACGCTTTGGCCTGTTCGTGCTGACCCATCGCCTCCGCGGCGCGCCCCTGCCAATAGCCTGCGCGCGAGAGGGCATGCGGACTTTCCGTTCCCTCCGCAATATGCGCAAAATGCACGGCAGCGGCCTTCGGATCGTGCAGATAGCGCAGCGCCACCCAGCCGGCAGTGAAATGCGCATCGACCCGGAAGAAACCTTTCATGGGCGGGGCTGCATCGCGCGCCACACTATAGGCGGCATGCGCGTCGCGGTCGTCGAGCAGCTTGCGCACCAGCAGGCGGCGTTCCATCCACCACTGATCGAGGTTGACCAGTGCTTCGGGATCCTTCGGCGCGGTGAGGACCAGCTTGCCGGCTTCTTCCGGCTTGTTGTTCAGACGCAGCCACTGCACACGCGCGAAAATATAGCCAGCGTCGCTCTGCGCTGAGGCCGGCACCGCGTCGAGCAGCGCCTTGGCATTGCCCGCCCGGCGCAGCACGGCGGCGCGAGCTTTTCCGATTGCGACCTGATCGCCGCCGAGGCGCTCGGAGGCACGCAAGCCGGCAGCGACATCGTCGGCATAGAAGCGCTGCTCCATGCGCGTTTTATGGTCGGCGGCGCTGAGCATGCTGCCGAACATTTCCAGCACGCGTTTTTCGACTTCGGCGCTGGCGTCGTCCTGACGCCAGGCAAGGCGCACCAGCTTGGCCGCGCCTTCGCGATCGCCCTGCGCCAGCAAGGTGCGCGCAAGCATATAGCGGCCCTTGGCAGTGGCGGGTTGCTGCTTGGCGAAGAATGCACGCACCGTGCGATCGTCGACGCCGTCGTTCCACAACGCATTCTCAGCGCGGCGGCGAAACAGCGGCGAGTGCGGCCAGCTCGGATTTGCCTCGACGAAGGCCGCGTAACGCTGGAACGACGGATTGGTATTGTCGGAACGCAGGATCACCCATTCTGCAAGCTTGCGTGCGACAGGATCGCCGATGCTCGCCTCGGCGGCATTGGCCTCGGCTTCCTTGCCCTTGCGGGAAGCCTCGATCACGCGTTTCACGGCAGCAATGTCGGCTTCCGAAGTTGTTGCCGTCGGCGCGATTGCGAAAGGGCCGGCTGTCGGTCGTGCGAGCGGCTTGAAGTACGCGCGGCTCTGGAAAATCGTACCGTGCAAGCCGACATTGGCCTGCGCGAAGGATGAGAGGGCCCCGTTTTTCGAAGCGGTCGCCGGCGGCGGTTTCTGCGGGAGCGGGGTGGCGGAAGGTACGGATGTTGCGGGTATCGCGACTGCGGCCTGCTGGCCGGACTGGATCGCCGGCCGCGGTCGCGGCAAGGGAACTTTTTGTGCTTCGGCCGTCACTGTTTCAGCCGACAGCACACCGGCGGCCGTCAACGTCAAATAAATGCCCAAGCGGCTGCGGTTAGTCGCCTTCATTCAACCCCGTTGCTTCCGGACCCGGCGGCCCCCGATTCGGGCAAGGCCGCAAACGCTTGGCTTAGCTAGGCCAATTTCGTTGATAAATGATACCAAAAATTTGGGTCGTGCGATTCCTAGGAGGCGAGCGGGGCAAAAGCGGGGCAAGAGTTACCTATCATCCCAATTCATTGACCTATTTACGGCTGGGGCTTTCATCGATGCCCACGACCCGATATTGATGGGGTCCAAGTGTCGCATCCAAGTGTCGCATCCCTGTGGAGAAGTCGTGCCATGACCGCCAAGACGAGCTTTCGAGGCTCCTTTACCGCGCTGGTCACGCCGTTCAAAAACGGTTCGGTCGACGAAAAGGCGTTCCGCGACATTGTGGACTGGCAAATTTCCGAGGGGACCAACGGCCTGGTTCCCGTTGGAACCACCGGCGAGAGCCCGACTCTGTCGCATGAGGAACACAAGCAGGTCGTGGAATGGTGCATCGACCAGGCCGATGGACGCGTCCCGGTGATCGCGGGTTCCGGCTCGAATTCGACGGCTGAAGCCATTGAGTTGTCGCGCCATGCCGAAGAGGCAGGCGCCGATGCCGTGCTGATCGTCACTCCTTATTACAACAAGCCGACGCAGGAAGGTCTCTATCAGCACTACAAGGCGATCAACGACGCGATCGGCATTCCGATCATTATTTACAACATTCCGGGCCGTTCCATTGTCGACATGTCCGTCGAGACTATGTCGCGTCTTTATGAGTTGAAGAACATCGCCGGCGTGAAGGATGCGACCGCGAACATGGCGCGCGTCTCACAGCAGCGCGCAGCGATGGGGCCGGATTTCAACCAACTCTCGGGCGAAGACATCACCGCGCTCGGCTTCATGGCGCATGGTGGCCATGGCTGTATCTCCGTAACGTCGAACGTCGCGCCGCGCCTGTGCGCCGAATTCCAGGCGGCATGTCGCAAGGGAGATTTTGCAAGCGCGCTCAAGCTGCAGGACAAGCTGACGCCTTTACACATCAATTTGTTTGCCGAAACGAGTCCGGCGCCGATCAAATATGCGATGTCGCTCATCGGCAAGTGCGCCAATACCGTGCGGTTGCCGATGGTGCCGGCGAGCGAGAAGGCGCAGACCGCTGTGCGCCAGGCGATGGTGCACGCCGGCCTGACGAATTAGTGGATGTTTTAACTTGGGTGCGCGCCGCGTCTCTCGGTCATGCCCGACATAGGCGTGCGAAAGCACGCCGTCCTTTGGACGGCTATGCCCGGCCATGACAAAGAGGAGGCGACATAGCCATGCTCGAGGAATTCAAAAAATTCGCATTGCGCGGCAACGTCGTTGATCTCGCCATCGGCGTGATCATTGGCGCCGCGTTTTCCGGCATCGTGAATTCACTGGTCGGCGACGTCATCATGCCAATGATCGGCGCGGTCACCGGCGGCATCGATTTTTCGAACTACTATATTCCGCTGTCATCGAAAGTGACGGCCACAACGCTGGTCGAAGCAAAAAAACAAGGCGCAGTATTGGCTTGGGGAAGTTTCCTGACGATCACGCTTAACTTTATCATCATCGCATTCGTGTTATTTCTCGTGATTCGTGCAATCAACCGGTTCGCGCGCAAGGAAGCGGAGAAGGCCCCGACGCCAACGAAGACCGAAGAGCTTCTCACCGAAATACGCGACCAGCTCAAATCACGTTAAACGTCAATCACAAAACCATGGCCGCAAAACCCGAGCGCCGCTTCAAGGTGGTCGCCGACAATCGCAAGGCGCGCTTCAACTATGCGATTGGTGAGACGTTCGAGGCAGGGATCGTGCTCACCGGCAGCGAAGTGAAGTCGTTGCGCGCCGGCAAGGCGACGATCGCGGAATCCTACGCCGATGCGCGCGGCGGCGAACTATGGCTGATCAATTCAAACATCCCGGAATACCTGCAAGCCAGCCGTTTCAATCATACCCCGAAGCGGGCGCGCAAATTGCTGATGCAGAAGCGGGAGATCAGCCGCCTGGTCGGGGCGGTCGAACGCGAGGGAATGACCATTGTGCCGTTAAAGCTCTACTTTAACGAGAAGGGGCGGGCGAAGGTCGAGATCGCGCTCGCCCGCGGCAAGAAGCTGCACGACAAGCGGGAAACCATGAAGAAGCGCTCCTGGGAGCGCGAACGCGGGCGGCTGATGCGGATGAAGGGGTAAAATCGTGGGAGTGCCGACGAAGCTTGATCATTGCGTGATTCACGTCACCGATTGGGACCGATCGAACAAGTTCTACAGCGAAGTCATGGGCGCCGAACTGGTGCAGCGGCCGGCCGGCTGGGCCTATCGTTTCGGCGACAAGCAGCTCAACGTTCACGGGCCGGGCGTGAAGCCCGCTGAAGTTGCGCGCCTGCCGGTGCAGCCCGGCAACAGCGATCTTTGCTTCGAATGGCAGGGCCCGATCGAGGGCGCAGTCGCGCATCTCAAGGCGCAGGGCATCGCTGTTGAGCACGGACCGATGCAGCGTTTTGGCGCGAAAGGTCCGGGCACGTCGGTCTATTTCCGTGACCCCGACGGCTCGCTCATGGAATTTATGAGCTATGGAGAGAGGAAATGACCGAAGCGCCGGGCACGCACAATCCGCAATTTCTGCCGCCGGGAATTCCTGTGCCGCAGGATGACGGCGCGGCGCGTCATCTGGCGGGAGCGAAAATAACCGACGTGGCGCTGCCGGCGACCGAAGGCGCGCCGGTCAATCTGTCGAAGCTCAAGGGCCGTACCGTCGTCTATATCTATCCGCGAACGGGCGTGCCGGGTGTCGATCCGCCCGACGGCTGGGACCAGATCCCCGGCGCGAGAGGCTG
>DASSIJ010000018.1:0-16575 GCA_035692045.1 Pseudolabrys sp. | reverse complement strand
TCAAGCGGCAAGAATTGCGCAAGTGCGGCAAGCGCGGTTGAAGCACCAAGCGACTGCAGAAATGCGCGGCGTCCGACATCTTTTGGGAATATCGCACGCATCACCGCCGAAGCGACCACGCTCCTGTAGCGATTCTCTTCACTCTCGATCGGCGCGCATTGCAGCTGGGCCCCCACCTCGCGGTCATGCACCATTTGATTCACATGGCGGCCGCAGGGGCAGCCGGTGCTGTTCAGGGAACGTGACGGGTCAAATGGATTATCGAATGTGGACATGGCTGCGCACCCCTGGTTGGCCGGTCCCGAGCCGGCGATTTACCTCCGGATTTGCAATCGACGTGCCAGAGCCTGTGCCGAATTACGCGTCACTTTATGCGGCGGTAAGACCAATTTCTCCGGCCGAACCGCGGTCGATCGGCTAAAATTGCCCTATTCTTGGGCAGAAGCTTCAATCTTCGGCATGCTTGTCAAAAATTGCATTGCATGCGAACGCGGGACCACATCAGCAGACTTGAAGGGCCAACCATGCGTACCGAACGGCTCCAATTTGCCAATGCCAAGGGCGAAAAACTGGCGGCCTTGATCGATCTGCCGCTCGGCAAGCCGGTTGCCTTCGCATTGTTCGCGCACTGCTTCACGTGCAGCAAAGACAACCTCGCGGCAAAGCACATTTCCGAGCGGCTGGCGATGTGCGGCATTGGCGTGCTGCGTTTCGATTTTACCGGACTCGGAATGAGCGAAGGCGAGTTTGCCGATACGCATTTCTCATCCAACGTCGATGATCTGGTTGCCGCGGGCGACCATCTCCGTAAGACCTACGGCGCCCCCGCGATTCTGATCGGCCACAGCCTGGGCGGCGCTGCTGCGCTCGCCGCTGCGCACCGGATCCCGGATGCCCACGCGGTCGTCACCATTGCTGCCCCGAGCGATCCCGCGCACGTCGTCGGTTTGTTCAAGGACCACGTCGACAAGATTCGCGAGCAGGGCCAGGTCGAAGTGCAGCTCGCCGGGCGCCCATTCCGTATCAAGCGGGAATTCCTTGATGACGTCGCGCAGCAGCGCATCGAGGATTGCCTTGCCAATTTGCGCAAAGCGTTACTGGTATTCCACTCGCCCACAGACGACATCGTCGGTATCGAGAATGCCTCGCGTATTTTCATCACTGCAAAGCACCCCAAAAGCTTTGTGTCGCTCGCCGGCGCCGATCATTTGCTGAGCAAGAAAAACGATGCGATCTATGTGGCTGATGTGATCGCGGCCTGGGCCGAGCGCTATCTTGAACAACCTGCAGAGCGCAGCGATGAACAAATCGAAGTTGGTATCGTTCTTGTGCGTGAAACCGGCGGCGGCAAATTCCAGCAGGAAGTCATGAGCGGACCACACCGATTTCTTGCCGACGAACCTGTGAAAGCCGGCGGGCTCGACTCCGGACCTGGCCCTTACGATCTGCTTCTCGCGAGCCTCGGTGCCTGCACGTCGATGACTCTGCGGCTCTATGCAGATGGCAAGAAGTTGTCGCTCGATCGCGTGTCAGTGCGGTTGACGCATAACAGGATTCACGCCGAGGATTGTCTCAATTGCGAAACCAAGGAAGGCATGATCGATCGCATTGACCGCAACATCACGCTGGAAGGCGCGCTCAGCGCCGATGAGCGCAAGCGGCTCCTGGAGATTGCCGACAAATGTCCGGTGCATCGCACGCTGGAATCGGAAATCGAAATCCGGACGTTCGAGCGGCCGGCTTGAATTTCTTCGCTGCTTGAATAGTTATATTTTTGATTTGCCATGCAGAACGCCGCTCGCGCACTGACACAGCAATTCCTCGCCTGGATCGCGGAGGCGCCGCGCAGCTATGCCGACGCAGAGGCCTGGCGGAGGAGCTGCCCCCATTTATCGATTTGGGAAGACGCCATCGCCGACGGACTGGTCCGGTTCGAAAACGACAGCAGCATGAAAAATTCGCGAATTGTGCTGACAGCACGAGGGCGCTCATTCCTCAAAATGAATTGATCACGTTCAGGTGCCCGCGAAGGAAATTAAGGCTGGTGGTGAGGGGTTGGCACATGGCGTGCTTGTGCAGGAATCGTCATGAATAATCCCGTGGATCCTCGACTCGTCTGGGTGGCCGCCGTCCTCGCGGTGGCAGTCTTCGTCTTGTATGTCACGCACATCTAGACTTGGGGTTTACCCGTCCCGCATTACCCATCCCCTTGCGGCTTGACCTCACCTGATCGTTCGACCACATTAGAACAAAACAAGAACACAAAAGGAAGACGGTCCAACCGGCTGGGCCGAATACTTTATATCTTCAAAGGCTTGTCCATGATCGCGCAGTTGCGTCAACGCCTTCTGGCTCTGCAAAGAGCGCCCGGGCTCAAAGTGGGCCCCGATACCCTGCCCCTTGGTATTCCCGCCATCGATACGATCCTTGGCGACGGCCTCACGCGTGGCGCATTGCACGAAATTGCAGCACCCGGTGAGGCTCATCTTGCGGCAGTGACCGGGTTTGCTTTGGGACTGGCGGCGCTTTCCGCCCCCTCACCTCGTTTGGTCTTGATCGCCGAGGACATGGCGCTCGCCGAAAGCGGTGCGCTGCATAGCGCAGGCCTTGATGCCTTTGGCCTCGCGCCCGAGCGTCTGGTGACGGTTGCCATCGCGCATCGCCGCGATCTGTTGTGGGCGATGGAAGAGGCCCTGCGTTGCCGCGCTGTCAACGCGGTGATCGGAGAAATTCGCTGCGGCGGAATCGATAATGTTGCGGCACGGCGACTCTCGTACGCCGCGGCGGAAAGTGGCGCACTGGCGCTGTTGCTGCGTGCATCTCCCTCGAACGACGCTTCCACTGCCGCCACTCGCTGGATCGTCGGCACTGCACGTTCCGTGGGTACCCATGGCCCCGGCGCGCCACGCATTGCCGCACAACTTATCCGCAACCGCCGCGGTCCGATCGGGTCATGGATTCTTGAATGGAGTGACAGCGATGGACAATTCATCCTCGCAACGCCTGCTCAGCCTGTGGCTGCGCCGACTTTCGACCGACCGCATCGTCAGGTTGCGTGAAAAATCACGCGAGCAGTCAGCGCCGCTGGTTGTCACCGGCAAGCGCAACACTGTCGAAGTCCTGACAGCCGTCGATGATGCAGCAGAACGGCTCGGCCTCTCGCCCGGCCTCACGTTGGCGCAAGCGCGCGCCATGCATCCAGATATCGAGGTGGTGCCCGAAGACATCGATGCCGATGCTGTCCTGATCGAGTCCATTGCCGACTGGTGCCTGCGTTACACGCCGCTGGTAGCCTGCAATACGCCCGATGGCCTGCTGCTGGACATCAGTGGTTGCGCACATCTTTACGGCGGCGAGCATGAACTAGTCGCCGATCTCGGCAGCCGTCTGGAAGACGCCGGCTTTGCCTATTCGCTCGCCATTGCCGGCACTATCGGCGCCGCGTGGGCTGTCTCGCATCATGGAGAACCGGCAAGTTACGCTTGCGGCGAAGAACGTGCGCTACTCACGCCATTGCCACTGTCCGCGCTGCGGCTTCCGCCGGCAACAATCGCAGGTCTTGCCCGTGTTGGCTTGAAGTGCATCGGCGATATCGTCGACCTGCCGCGCGCACCGCTCACTGCTCGCTTCGGCCCCGAAGTGCTGCGCCAACTCGATCGTGCCCTCGGACACGAACATGAGCCGCTGACACCACGTTTGCCCGTTGCGCCTTATGCCGCCGAGGAGCGCTTTGCCGAACCGATCGCGCGCGAGGAGGATGTCCTGGCAATTACGGAACGGTTGGCGCGCCGGTTGCAATTCGCACTGGAGCGGCGAGGCGATGGGGCCCGACGTATCGAGTTGAGCTTGTTCCGCACCGACGGTCTCGTGCGTCGTATCGCTGCCGGCACCTCGCGGCCACTGCGCAATCCGGTCGAGATCCGTGCGCTGTTCGTGGAGAGGCTCACCGCACTCGCCGATGTGCTCGATCCCGGCTTCGGTTTTGATATGGCGCGGCTATCGGTCGTTGTTGCCGAGCCCGCGCCTCCCGAGCAGATCGGTATTGCCGGCGGTGAAGATGCGGCCGAACTCTGCCGCCTTGTCGATCGCCTTAGCGCGCGGCTGGGGGCACGCCGCGTACGCCGCCTAGCGGCTCAGGACAGCCATATTCCGGAACTGGCCGAGGCTGCTCTCCCCGCGCAGGCCGTCAATGACGATGCCGGTTGGGATACATTTCGTCGTTATCGCAAGGAGATAGAGCTTTCGCCGCGTCCGCTGCGGCTGCTGTCGCGGCCAGAGCCAATTGAAGCGGTGGCGGAAGTGCCGGATGGACCGCCTTTGCGCTTCCGGTGGCGGCGTGCCCTGCACGAGGTCATCGCCGCCGAAGGCCCCGAGCGCATCGAGGGCGTCTGGTGGAACGAGCACGGCGGGCCCGCGCGCGATTACTTCCGCGTGGAGGACAAGAGCGGCCTGCGTTTCTGGCTCTTCCGTGCGGGACTTTATCGCGACCTCCCGCAAGGAGCAGCGGCGCCAACCTGGTTCCTGCATGGGACATTTGCGTGAGGTTTGGAAAGTGTAATGCGTTATCTCGAATTCGCCGTCGCCTCCAATTTCTCCTTTCTGCGCGGCGCCTCGCACCCCGAGGAGCTCATGGTGCAGGCCGCCCATATCGGGATCGCCGGTCTTGGCCTGTGCGACCGCAATTCTGTCGCCGGCGTTGTGCGCGCACATCTGGCCAAGCGCGAGCAAAATTTATCGTTGCGCTATCACCCGGGTGCACGGCTCGTGTTTGCTGACGGCACGCCTGACATTCTTGTCTATCCGCGAGACCGTGCCGGCTGGGGAAGGCTAACCCGTCTGCTCACGCTCGGAAATCTTCGCGCCGAAAAGGGTGAATGCATTCTTCGTCTTGACGACCTGCTGTCGCACGTCTTCGGGCTTGAATTGATTGTCATGGGCGGCCCTGTACGACTGCTGGCACACCTGCGCGAAGCTGCACCGCATCGCGTCCGTCTCGCCGCCTCCATGCCTTATCGTGGACGCGACCGCGCCAGACTCGCGCACACAAGGAAAAACGCACGTGATGCACAGGTGCCACTGATCGCCGTCAACGACGTGCTCTATCATCATCCCGACCGGCGGCCGCTTGCCGACGTGCTTACCTGCATCCGCGAGAAAACCACCATCGACCGGGCCGGGCGCAAGCTCGCCGTGAATGCCGAGCGATATTTGAAACCGCCACAGGAAATGCTGCGGCTATTCCACGATGCGCCGGAAGCAACCGTGGAAACAATAACGCTCAGTGACGCTCTTTCCTTTTCGCTCGACTCGTTGCGCTATGAATATCCGGATGAAGAGATCAACGGCTTCGACAATGCCCAAGATGCGCTGACGCACCTTACCTATGAAGGTGCCGCCCGCCGCTATCCGCAAGGACTTCCGGACAAGGTGCGCGTCAATCTCGAGCACGAGCTCAAGCTGATCGCGCAACTGCAATATGCGCCCTATTTCCTCACCGTCTATAACATCGTGAATTTTGCGCGCTCGCAAAACATTCTCTGCCAAGGCCGGGGTTCAGCCGCCAATTCCGCGGTCTGTTTCTGTCTCGGCGTCACCGAAGTCGACCCCGACCGTGCCGATCTGCTATTCGAGCGTTTCATTTCGCCCGAGCGGCGCGAGCCGCCCGATATCGATGTCGATTTCGAGCATGAGCGGCGCGAAGAGGTCATTCAATACATCTACCGCAAATACGGGCGCGAACGCGCGGGCATCGCCGCCACCGTGATTTCCTATCGCGGCCGCTCGGCGATCCGCGAGGTTGGCAAGGCTTTTGGACTCTCCGAGGACACCATCGGAGCGCTGTCGTCCTCGATCTGGGGCGGCGGCGGCGGTGCAGTATCGAAAGATGCCGTCACCCGCACCGGTCTCGACCCGCAAAGCCGGCGTATGTGCCAGGTTCTTGCACTCGCGCAAGAAATCAACGGCTTTCCGCGCCACCTCTCACAACATGTCGGCGGCTTTGTCATTACTCGCAGCCGACTCGACGAAGTCATTCCGATCGGTAATGCGGCGATGGACGACCGCACCTTCGTCGAATGGGACAAGGACGATCTCGATGCGCTGGGCATTTTGAAAATCGATGTTCTCGGGCTCGGCATGCTGTCCTGCCTGCGCAAGGCATTCGATCTGGTGGGCAAGCATTACGGCGAACAGCTTACACTTGCCGCCATTCCTTCCGAAGATTCGGCAGTCTACCGCATGCTGTGCCGGGCGGATTCGCTCGGCGTGTTCCAGGTGGAAAGCCGCGCGCAAATGACCATGCTGCCGCGTCTTGCGCCAAAAAATTTCTATGACCTGGTGATCGAGGTCGCGATTGTGCGGCCGGGGCCGATCCAGGGTGACATGGTGCATCCTTATCTGCGCCGCCGGCGCGGACAGGAACAGGTCACCTATCCGTCAAAAGAATTAGAATCGGTGCTGCACAAGACTCTGGGTGTGCCGCTGTTCCAGGAGCAGGCAATGAAGATCGCCATTGTCGCTGCCGGCTTCACGCCCTCGGAGGCCGACCGGTTGCGCCGCGCCATGGCGACCTTCAAGCGCGTCGGCACCATCGGCACTTTCCAGCGCAAGATGATCGACGGCATGCTGACCAACGGCTACGAACGTGCGTTTGCGGAACGCTGTTTCCAGCAGATCGAAGGTTTCGGCGAATACGGCTTTCCGGAGAGTCATGCGGCAAGTTTCGCCCTGCTGGTCTATGCCTCGGCCTGGCTGAAATGCCGCTATCCGGATGCCTTTGCTGCTGCACTTTTGAATGCCCAGCCAATGGGGTTTTATGCACCGGCGCAAATCGTGCGTGACGCGCGCGAGCATGGCGTCGAAGTGCGGCCACCCGACATCAACCACTCACGATGGGATGCGACGCTCGAATCGGGCCCACGGGCGGCCGAGCGGCTGCACGAGTTGCATCGAGAGATGCGGGACGATGTTTATACAACGCACGCAGTCCGTCTCGGCCTGCGCGAAATCAAAGGACTGAGCGAAGAAGATGCCAAACTGGTCGTGGAAAGGCGCGACGTTGCATACGACTCGGTGCGCGACATCTGGCTGCGCACCGGGCTTTCTCCGCGTGTACTCGAACGGCTGGCCGATACTGACGCCTTCGGCTCGCTCGGTCTGACCCGCCGGGAAGCGCTCTGGGCGACCAAGGCCCTTGGCCGGGTTGGCGACCGCGACGACGATCTGCCGCTGTTTGCCGCCGATGGGAACGCCGCGCCGGCAAGCATCGTTTCGCGTGAGCCTGACGTGCGCCTGCCCCCGATGCCCATCGGCGAGGAAGTCATTAATGACTACCGTTTCCTGCACCTGTCGCTGCGCGCGCATCCGGCCCAATTCCTGCGTCCTGACCTTGATGCCCGCGGCATCGGGCACAACGAGAGGCTACGCTGCACGGCGTCCGGCGCACGCGTGCGCATCTCCGGGTTGGTCACCTGCCGGCAGAGGCCGGGTTCGGCCAACGGAGTCGTGTTCATGACCATCGAAGATGAAACCGCGGTCGCCAATGTGATCGTATGGCCGAAAGTATTCGAACGCCTGCGCCCCGTGGTCCTGGGCGCACGCTATGTGGCAGTCACCGGTTCCGTGCAGGAGGAAAGTGGTGTCATCCATGTCGTCGCCGAGCAATTGGAGGATTTGACGCATTTTCTGGCGCGACTGGCTGAGCACGGCACCGAAATCGATGGTCTGGCGCGCTGCGACGAGGTGCGCCGGCCGATCGAGGAGCAGCGAGAGGCGCGGCTCGCCGGTGGCCGTCAAAACCGGCTTGTCCGGCTCATGCGCGAAATGCCCGAGCTCGCCGGCGACCTCGATGTTTCCGCGCGTGGCTCAGCACATGCACCGACGCGGCGGGCAAATTGACTACATCGGCGGCGCGATGCCACGGCCGACATTGACCCGTCCCGTCATCAGCGATCCATCCGCCTGCCTGGTCGCAGCGGGAATATAGATCGAAGCCCCGGGCTTGAGCTCATCCGTGCTGCCGGGCGAATACATCACGATCACCGTCTCGGGCGTCACATCAATCTTCTTCTCACCCTCTTTGAATGTAAGCGTGAGCACCGCTCCCCCGCCCTTCGTGACCTCGCTGCCAACCGTGCCGGTGGTCGTGGTGGTGGTGCCAACATTGCCGACCGTACCATTGGTCATCGTGCTTTTCGGCTTGTAGTCATAAGGCCGGTCGCCCTCGCCGGTGCCGCGCATCGATTCAGGGAAAATGTGCACTTCAACAGCTTTCCAAATGCCGTTCTCCTCCGGCATCGCCGTCGAACCCACATACGATCCTGGCTTGATATCAGCGAGTGAGGCCTTGACCAGCGCCACCACCTTCACGTCGTCCGCCATCTTCACCTTCAGCATCTCGCCGGCCCGCGATTTGACCGTCAGCACCGCACCGTCCAACTGCTCGACCGTTCCGCGCACGCGTAAAGGCTTATCCTGCGCCTGTGCCGTTACGGCAAACAGCACCACCACATAGGTGGCGCTCAACATAATTCGTGCCATCATGATCTTTCCTATCCAAAAATGGCCCCGTCGCCCTTAAGAGAGGACGTACGTTATAATACAGCAGAGAGACGAAGCGTTCCGCGTTACATTGGCGGCGCTACGCCACGGCCGATATTGATGGCCGGCGCCGAGTAGGTGCCGTCTGCCTGTTTCTGTGCAGCGAAAATGATGATCTGCGCGCCCGGCTTAACTTCGCTCATCTCACTCGGCGCATAGGCAACGACCGGCGTGTCCTTCGAGATGATCACTTTCTTCTCGCCGTCCTTATATTTCACCATGACGACGTCGCCATCGACGCTGGTAACCTTGGATTCGACATTCGCATTGGTCATGGTGCTGTTCGGACGCAGATCCCACTGCCGGAAGCCTTCGCCGGTACCGCGCTGCCCCTCAAGAAAAATATGGACGGCGATTGCCTTCTGGGTGCCGTCCGGTTCCGGCATGGCCGTGACGCCGATGTAGGAATTCGGCTTTATGTCGGCCGGCGACGCTTTGACAAACGCCATGATGCGGGCGTTGTCGGCGAGCTTCACATTCATCATGGAACCGTCGCGCGCCTTCACGGTGACCATACCGCCATCAACCTTTTCGATCTCGCCGCGGATGCGCGTGGGTGGCGTCTGCGCGAAACCTGTGGTCGCGAAAAGCAGGGTAATGGCCGCGGCGGCAAGCACCTGACGCGTCATATTCGACTTGCACATTATGAACATCCTCCCGATCTGGCTCCGGCAAAGAGCCGGTCGCAATCAGGCGAATAACCCCAATTCGAGCAGGTTATTCCTCACTTTTTCTTGAGCAGATCGGCTTCGATCAGCGCTCGCAACTCCGGCGTCACTTCCGGACGCACGCCGAACCACAGCTGGAAGCCACGTACCGCCTGATGCAGCAGCATCCCAAGGCCGTCCGCTGTCCGTAACCCCCGTGCGCGAGCCAGGGCCAGCAGCCCCGTTACAAGAGGGTCATAGACGAGGTCGGCGACCACCAGGGAAGGAGGACAGCGTAGATTCAGGTCAAGCGGCGGCTGTCCGACCATGCCAAGGGTGGTGGTGTTCACCAAAAGGCCGGCGCCGCCAAGCAACCCGGTGGTTTCCTCCCAACTGGCAACTTGTACGCGGTTGCCGAATTTTTTCTGCAGTGCTTTCGCGCGCGCGGCCGTTCGATTGATCACATAGACGCGGCCGACTTCGCGCGCCAGAAGCGCGAATATCACCGCTCGCGCGCCGCCGCCGGCTCCGAGCACCACGGCTGTCGACAGACCGCGATCCCAGCCCGGCGTGGCGGCATCGAGATTGGCAAGAAACCCCTCAACATCAGTATTGGTCGAGCGCAGCCTGTCATCATCGTACCAAAGCGCGTTGGCGGCACCGACCGCGCGCGCGCGGTCGTCAGGTTCCGTCAACGTGAGCGCGACCTCCTTGTGTGGAACCGAAATGTTCGCGCCGACATAGCCATTGGCACGCAAATTAGTGACGAAATCGGCGAACTTCTCGGGCGGCACCGCCTCGCGTCGGTACTCGGCATTGAGCTTGTGCTGCTTGATCCAGTAATTGTGGATTAGCGGCGAGCGCGAATGTCCGGCGGGCCAGGCGATAACGCAGACGGCTTTGTGTTCTTTACTCATTACTCCGCTACATTATGTTGCGCCGGCGACCGGTGCATGTAATCCGCGCCGCGCGTGCCGTCAACGCTTGCAGTTTTCGCTTACTTATGGATCTGAAAATAGGGCCGAAACGAGACACTTATGAAATCCATTTTCCTCGACTGCAACGACCAGCTTGCTCCGGTTTGGGAAAGAGTCGCCCGGCCGGATGATCCGCCAATCGATGTAAATCGCAAGTCATTTGCGCGCGACGAGCTGCCGGACATCATCGGCGGGTACGACATTGCAATCGACGACCACTCCTACATGCCGACGCCGTTGGTGGCGCAGTGCCCCGACCTCAAGCACATCGTTTTCCTCGGCACCGGGCCCGCCAGCTACATGAATGTCGGTGAGCTCAATGCGCGGGGCATCAAGGTGCACATCATCAGGGGCTACGGTGACACCGCGGTCGCCGAACATACCATTGCGCTGCTATGGGCCTGCGCGCGCGATCTCGCTCGCATGGATCGCGAGGTGCGCGACGGCGTATGGACACCCCACGAAGGCGTGCAACTCCTCGGCAAAACGCTGGGCGTAATTGGCCTTGGCGGTATCGGCCGCGAGGTGGCGCGCATCGGCAAAGGCATGGGAATGAACGTGATCGGGTGGAATCGCACTCGGCACGCCGAGATCGACGTCCCACTGGTCGACATCGACACGTTGCTCGCCCGCGCCGACGTCGTGTCGATGAACTTGACGCTCGGCGACGAGACACGTGGCTTTCTTTCCGCCGACCGGATCGCGCGCATGAAGAAAGGGGTCATATACGTCAACACCGCGCGCGGAGCGTTGGCCGACGAGGCCGCGCTGATCGCAGCGCTCAAAAGCGGGCACATACGTCACGCAGGTCTCGATGTGTTCCACAACGAGCCGTTGCCGCCCGATCATCCCCTTGCAAAGCTTGAGAACGTGACGCTGTCGGCGCACGCAGCGTTCCGCACACCTGAGGCGTCCGAAACATTGCTGCGCCGCGCGATCGATATCGTAAGAAAGCTCGTTGGCTAGCTTGAGCCCGCGCTCGGGGCGATGGGGCCGCACCCGAGTACGCGGACGCCTCCTTGAATTTGCTCGGAACGGTCCGCATTGACCTGCCCGCTTTCCCGGTCACAATAAGAAAAAAGCGGGGAAGACACGTGAAGCCGGCGCCATTTGCCTACAAAAAGGTGCGATCGCTCGACGAGGCGGTGGCATTGCTCGGCGAGAAGGACGCGAGGTTGCTGGCGGGCGGGCAGAGCCTGATCGCCACACTCAATATGCGGCTATCGTCCCCTAGCCTCTTGATCGATATCAACGGTCTTGATGGCCTCAGCGGAATTTCCGAGAAAGGTGGAGCCGTCGAAGTCGGTGCACTCGCGCGCCACGCCCAGGTCGAGCGCTCCGACGTAATTGCCAAGCATGCGCCACTCATCGCGCGCGCCATGCCGCACATCGGCCATCCTGCGATCCGCAATCGCGGTACCCTCGGCGGATCCATCGCATTCGCCGATCCGGCGGCCGAACTGCCGGCCTGCCTGCTGGCGCTTGACGGTGAAGTCGACGCAACGGGACCTAAAGGCAAGCGCACCATCAAGGCGCGGGATTTCTTCCGGGGTCTGTTCGAAACTGCATTGGCGCCGCAAGAGGTATTGACGGCCATTCGCGTGCCCGCCGCTGATAAAGACGCGCGCGTAGGATTTGCAGAGCTGGCGCGCCGGCACGGCGACTATGCGATTGTCGGACTCGCGGCCAGCGCGCGTGCGGATGGCAAGGGCTTATCCAATGTCCGTCTGGCCTATTTCGGCGTCGGGAATACGCCGGTGCGCGCGAAAAAAGCCGAAGCAGCGCTGGCGAGCGGTAATATCGACGCCGCAGTTGCCGCGCTCGATCTTGATCCGAACGACGATGTTCTGGCGACAGCCCGGCTAAAAAAGCATCTCGCCGGTGTGCTGCTCCGCCGCGTGGCCACGCAATTATTGGAGGCGAGGTCATGAGCGGCCACGCCTTCGATATTACCCTCACTGTCAACGGCGAGCGTGTCAGCGAGCGCGTGGATGCGCGCAAAACACTGGTCGATTTCCTGCGCGAAGACCTCGCTCTCACGGGAAGTCATGTCGGCTGCGAGCATGGCGTGTGCGGCGCCTGCACCGTGCGGGTAGACGGCGAGATCGTGCGCGGCTGCCTGATGCTGGCAGCGCAATGCGACGGCGCCACGGTGGATACTATCGAGGGAATGTCGGATTCCGGCGAAATCGCCGATCTGCAGGCAGCATTCGAGCAGCGGAACGCCTTGCAGTGCGGCTACTGCACTCCGGGGATGCTCACAGCCGCGCAGGATCTGCTCAAACGTGGTGCTGTCCCGAGCCGTGACGACATTCGCGAGCATTTATCCGGCAACTACTGCCGCTGCACCGGCTACCACGCCATCGTCGACGCAGTGGAAGCGGTGGCGCAGGCGCGCGCGAAAGGGAGGTAGGTCATGAACGAACACGCCCACCCGGTATCAATGTCCGAACGCGCTGACGAGCTGGAAGAAGAAAAAATGCACGAAATGGAGCGCATTATCACGCGCTCGACCATCGCGCACCTGATGGACGGCAACGTGAAGATGGACACCAGTCCGGAAATGCGCGCCAAGCATCCCGGCCAATTCTTTCTGATGGGCAACGACCCGCGTCTGCCACCGATGCCGGAGAAGCCAACACTGGTAGACTATTTCCGTCATCGTTTTGCCTCGACCGCCCACCTGCTGCAAAGCGCCACCCACGCGCTGAAAGGTGGTCACCCGGAAAAGGTTGTCCTTGCCTGCCTGCTGCACGACATCGCTATCGTCAGCTTCATCCGCTGCGACCACGGCTATTGGGGCGCACAGATGATCGAACCATACGTTGATGAGGAGGTGGCATGGGCAGTGAAGACACATCAGGCGCTGCGCTTCTTCCCCGACGAGACGGTCGGCTACGGGTATCCTGACCTCTACAAGGAATTGTTTGGACCGGACTATCGGCCAGAGCCCTACATCGTCGAGGAATACAAACGCGCGCGAGCGCATAAATGGTACATGACCTCGCGCCTGATCTGCATGAACGACATCTATTCGTTCGACCCCAATGCCAAGGTCAATCTCGACGACTTCGTCGACATCATCGGGCGCAATTTCAAACAGCCCAAGGAAGGCCTCGGCCTCGACAACAGCCCTTCGGCACATATGTGGCGCACGATTTTGTGGCCGACCCGGTTTTTGTGAGGTTTGCGGCCCAATGAAGATCACCGAAGACTCCCCACCCGTCCTGACTGCGCTCGACCGGCCGAACTCGTACATCGGCCGTTCGGTGCCACGGCCAAATCTGCAGCGTTTGACACAAGGACGCGGGCAATATGTCAGCGACGTCACGCTGCCGCGCATGGTGCATGTCGCTTTTGTACGTTCGCCGCACGCCCATGCCCGTATTGTCAAAATCGCGGCCGAAGCTGCAAAGAAATCGCCTGGGGTGATTGCGGTCGTCACCGGGGCCGAGCTTGCCAAGGTCATGACGCCTTGGGTCGGCGTGCTTACGCACCTGAAAGGTCTAAAATCGGCGCCGCAGGCCCCGATCGCGGTCGACCGCGCGTGCTGGCAAGGTGAAGCGGTTTGCGCCGTCGTCGCGCGCACACGCGCCGAGGCGGAAGATGCCTGCGAGCTGGTCGAGGTAAGTTACGAGGAATTGCCGGTCGTCACCGATCCGGAAACCGCGCTCGATGACAAAACTCCGGTGATCCACGAGTCTCTCGGAGACAATCTCTGTTTTGAACGAAAACTCGACGTCGGCGCGGTCGACAAGGCCTTCGCCGAAGCCGACGCGGTAGTGGAGACGACCTTCCGTTTCGGCCGCCACACCGGGGTGACCAACGAGCCGCGCGCAATTGTCGCCGACTGGAATGAAGGCGAGCGGCGCATGACCGTCTATCAGGGCACGCAGGCGCCGCACATGATGCAGGACCTGTTCGCCAAGCATCTCGGAATTGCGATCGACCAGGTGCGTGTGCTCACGAAGGATGTCGGCGGCTCCTTCGGCATCAAAGTGCACACCTACGCCGACGAGATGGCTACTGTGGCGCTGTCCAAACTGCTCAAGCGCCCGGTAAAGTTCGTCGCCGATCGCATTGAAAGCTTCGTCACCGACATCCATGCGCGTGACCACCGCATCAAGGCGAAGATTGGCGTCAGCAAGGACGGCACCATCACCGCCTTCGAGATCGACGATTTAACCGGTATCGGCCCCTACTCGGTCTATCCGCGCACCAGTGGCATCGAGGCCAATCAAATCGTCAATCTGGTCGGTGGCCCGTATAAATGCCCGAACTACCGCGCGCAGGCGCGTGTCGTTTTTCAGAACAAGAACGTGATGTGCCAATACCGCGCCGTCGGCCATCCGATCGCGGTCGCGGTGACCGAAGGGCTGGTCGAACTCGCCGCGGCCAAAATCGGCATGGACCCGCTCGAATTGCGCCGGCGCAATCTGATCGCCGACGATGCCTATCCGACGCAATCCGCCGCGGGCCTCAAGTTCGAACTGCTCTCACACCACGAGGCGCTCGCCCATCTCGACTCGATGATGAACTATGCCGGCCTGCGCGCCGACCAGAAAAAATCGAGGGAAAAAGGCATTCATCGCGGTATCGGCTTTGCAAGCTTCATCGAGGTCACCAACCCCTCGGCCGCCTTCTACGGCGTTGGCGGCGCCCGCATCACGTCGATGGATGGCGCAACCGTGAAGCTCGACGCCCAGGGTGCCATCATCGTGCATACCGGCGTTACCGAACAGGGTCAGGGCGCGGAAGCGGTCGTTGCACAGTGCGTCGCCACATCGTTCGGCGTGACTATGGAAAAAGTACGGGTGATTACCGGCGACACCGACAACACGCCCTATGGCGGCGGCACCTGGGCGTCGCGCGCGGCGGGCATCGGCGGCGAAGCGGCCTGGCAGGCCGGTAAGGCACTGCGCGCAAATGTTCTCGCGGTGGCGGCAAGCATTTTACAGGCCAAGCCGGACGAGCTCGATATCCGCAACGGCATTGTGGTTGACAAAGCGAATGGCAATGAGCGCCTGCCGCTCGATGAGCTGGCGCGCGTCGCTTACTTCCGCCCCGACACGCTACCGCCGGGCTTCCAGGCGGAGTTGATGGCGACGCGCCACTACGTCCCGCGCGCATGGCCATTTGCGTTCACCAACGGTATCCAGGCGAGCTATCTTGAAGTCGATGTCGACACCGGCTTCGTAAAGCTTCTGAAACATTGGTGCGTGGAAGATTGCGGCACGATCATCAATCCGCAGCTCGTCGACGAGCAGATTCGTGGCGGCGTGGTACAGGGCATCGGCGCGGCACTGTTTGAACAGTGCCTTTACGACGAGCGCGGTCAGCTTCTCAATGGCAACATGGCCGACTATCTGGTGCCGATGGCAGCGGAAATGCCCGACATCGAATGCGGGCATGTTGTCTCACCGACCGCCGACAGCGAGCTTGGCGCAAAGGGCGCTGGCGAAGCCGGCACCGCCGGCGCGCCCGCTTGTGTGATGAACGCCATAAACAACGCACTGCGTCCACTCGGGGCGCAGCCGCTCACCGACATGCCGTTCACACCGGACAAGATTCTCCGAGCGCTGGGGAAGATCTGACGAACGTCAGAACTTGATCATATCGCTCCTGGTGAGAGTGGTTTTTGCCGAAACCGATGGCGCATTCGTAAATGTGAAAGCGGTGGAGTACTCCGCATAGGGGTCGACGGCCGACATTCCATCGACCGGGACAATGACATTCATTCCGCGTAACGCCGCGCCGCTCGCGGTATAAAGCACCGCACCATTCGACGCTGTGCCGACCGTAATCACGGTGGTGATACCCTTGTCCTTCAGAATCTTCTCCAGGTCCGTATTGCGGAACTTGTCCGGTCCCGACAGCACACTCGGCTCGTCGGCGAGCGGCGCCACATCCTGAATGACATCAGCCGGGGTGCTGTTTGCGATAATGGAGTAAATCACCGGCACTTTATGGGCGCGCGCTTCGGCGAGCAGTTTCTTCATCGCCGGGATCTGCGCGAGGCAGCGCGGGCGCTTTCCGCAATTCTGGTTCATGAAATCGAGCATGAGCAGCGCCGTGGTCTTGGTATCGACCGAGACCGGCTTGAGTTCAGGCGCCGCCGGCGCCTTCACGCTGGCCCACTCGTCCACGATATTGGCTGCCTGGGCCGGGAGTACGCACACCGCGAGAAACGTGGCGGCAGCGATCAAATTGTATTTCATGAATATCCTCCATGAGCGTGACTGTTTGTTGGGCGGCGGCTTGTGGGCGGGATCATGCGCAAGCACCGCGCGCCCTGTCAAAGCCGGCCGCGACGCACCCCGCTTGATGAAACACCAGTGACCGGCGAATATTGC
>DASSIJ010000017.1:0-33609 GCA_035692045.1 Pseudolabrys sp. | reverse complement strand
AATTTCACAAATAGAAACGACCACACACGAAAAGGCGCGCGTTCATCCGGCGTCGCCCCGTCGCTAGTGGCCGTCGTGGCGACAAACATTACACATCGCCACTTGCAAATCATATTATACGCGTGAAATGACACCACGATGACAAAGCGGCAGAGCAACATTTACGTCGGAATCGGTGGCTGGACCTACGAGCCCTGGCGCGGCGTTTTTTATCCCAAAGGCCTGCCGCATGCGCGCGAACTTGGCTATGCCGGCGAGCATCTGACCTCGATCGAAGTCAACGGCACCTTCTACCGGACCCAAACTCCGGCGACGTTTCGCAAATGGGCGTCCGAGGTGCCCGAGCAATTTGTTTTTTCGCTGAAAGGTCCGCGCTATGCGGTCAATCGGCGCGTGCTCAAAGAGGCCGGCGATTCGATCAAGCGCTTCCTCGACTCGGGCGTGACGGAGCTGGGCCCCCGCCTCGGCCCCCTGCTCTGGCAATTCACGCCGTACAAGAAATTCGACGAGGTCGATTTCGGCGGCTTCCTCGAATTGCTCCCGAAGACATTTGATGGCAACACGCTGCGCCATGTGGTCGAGGTACGCCACGACAGCTTCAAGACCGAGGCGTTCGTTGCGCTTTTGCGCAAGTTCGAGGTGCCCGTGGTCTTTGCAGAGCACGATACGTACCCGGCCATCGCAGACATCGCTGCTGATTTTGTCTACGCACGGCTGCAGAAGGGCGATGAAAAACTCAAGGCCGGCTATCCGCCGAAGGCACTCGATGGCTGGGCAGCGCGCAGCAAAACCTGGGCGCAAGGCGGCGAGCCAAAGGATCTGCCGCGCATAGCGAAGACCTCCGCGAAAAAACAACCGCGCGACGTCTTTGTCTATTTCATCCACGAAGCAAAGATACGCGCGCCGGCGGCAGCCATGGCGCTGATCGAAAAAGTAAAATGAAAGCCCGATCCAAAGCCAAGACCAAAACCAGGACTAAGGCCAAGATTAAGGCCAAGACTAAGACCAAGCCCGCGAAAACGCGGCCGCTCTACACCATCGGTTACGAGCAGGCAAAACCGACAGCCGTTCTCGACGAGCTCAAGTGCGCGAAGGTCGAATTGCTGGTCGATACCCGTGCGGTTGCCGCATCGCGCCGACCGGGTTTTTCCAAGCGTCAACTCGCCGCTTCGCTCGACGAAATCGGCATCGGTTACATCCATTTGCAGAAACTCGGCACGCCGGCGGAAGGACGCATCGCCGCGCGCAGCGGCGACACCAGTACGCTGTGGCGTATCTACGACAAGCACATCAGGACGCCTCGAGCACGGGCCGAACTCGATGAGCTGATCGCGCTGATCAAATCAGGAAAACGTGTTGCTCTGCTCTGTTATTGCCGCGATCCGAAGACCTGCCACCGCAGCCGCATCGTGGCCAATGTGAAGGAGCGCACACCGGTCAAGGTCGACGACCTCATCCCGCCGTTGTTCTGATTCATTCGGCAGGTTGCGGCGCGCGCTGCTTTCCTTCGACGCTGATGATCATCGCAACCAGCGCCAGCGTAGTGACGAACAGCAGCAGGGCGATCACGGCGTTGACACCGAGGACGAGTGCAAAGCCGCCGCTCTCGTGCAGCAGCGATATCATGCCAATTGCGGCACCGGCGCTGATGAACAGCAGGAAATATCGCACCGCATAAACGCGCCCGCGCCAGGCATCTGCGGTATAGCGCGCCATGATCATGTCGTTGACGGTGACCTGGCCATAGATTGCGGCAATCGCGACCGCGAGTGCAATCAGAAGGGCAACGCCGCTCGCATAGGCCGCCCACAGATTGCCGAGGAATCCGATGCCGGTCACGATCGCGAATACCGCATGTGGCGGAATCCACTCGACCACCCGCCCGACCGTCAGTTGCGCAAGTGCGCCACATACCAGCACTGCGGTTGCAATGCTGCCCACGAGAATCAACGGAAGATCATTCGACAGACGCTCGTCGACAATTTTCGGCAGCGCGATTGTGAGCACGTTGAAGGTCAGGCCGGCGCTTAGCGCGATCACGATGAACAGCCCGAACAACATGACCGCAAGCCGCGGCGTCAACGGCACGGCCGGCGCGGATACGCGCGATTTGGCGTGATGGCCGTCATCAGGGGTGAGCCAGAGATAAATTATTCCTGTCGCGACCATGACGACGGCTGGCGCGAAGAATGCGGCGCGCCAGCTGATCCACGTGGCAAGCGCCGCGCTGATACCCGCAGCAAGAGAGACACCGAGATTGCCGCACACCCCGTTGAATGCGAGCGTGCGTCCCCGCGCATTTGATGCCTCAATCAGCATCGCCATGCCGACGGGATGATAGATCGACGCGAACATACCGAGCGCGAACATCGCCGCGGCCAGCATTGCGAGATTTGGAGCAAAGCCGGCGCCGGCCAGCGACAGGCCGCACCCGATATAGAAGGCCGCCATCATGTTGCGGCGGCTCCAGCGGTCGGCAAGCCAGCCGGCCGGCAGCGAGAAAACACCGAAGGCGACGAATGCCGTGCTCGATAGAGCGATCAACTCGCTGTAGGAGCGCTGGTAAACCACCTGCAGCCCGATCACGACGGTCGGATAGATCAACAGCACGAAATGATCGAGCGCATGCGCCCAATTCAAAAAGGCGATAGAGCGCCGGCGGGCCAGATCGTCGGGACCAGCAGTGTGGCTGGCGGGAAAAGCAGTCATTGAGGTTCCATCCGGCAGTCGCGAGTCATTTGCATGCATATACCCGTTGCCGGATGTTTGTCCCAAATAGCAGCAATGCAATTTATATCGCGACTTGACCCGTGCGCGCGCTTAGGTTGTATTGCCTTTCATATACAAGCGACGGGATTGTTCACAGCTCGGAATTTGAATGAGTTGCCGGAGGCGCGTTTGCGCGACGGTGGTCACCGTTGCGGCCTTCTTGTTTTGTTGCGTTTGGGTGGTGACTGGTCGTGCGTGGGCTGGTGACAACGAAGACGCGCGCGTCATGTTGTTCTCCGGTCGCGATATCTGGCGCAACGGAATTTTCGTCTATGGCGGGCTGGTCTTTGCGCCGGGTGGCCTTGAGCAGGACGGCCTGCTCCTGAAAGTCTTGCTTTCGGGCGGCGCGTATCGCTACCGCGCTGAAAACCTCGGCGGCGAGCGCATCACCGGCCTTGAGGCTCTCACGCAAGTGTTGCCCGGCTGGCGGATCAAACGCGGCGACGTCGAATTGAAGTTTTTCCTGGGCCCCGAATTTCAGAACCACTCCCTCTCGCCGGACGATCCGGCCAATCGGCTGCGGGGAGATTCGTTCGGCCTGCGGCTGGCGGTCGACCTCTGGTACGAACCTACGCCTGACAGCATGGTTGCCGCAGACGTCTCACTCTCATCGATCGCAACCAGCAATTCGGCGCGGATCGGCTACGGCTGGCGAATCCTCGAAGACATGCTCGGCGGAGTGTATGTCGGACCGGAAATCCAGTATTTCGGCTCCGACGGTTATCGGCACCTGCGTCTGGGCGCGCACATCACCAGCATGAAGGCCGACAACGTCGAATGGTCGGCTGCTGCAGGCTGGGCCGGCGACTCGCAGGGCCGAACGAGTCCGTATCTGCGGCTCAACGTTCTGAAAAGGCTTTAGTCCAGCGTGCGGCGGAACCTCGTAACGGCAATGCCCATCGCCACCAGCATCAGAACAAACATCGCGATCGCATCGTAACGCAGATCGGACAGGCTCGAGCCTTTGAGCATGATCGAGCGCACAATTCGCAAAAAATGTGTCAGCGGCAGTGTTTCGCCTATCCATTGCGCCCAAACCGGCATGCCGGCGAAGGGAAACAGAAACCCGGACAGCAAGATGTTGGGCAGGAAGAACATCATCGACATTTGCATCGCCTGCAATTGATTCTGTGCCACAGTTGAAAACGTGTAGCCGATCGACAAATTGGTCGCGATGAACAGCGTGCTGAGCGCAGCAAGAACGGCAAGGCTGCCAACAACCGGAACGCCAAACAAAGTGATGCCGATGCCAATGATCAAAGTTGCCTGGACAAAGCCGACAAGGATGTAGGGCACGATCTTGCCCAGCATGATTTCGAACGGCGTGATCGGCATCGACAACAGGCTTTCCATCGTCCCGCGCTCGATCTCCCGTGTCACGGACAACGCGGTAAAGATCAGCATGGTCATCGTGAGGATCGTCCCGACGAGCCCAGGCACAATGTTGAGCTGGGTCAGAGCCGCCGGATTGTAGCGGGCGTGCGTGCGGATCTCGAACGGCATCTCAGGTTTGTTGGGAACGTCGCGGTCGTGCATAAGCGACATCTGCAGCACCTCCCCGAGCGCTCCGAGCGCGGTGCCTGAAGCGACGGGATCGGTGGCGTCTGCGATCACCAGCATTGCAGGCTTGTCTCCTCGGCGCACCGAACGTTCGAAATTCGCGGGGATCTCGACCGCGAACAACACCTTGCCGGAGGCCAGCAACTGGTCGACCTCCGCTTCGCTGTGCGGCAGCTCCGTGACGCGAAAATATTTCGTGTTTTCGAGAGCCGCGAGGATCGAACGCGACAGATCGCTGCGCTCCTGCATCAGCACTGCCGTCGGCAGATTACGCGGCGTCGTATTGATGGCGTAACCGAACAGCAGCAGTTGTACGAGCGGGATCATGATGATCATTGCGAATGAAACCCGGTCGCGCTTGAGCTGGATGAATTCCTTCACCAGCATGGCCCAGGTCTTGCGCCAAAATCCGTTGCCCGGAAGCCGTCGCACGGCTGCAGCTGGAAGCATGTGTGTCATTGGAAGTTGTCCTGCGCCTTGCTCATCAGGTCGATGAATACGTCCTCAAGCGAGGGTTCGGATTTGGTCCACTCAAGATTCTTGCGTTCGCGATAGGGCCCTATAGCTGCTTCGAGCGCGGCGCTGTCGCGGCCGGACACATGCAGGCTGGTGCCGAAAGGTGCCACCATATCGATGCCTGGCTTGCCGGTGAGTTCGCTCGATAATTCGGCGAGCCCTTCCCCGCTGGCGGAACTCACAACGTAAGTGCTCAAATGCGATGAGGCGACCACTTCATCGACGGTGCCATGAGCCAGCAGTTCGCCGTAAGCAATATAAGCGATCTCGTGACAACGCTCGGCTTCATCCATGTAGTGCGTGGACACCAGCACAGTCAGTCCTTCGGCGGCGAGCGCGTGAATCTCATTCCAGAACTCTCGCCGCGCCTTGGGGTCCACGCCGGCGGTGGGCTCGTCGAGCAACAGCAGCTGTGGGCCCGGCAGCGTGCAAGCGCCCAGCGCCAGGCGCTGCTTCCACCCACCCGAAAGCTCTGCCGCAAGTTGTTCTTCCCGGCCGGAAAGGCCAAGTCGCTCGATTGCCCCGCGCGCCGCGGCCACCGGATGGTCGATGCCATAGACCCGGCCGATGAACTCCAGATTCTCGCGCACCGAGAGGTCCTGGTACAGGCTGAAGCGCTGGGTCATATAGCCGACCTGGCGCTTGATCTTGTCGGTTTCGGTACGGATGTCGTAGCCGAGGCACGTTCCGGTGCCTTCGTCCGGAGTCAAAAGCCCGCACAGCATGCGGATCGTGGTCGTCTTGCCGGATCCATTGGGACCAAGGAAGCCGTAGATCGTGCCGCGCTTCACCTGCATCGACAAATTACGCACCACGGCACGGCCGTTGAACTTTTTGGTCAGGCCGTGGACATCGATAACGATGTCATTCGCGTTCATTTGCTCGACTCTCGCGGCAGCGTAACGGTGACGGGCTGGCCGACACGAAATTTCTCCGGGTGTTCCGGCCGCGCCTCGATCAGGAATACCAGCTTGGCTCGCTCCTCCTGACTGTAGATAACCGGTGGAGTGAACTCGGCGCTGCGGGCAATAAAGCTCACTTTCGCAGTCAGACCTTTCTCGCAACCGTCGCAGCTCACGCCGACGGTTTGTCCATATTTGATTTCGGGCAGCACGGCCTGCGGCGCGAAAAATCGGAGCTTGAGATTGGCCGGCGGCAGTAATGCGACCACCGGCCTTCCTGCCGGTACGGTTTCGCCCGGACGGTAGTAGATCTGCTCAACCGTGGCCTCACCGGGACTATAGGCATTGCGGCGCGCGAGCCGCGTCTGCGACCATTCCAGGTTGGCCTTCGCCTGACGCAATGAGGCTTCGGCGTCATCGAAGGTTTTTTGCGTGCCGGCCGCGGCCTTCAGCAGCTCTTTGGCACGGTCGAAACTCTGCTGCGCATTGACGACAGCGGTGTTCCTCACCACAACATCAGCTTTTTGCAGATCGTCATCGACGGTGAACAGGACGTCGCCTTTTTGCACGCGATCGCCCTCGCGCACTTTCAATGTTTCGACACGTCCCTGCTCGTCCGGCGATACAAAAATCAGTTCGGCCTCGACCCAGCCTTGCAACACGTGGTCATTGTTGTTGTCACACGCGGCGAGCGTAAGCGCCGATAGCAGCATCGTCAGCAGACCGAGAATTCTCATTTTTCTCTCCTCGGTGCGAACAACAACTCGACATGGGTCTTCATCATTTTACGAACGTCGAGCGGCTCGAAACGTTCGAACAATCCGTTCCAGACAATCGCGACCAGGCCAGGCGCCGCAACAATCTGCGGAAAATCCACGAGGCTCTCCGGAATTTCACCGCGCGCGGCGGCACGTCGCAGGAGCGACCGAACTGCGGTAATAATGCGCGACAGCACTTCGCGGTAATAGAATTCGGCAAGCTTCGGAAAGCGCCTGCCTTCGGAAATCATCAGGCGGATAACGTCCTTGCGCCTGGTCTCGTAGACTTCGCGGACAAACAGTTCGACGATGTTATCGGCCAGCACAGGCAACGGAACATCGGCCTCGCCGAGTGCTTCGATTGTGCCGACGAGTGGCGTCAGCATGGACCGGATGAGTTCCTGGAACAGGCTCTCCTTGTCGCGAAAGTAGAGATAGATCGTCCCTTTTGCGACGCCGGCGCGGCGCGCCACATCGTCGAGGCGGGCAGCCTCGAAGCCGCGGGTTGAGAATTCGTCGAGTGCCGCAGACAAGATGGCGTCGCGGCGTTCGGCACTCCGCACTTTGCGCGAAGCGCTCGCGGGGATGGCAGGCGCCCGGGCTGCCTGCACCGCGCGCTTGCGGCGGTTCTCTCGCGGTGTCTTGGACTTCCGGGACCTTGGCGGACGCAACATCATTGCACCACTATGACTGACCGGTCAGTCATTATTTAGTGCAAAAAAGAAGCGCCCGCAAGCCCTCAAATTTCAATAAGGACTTCAGATGTTTGGGTGGATATGGGTGATCGGCGGCGCGTCGGCCCGCACGGTATTCACAGCAACGAACATCAATGTCGCGGTCGCGAGCACCAAGGCCACAACCACGAGCGCGCGCATCAGGGGCGCATAGATGTTGGTCATCACCCTCCCCTATTCGAGCATCCTCGACAGCTAGGAGTGAGTCGGGTCACGCGATCAATGATTCGAATCTCACGCGCGCTCGATTTCCGCCTTGACGGCAGAAAGCGACTCGGGCGTGTCCACGTCGGTCAGTGCGGCTTCGCCGGTGACGGGAATTTCGACAACCGCCTCGGCGTAATTGCCGATCAGATAGCGTGCGCCGAAATCGCCCCCGATTGACATGAGATCGGGAAAGAATCGTCGCGCCCACACCACAGGATTGCCGCGGTGCCCGTCGATCGTTGGCACCACAATGAACGCGCCGCTCTCCGGAGCGAACGCGCCGAGCAGAGTGTCAATCAAAGTTGCATCAACCTGCGGCATGTCGCCGAGACAGACGATTGCGCCGTCGGCACCTTCCGGCACCGCCGCGATACCAGCGCGCAATGACGTGCCAAGGCCTTCGGCATAATCCGGGTTGTGCACGAAACGGACGTTGAGGCCGTTAAGCGCCGCCTCGACTTTCTCGCGCTGATGGCCGGTAACGACGATCACCGGCCCCGCCTGCGAGGCCAAGGCCTGCTCCGCGGCGATGCGAACGAGTGGTTTGCCGCCAATCTGCGCGATCAGTTTGTTGATGGCCCCCATTCGGGTCGAGCGTCCAGCCGCAAGCACAACAGCCGCGACACGCTTGCCGGCTTCCTCCACAGGCTTTGCGCGGGGCTGCGGGCGCGTGACAATTTCCATCAGCAAACCGCCGACACCCATGCCCGTGATGTCTTCGCGTCCGACCGGAAGACCGGCGAGAAGCCGCATCAACACCCAGTCAAAACCGTTTTCCTTGGGACTTCGCGCACAGCCCGGCGCACCCAGCACAGCAACGCCGCGGGCCTTGCCAACGAGCATCAGGTTGCCGGGATCAACCGGCATGCCGAAATGCTCGATCTCCCCGCCGACCGATTCGAGCGCGGCAGGAATAACATCACGGCGGTCGGCAATCGCGGACGCCCCGAACACGACCACCAGCTCGGCGCCGCTTGCAAGCAATTCGTCGATCGCCTTGCCAAGTGACGCCTGATCATGCGGCACGCGGCGCTCGGCGATGATCGACGCGCCGGTGGGCGCTATGCGCTCGGCCATGACCTTGAGGGTCTTCTCGACCACCTTTGGCGCAAGACCCGGCAGCAGAGTCGACACAACGCCAATTCTACGAATCTTGTAGGGCGCTATGCGAATGACCGGCTTTGCCTTCGCCGCTTCCTTGAGCGCAGCGTCGCGCTGACCGGAGGCCACCGCGAATGGAATGATCTTCACCGTGGCGATCATCTCACCTTCGACGACCGGCTTGAATTCCGGAAGAGTGGCAAGCGTCACGGCTTCGTCGATGCGATTGAGCCGATCGACCGCGGGCTTGTCGATAACCAGGACGCCAGCAGTGTCGGCGAACAGATTGCAGCGGCCGGTGAAGGCGCGGTCGAACCGCACACCCTTCCCGCCTATTGCCCGGGCAATCTCGGCGGCCGCTTCATCTTCCGTCACGTCGCCAGGCTCAAGCCGCGACACCACAACCTCGGAGACGCCGGCAGCCTTGAGCGCCGCGACCTCGGCAGCGCCGATCACGGTGCCTTTCTTGAGAACGAGATCGCCCTTGCGGATCGAATGCACGGCAGTCGAGCCGAGCGCCTCGTCAGGCGAAACTGGGCCGAATTTCATGCCGCCACCGATTTCTTCTCGTCACTTTGCCGCAGCCGCGCGGTAATCTCGCCCATGATAGCAACCGCGATCTCTGCTGGCGATACGGCGCTGATGTCGAGGCCGATCGGCGCATGGATTCTCGCAATATCGGAATCGCTCACGCCTGCCTGCTTTAGCCTCTCGACGCGTTTCGCATGGGTTTTTTTGGAGCCGAGAGCACCGATATAAAAGCAGTCGCGCGCGAGTGCGTGCTTGAGCGCAGGATCGTCAATTTTCGGATCATGCGTGAGCGCGACGAACGCCGTATAATGATCGATGCCGAGCGGCGGCAACGCCACGTCCGGCCACTCGGCGATCACCTTCACATCGGGAAACCGTTCGATCGAGGCGAAAGCCGTTCGCGGGTCGACAATAATCACGTCATAGCCAAGCAGTTGACCGATCGGGGCCAGCGTCTGGCTGATATGCACCGCACCGGTGATGACCAGTCGCGGCGACGGCACGTAGACGGTCAGGAAAAACCGTCCCTGCGGTGTCTCTTCCATGCCGCTTTTGGCCATGCGCAGGCGCTTTGCCAAAGCATCTTTCAGAGAATCCTTGGCCACATCGGCGGCTTTCACCAGCCGCTGGGCGCCACTGGCCACGTCGGTGACGAGAACCGTCGCGCGGCGCGCCGTGCGCTCCGTGTTGAGAGCATGCAGGACATCGAGATTCACTCAGCTCACCTTTTCAACGTAGACGCGGATGGTCCCGCCACAGGACAGGCCCACCTTCCAGGCGGTTTCATCGGCGACACCGAATTCCAGCATCTTCGGTTTGCCGCTGTCGATCACATCGATCGCTTCCGTGACGACCGCACCTTCGACGCAACCGCCGGAAACCGACCCCAGGAAGTTGCCTTCGTTGTCGATCACCAGGTTGGAGCCCACCGGCCGTGGTGCCGATCCCCATGTCTCGACGACGGTCGCGAGCGCTACGCCGCGACCGGATTTGCGCCACTCTTCGGCGGCTTTGAGGATATCTTCATCGCGTGCCAACATGAAACTCTCCGTCAAGCGACGTTCTTTAACATCTGTTTCGGATCATAACCTTTGGCCGGTGCGCCTGACAGTGCGCGCACCAGTTCGGCCATGGACTCCAGATTGTGAATCGGACGCAATTCGTCAACATGTGGAAGCATCGTCTGCACGCCCTTGGCGCGGGCTTCGAAGGCGTGAAAACGCAGCAAAGGATTGAGCCATATCAGCCGCCGGCATGATCGATGAAGCCTATCGATCTCGAAGGCGAGCGTATCGTCGGCGTCCCGTTCGAGCCCATCGGTGATCAACAGCACAACCGCACCCTGTGTGAGGACCCGGCGCGCCCATTGTTTGTTGAATGCCCGCAGGGACGAAGCGATACGGGTGCCGCCCGACCAGTCAGCTACATTGGCCGAACAGGCGGCGAGCGCCTCATCCGGGTCGCGATGGCGGACAGCGCGGGTAACGTTGGTCAGCCTCGTACCGAAGAGAAAGGTCGTCACGCGCTTGCGTGCGTCAGTCACCGCGTGCAGGAAGTGCAGAAAAAGGCGTGTGTATTCGCTCATCGAGCCCGAGATATCCAGAAGCGCCACGATCGGCGGCTCTTTCACGCGCGGGCCCAGATATTTCAGGTCGATCACCGCGCCGCCGGCCTTCATGCTGGCGCGAAGGGTGCGGCGAATATCGATGAGATGGCCGCGCCGGCTGGGGGCGAGCCGGCGTGTACGCACTTGGTCGAGCGGCAACGCCAAGAGCGCGATGGCGTCTTTCGCTGCAGCAATTTCCGCTGCCGTCATCTGCGCGAAGTCTTTCTTCTGAAGCAATTCCTGATCCGAAACAGTCAGTCTTGCGTCAATTTCCACATCGGATTTGGCCTGCTCACGCTCGTTGAGTCCGGAAAACAGTGCCTCCTGAATGCGCTGTGCACCCGGCGGGGGCGCTTTGGGCTCGCCCGGCATGGTTTCCGGCAGCATCGACGCGATCATTTTTTCGATGTACCCGCGCTTGCGAAAGAAGATTCGAAACGCCTGGTCGAACAAACCCGTATGCTCGTGCCGCTTCACGAATACGGCGTGCAGCGTCCAGTAGAAATCGTCGCGCGCGCCGACGTGAGCGACGCTCAGTGCCTCAAGTGCATCGAGCACCGCGCCCGGACCGACAGGAATGCCGGCCGCTCGCAGCGCGCGCGCAAAGTAGAGAATGTTTTCGGCGAGGCGGCCTTCGGATGCGGCCATGCAATCACTCCGCTGCCCTTAGCTCCGACCTCACCTCGTCAAGCAGCGCCTTCACCTTGGTGCCATCGAGCCGGGTGATGTCGTCCTGATATTTGAGCAGTACACCGAGCGTGTCCGACACGGTCGCCGGATCGAGTGCGACGACGTCAAGTTCGGTGAGCGCGCTCGCCCAATCGAGTGTTTCAGCCACGCCGGGTAACTTGAACAGATCTTCCTTGCGCAGCGACTGCACGAAGGCGACCACCTGCTCGGACAGTTTTTTGGCAATGCCCGGTACCTTGGCCCGAAGAATCTTGAGTTCCCGCTCTGCATTCGGGTAGCCAACCCAGTGATAGAGGCAACGCCGCTTGAGCGCGTCGTGGACTTCGCGGGTGCGGTTGGACGTGACAACAACGATCGGCGGATGCGCCGCTTTCACGGTGCCAAGCTCAGGCACGGTAATCTGGAAATCGGCGAGCACTTCCAGGAGAAATGCCTCGAAAGCTTCATCGGTACGGTCGATCTCGTCGATCAACAGGACCGGCGGCCCCGCGGGATCGGGCTCGAGCGCTTGCAAGAGCGGTCGTTTGATCAGAAAGCGATCGGAGAACACGTCGTGTTCGATCCGCGCGCGATCACCCTCGCCTTCAGCTTCCGCGAGACGAATGGCGATCATTTGGGCGCCGTAGTTCCATTCGTAAACTGCCGCGGAAACGTCGAGGCCCTCGTAGCATTGCAACCGGATCAGGCGGCGTCCCAGTGTCGTGGCCAGCACTTTCGCGATTTCGGTCTTGCCGACCCCCGCCTCCCCCTCGACAAACATCGGCCGGCCCATGCGCAACGCAAGGTAAAGCACGGTCGCCAGCGAGCGGTCGGCGATGTAGTCGGCCTTGGCCAGCAGATCGAGGGTGGAATCGATCGAATTCGGAAGGGTCTTGTCTGTCATGCGGGGACTTTATCCTACCACGCGCGTGCCTTACTCGATATAATAGCGCCTTAAGAGATTGATAGCCCTACGAATTTCGCTCACCTGGGCCGTCAAAAAACAAATAGCAGCGGGGCGAAATGGCCAAGCCTACCCCCACGAATAGGCAACCCATGGGCTGGCTGATTTCGGTCCAAACACCCGACGCCCCTCATCGGGCACTGTACGCAACCGTCGCCGGCACCTACGAGCAAGCAAGGCTTCAGGTGTTCAACCGTTGCGCCATCACAAGTGAAACCATCAGGCTCGAAAGAATTTTGACGGAGGTAGAGGTCAAGCAGCTTGGCCTCCAGCCTGGGGAAGTCAAACTGTACGCCTGCTAACCATCCGCAGTGAGCGTTGCGGCAACTCCCATCGACCGGCATTGGCGGAAGTCAACGCTTGCAAGGCCCACTTTTCATTTAGGGCTGCAATGGTGTTCCATTTCTCACTCGCCCCGCAATCGCCATCTGTTATCATTCGCATCGCACAAGGCGTGTTGCCGAGGGTCACATGCAGCGCCGCGAATTCATCGCGCTTGCCAGTGGTACGGCGGCGGCGTGGCCACTGATTGCACACGGCCAGATCAGCGCAAAAATTCCACGAATTGGCGTGCTCTGGCATGCTGGTAGTGCCGACGAAGAGGCGATCTACCTGGGCGCGCTCCGAGAGGGGTTAAGCGACGTCGGCTATATTGATGGCCAAAACATTGTTTTGGAGAACCGGTTTCCCGCAGAAACTCCGGAACGGTTCGTTAGCCTCGCCGCCGAGCTTGCCGCACTGAAAGTCAATGTCATAATTGCAGTCACGCGTGCGGCCGCGCTTGCGGCGCAGCGCGCAACCATAACGATTCCGATCATTTTTGTAATCGTTCCTGATCCACTCGGGGACAAGCTAGTCGCGAGCCTCGCGCATCCAGGGGGCAATATCACGGGGCTATCCAACTTCGCGCTCGACTTGACTGCAAAGCGCGTGGAATTCCTCAAGACAGTCGTGCCGAGCGTGTCGCGCGTGGCGCTGTTGGTAAATCCAAACGACAAGGTCAGTTCCGAAATTTATATCCGCGAGAGCCGATCTGCAGCCGACAAACTCGGTCTGTTCCTCCAGCCGGTCGAGATACGCACGCCCGCCGACCTTGCGCCGGCGTTTACCAGGATGGGTGACGAACGGATCAACGGCGTGGTTGTGACGCAGGACGGCCTTTTCTATGCGACACGCAAGGACATCGCGGAATTGGCCTTGGCTCGCGGATTGCCGCTGGCCATGTACACGCGGGAGACAGCGGACGCAGGCGCCCTCGCATCCTATGGACCAAGCCACTACAGAATGTTTCGCCGCGTGGGCTACTACGTCGACAAGATCCTCAAGGGTGCCAAGCCAGCCGACCTACCCGTGGAGCAGCCCACAAAATTCGAGTTCATAATCAATCTTAGGACCGCCAAAGCGCTCGGCCTTACGGTGTCACCCAACGTTCTCGCGCGCGCCGACGACGTGATCGATTGAGTGGTAACGTCCGCTATTGGCACTTAGCGCACGGCACTCTGCGCATGATTGACAGCCGAACGATCACTTCAGCAATCGCGCCAAGCGTTCAGCGAAGGTAGCGCGGGGGCCTTCGGCATCAGCACCGATAAGTGGGGTCGCCCGAACTGAAACGGCCTTGGGCCGCGATGGCAATGTGATCTCATCAACGTAAAGGGCCCAATTGCACAGCGCCGCGCGCATCTCATCGGTGTAGTGCGCACCATTGTAAGCGCCCGCTACGACGCCCTTATGCCCGCTTGTATGATTGAGGATGGCTTCAATAGTGTGCGGCAATACGCCGAGATTTTCCGCCATGATGGTTGCGGCGGTACGCCTCAGATCGTGCAACGTCCACTTCGGCATTGGCTTCGCCCCGCCCGCCTCGCGTTGCTTCGCAATGCGCTCGTCGAACCTCGCCTTGCTATAGCCCCACCCGCTAAACCCCCGCTGGCCTTCGCCAAACACAAGCGAAGTATCCCGCCCAAGCGTGACAACACCCGGAGCTCTGCCTTCCATCAACGCCTTGCGATGCGCAAGGATAGCGCTGGCTTGCGGCGACAACGGAAGCTCATGCTGGCGTTTGTTCTTCGTTCGCCCAGGCGGAAGGACGATCGAGCCCCGCTCCAAGTCCACTTCGCTCCACTGGAGGCCACCAATTTCTTCTCGGCGTTGGCCAGTGAGGATCAGGAGGCGAACAATGTTCGAGAAGTCATCCGTGCCTAGTACCATCCACACTTCGGCAAGCTCCAATGGCGTCAGCACCCGCTCACGTGGGCCGTTCTCCTCGGCTTTGGCGGTGCCCTCCACGGGATTGGTTTCAAGGAAGCCCTCGGCAATGGCCCAAGCAAAGAATGCTGAGAGATTTGAACGGAAACGATTACGGGCCACTGGTCCGCGTTTTTCCTCGATGTCATCCAACACGTCCACCACAGTGGCCTTGCGAATTTCATTGAGCCTCAATCCATGCAACGGCTTCGCGTGGTCATTGAAATGTCGTTCCAGTTCACGGAAGACCCGTGGCTTCATCGCTTCGCGCCTGCGCCGAAGGTACTGCTCGATTTTTCTCTCAAACGTCTCATGCGCCCGTGCTGTCTCCCGGGCCTTTTTCTCCTCAGCGAATGGATCAACGCCGCCGGCAACCTGGCCGAGCTTCTGCTTCGCAAGTATTCGCGCTTCGTCAGGCGTCAGGTGGCCGTGGGAGCCAAGGGCGCACATGCGCTGGACGCCTTGAATGCGAAAGCGAACGTAATAGGTGATCGCATCGCCTTGGCGGCGCACGCCGAAGCCCTTCACCACCTCCCGGTGGCCGTGGTCCCACAACCGCTCGCCTGTGGCCAATTGCTCCACCGAACTCTTCGTGATCCTCCCGCGCATGTCGCGTTCTCCAATCGCGGCCCTCATCCACCATGTGAGTGAGGGCTGAGAGTATAGCCCTCACTCAGCCCTCACGACAAGGCGAACGCCTCCCGGTGGGTGGCGGAAGCTGGCAACAGTTGATGGAAAACAAGTACAGCGAAAACAACTTATAAGACAAAGAGATATAGGCTGTGATTGTGAGATGCCCAGGCAAGGATTAAGCTATCATTACGGTAGCCGATCCCTCGCACAGTGCGCCATCACATGTGCATATTACATGTGGGGATGGAAGGCCCCGGAGCCAGGATGAACCAATGACGAACTCCGAAACCCTCGAGAAAAACACCCTGCAGATGCCCACGATCGATCCGGGAGTCCGTATCGGCCATGTCCATCTGAAGGTCGCCGACCTGCAAAGGGCCCTTGATTTCTATTGCGGGGTGCTGGGTTTTACACTCACCACCAGCCGTCCGGGCGCAGCTTTCATCTCTGCCGGCGGCTATCACCATCATCTGGGCTTGAACACCTGGGAGAGCCGCGGTGGCTCGCCACCCGCTCCCGGTACAACCGGCCTTTATCATACTGCCATTCTTTACCCGAGCCGGGTGCTCCTCGCGGACGCGCTGCGCCGGCTGATCGTCGCCAAGATTCCGCTGGAAGGGGCCAGTGATCACGGTGTCTCGGAGGCGCTCTACCTACGCGATCCGGATGACAATGGCGTCGAGCTTTATTGGGACCGGCCGAAGGAGAAGTGGCCAAAGAAGCCGGACGGCAGCTTACAGATGTATACAAATCCGCTGGACCTGCACGACCTGCTGGCCGAGCTGGACCGCGCGTCAGCCTGATCTCGCGGGGTTAGGCGCGCGCCGTCGAATTAGATGGTCAGGCGGACATACGCCAGAGACGCCGCAATCAATACGACAATTAGAAGTGGCAAAGATTGCATAGCGGAAACCTTCCGAGCGACTGATTGCCTTCGCTCAAGAACGCGGTTCCCGCCTCGATTGTTCCCTGATCACACCGATGTCAGGCGGTCGCTTTGGCAAGCGCCCGCCGCGCCAGCACGCCAACAAGATGCGCGCGATATTCGGGACTCGCGTGAATGTCGCTGTTCATGCCAGTCGCCGGGATGGTCATTCCCTCGAGTGACTTCGCGGCGAATCGCTTCTTCAGCGCCTCTTCAAAGGATTTCACGCGGAAAACACCGTTGGCGCCGGCACCGGTCACTGCCACGCGGATGTCAGGCCCGCGCTTTGACACGAAGACACCGACCAACGCGAAGCCCGAGGCTGGATGCTTGAACTTTTCATAGGCCGCCTTCTTGGCGACTGGAAAACTGATCTTGGTAATGATCTCGCCGTCCTCAAGCGCAGTTGAAAACATGCCGGTGAAAAAATCATCGGCCGCAATCCGCCGCTTGTTGGTGATGATGGTCGCGCCGAGACCGAGACATGCCGCCGGATAGTCGGCGTTCGGATCGTTGTTCGCAATCGACCCGCCAATGGTGCCGCGATTGCGAACCTGCGGATCACCAATCGAACCGGGCACCGCGGCGAGACCCGGCAACGCCTGTTGAAGGACCGGCGAATTGGCTGCATCTGCGTGACGCGTCATCGCACCGATCACGATTGAGCGGCCCTTTTGCTCAACACCGCTCATGCCCTCGACCAGTGACAGATCGATGAGCGCCGAAGGGCTCGCCAGCCGCTGCTTCATCACCGGCAGCAGCGAATGTCCTCCGGCCAGCAGTTGGGCCTCCGGATTGCGCGCCAGCAGGCCGGCCGCCTGGCGGACCGTCGTCGGACGATGGAAGGTGAAATTGTACATCGATGTCTCCCGTGATTACGCGGCCTGACGTGGTTGAGCGCTCTTGAGCGCGGCCCACACCGCCTGAGCGGTCGCAGGCATGGCCAATTCTTCCGTACCAATTGCATCGGTGATGGCGTTGATCACCGCCGCAGGCGCAGCGATTGCGCCCGCCTCACCGCAGCCCTTGATGCCGAGCGGATTCGAAGGCGACTTCGTCTCCGTCAATCCGACTTGAAACGACGGCAGGTCGTGAGCATGCGGCATGCAATAGTCCATCAGCGAGCCAGTCAGGAGCTGGCCGTCCTTGTCGTAGATAGCGCTCTCGAGCAATGCTTGGCCGACCCCTTGCGCGATACCGCCATGCACCTGACCTTCGACGATCATCGGGTTGACAATGGTGCCGAAGTCGTCGACCGCGGTCCAATTGACGATTTCGGTCTTGCCGGTGTCGCTGTCGATCTCGACCTCGCAAATATGGCAACCCGCCGGAAACGTAAAGTTCGTTGGATCGTAGAAGCTTGTTTCCTTTAATCCCGGTTCAAGCTCCTGGCCGGCAAATTTGTGCGCAATGTAGGCGTTGAGCGAAACATCGCCCCAGGCAGCTGACTTGTCGGTGCCGGCAACGGTGAATTTCCCGTCCTTGAAGACGATGTCGCCTTCCGCGGCTTCGAGCATGTGCGCGGCGACTTTTTTTGCTTTGGTCTCGATCTTGTCGAGCGCCTTGACGATCGCGGACATCCCGACAGCACCCGAGCGCGAACCGTAAGTGCCCATGCCGAATTGCACTTTGTCGGTGTCGCCGTGCACGATCGAAATATTCTCGAACGGAATGCCGAGCCGCTCCGAAACCAGCTGGGCGAATGTCGTCTCGTGCCCCTGCCCGTGCGCGTGGCTGCCGGTGAGGACTTCCACGCTCCCGGTCGGATTGACGCGCACTTCGGCGCTTTCCCACAGGCCTACCCCGCATCCAAGCGATCCGACGGCTTGCGAAGGTGCAATTCCGCAAGCCTCGATGTAGGTCGAATAACCAAGCCCGCGCAGCTTGCCGTGGCGCGCCGCTTCGCGCCTGCGTTTGCCGAAACCCTTGATGTCGGCGAGATCCAGGGCCTTTTTGAGCGAGGCGTTATAGTCGCCCGCGTCGTAAGCCATGATCACCGGCGTCTGATGCGGAAACGATTTGATGAAATTGCGCTTCCGCAGGTCGGCAGGATCGATCTGCATCTGCCGGGCCGCCACTTCGACCAGCCGCTCGACCACGAAGGTTGCTTCCGGGCGTCCAGCGCCGCGATATGCGTCGACCGGCACGGTGTTGGTATAGACGGCGTCAACCTCGCAATAGATTTGCGGGATGTCGTACTGGCCCGAAAGGAGCGTGGCATAGAGATAAGTCGGCACCGACGATGAGAAAGTCGACATATAGGCACCGAGATTGGCAATCGTCTTGACGCGCATCGCCAGCATCTTGCCATTGGCGTCGAGCGCGAGCTCCGCGTGCGTGACGTGATCGCGGCCGTGGGCGTCCGTGACGAATGATTCCGACCGATCAGCTGTCCACTTCACCGGACGGCCGACCTTGCGCGCAGCCCAGAGACAGACGACTTCTTCAGGATAGATGAAAATCTTCGAGCCGAATCCACCGCCGACGTCAGGCGCAATGACGCGCAATTTATGTTCCGGCGCCATGCCCACAAATGCCGCGATCACGAGCCGCGACACGTGCGGATTTTGCGTTGTATTCCAAAGCGTGAGCTGATCGGTGCCGGAATCGTATTCCGCGAGCGCCACGCGCGGTTCGATCGCATTCGGGACCAGGCGGTTGTTGACAATATCGAGTTTGGTAACATGTTTGGCGCCCGCAAAAGCAGCGTCGACCGCCTTCGCATCTCCGAGCGACCATTCGTAAATCGTGTTCTTCGGTGCGATTTCGTGGATTTGCGGTCCCGATTTCGCCTTGGCCGGATCGACGACGGCCGGCAGCACCTGGTAATCGACTTTCACCTTTTCGGCCGCGTCACGCGCCTGCGCCTGGCTCTCCGCGATCACGACAGCAACCGCGTCGCCAACGTGGCACACCGTCTCGGCGGCCAAGGCGGGGTGCGGCGCCATCTTCATGGGTGTGCCGTCCTTGGAATGGATCATCCAGCCGCAGATCAGATTTCCGATTTTGTCGGTGGCGAGTTGTTTACCAGTGAACACATCAACCACGCCCGGCATTGTCCTGGCGGCGGAGACATCGACGCTCTTGATCTTCGCGTGAGCGTGCGGCGAGCGGACAAACGCGGCCCGGGTTTCGCCGGGGCGAACAACGTCGTCAGTATATTGGCCCTTGCCCGTAATGAAGCGGAGGTCTTCTTTTCGGCGCACCGCCGCGCCTATGCCCGTCGCGCTCATGGCGGTCTCCTCCCTTTGAATTTTGACGCTATTCGGCGGCCTGACGTGCGCCACCCTTGGCCATGGCTTTCGCTCCTGCCGCAATGGCTTTGACGATATTGTGGTAGCCGGTGCAGCGGCAGATATTGCCGTCAAGCTGCTCGCGAATGGTGTGCTCGTCGAGATCGTTGCCGCGCCGGCGCACGATGTCGAGCGCCGCCATGATCATTCCCGGCGTGCAAAAGCCGCATTGCAGGCCGTGATTTTCGCGGAACGCCTCCTGCATGGGATGCAGAGGACCATTCGGCTCGGCCAACCCCTCAATGGTGGTGATTTTGGCGCCCTCGCACTGCAAAGCGAGCGTGGTGCAAGCCTTCGCTGCAATGCCGTCGATATGAACGACGCAAGCTCCGCACTGGGACGTGTCGCAGCCGACATGAGTGCCGGTCAGCCGGAGATTTTCGCGCAGGAATTGCACCAGCAAGGTGCGGGCTTCGACGTCACCAGCGACGGCTTTGCCGTTCACCGTCATGGACACGGCAGGCATGACTTCCTCCCAATTTGGGGCCAAAAGCCCTCTTTTCGCCGTCGTCCCCTCGGACGGCGGCGGTTCGCCCGCAAAATCAGGCCGATTTCGGCCCAATTCCACATTGGAACATGAATAACTCTGAACCCCGATTGCGGGCCCGGTCAAGGGATTCAACGGGCAAAAGCTGCTTCAAACGGCCGGAACCGCCTTACGGGGCCGCAACGGTTGCGGCAAATTTTTGAAAGAAATCATCGGCAATCTTCTTAGCAGCACCATTGACCAGGCGCTGACCAAGCTGGGCAAGCTTGCCGCCGATCTGGGCCTCGACGTTATACGTCAGCAGCGTGCCGCCGTCCTTTTCGATGAGCGCGACGGTAGCTCCCCCCTTCGCAAAGCCGGCAACACCACCATCACCTTCGCCGGAAATCCTGTAGCCGTTGGGCGGGTCAAGGTCGGTAAGCTGGACCCTGCCTTTGAAGCGCGCCTTCACCGGGCCGATTTTAGTCGTGGCGACCGCCTGAAATTCCGTATCCGAAGTCTTGTTGAGCTCTTCGCAACCGGGGATGCAGATTTTGAGCACTTCGGGGTCGTTGAGCTTCACCCACACCACGTCCCGGCTGGCCGCAAGCTGGACTTCACCCGTCATCGTCATCGCCATGGAGCGTCTCCTCACCACTGGTCTTGAAGCTGGTCATCCCGGCTTAATGCCTCGCAGCGCACCTGAAAAGAGCTTTGCAGAGGGCGTGCGGGGCTTTATGGGTGTCGGCCACGCCGGGTCCAACAATCAGAATATCTTAGGGGAGACTTTCATGCCGATGATTAATGCCGATGACGGCTGCCCGATCCACGTCGAGGTCGAGGGCCGTGACGGCGCGCCCGTGCTGATGCTGTCGAACTCGCTCGGCACCAACTTGCATATGTGGGATGACCAGGCTGCGGAGTTCGCGAAGCACTTCCAACTCGTCAGGTACGACCGGCGTGGCCACGGCCAGTCGGGCGTACCAAAGGGTCCCTACTCCATGGAGCGCTTCGGTCGCGACGTACTCTCGGTGCTCGAGGCTCTCAATATAAAAAAGATCAATTGGTGCGGCCTCTCGATGGGCGGCATGGTTGGCCAGTGGCTCGGAGCCAATGCGCCTGACCGCATAGAAAAACTCGTGCTCTCGAACACCAATAGCTACTACCCCGACAAGGGCCCCTGGAATGATCGCATCAAGTTCGTCACTGAGAAGGGACTGGCGGAAATGGTCGACACCAATATGCAACGCTGGTTTACGGAAGGCTTTCGCGCACGCTCCCCGCAAACCATCGACCGTATGCGCGAGATATTCGTGACGACAAAGGTGCCCGGCTATGTTGCTTGCTGTCAGGCGATCGCCGCGATGGATTTTCGCGCCAGCAATCCGAGCATCAAGGCGCCTACATTGGTGATCGTCGGCAGCCAGGATGTCGCCACGCCGCCATCAGCCGGTGAAGCAATCCAGCAGCAGATCAAAGGAGCCAGGTTGGTCAGCGTTGAAGCTGCGCATATTTCCAATATGGAACAGCCCAAGGCCTATACCGAGGCGGTGCTGAATTTCCTGCAATAAGAGGCGACGCCATGGACGACAAGGAACGCTACGAGCGCGGGATGGCCAGGCGCCGCAAAGTCCTGGGCAACGCCTGGGTCGATCGCGCCAATGCGAAGAAGACGCCATTCAACGAGGAATTCCAGGACTTTATCACCCGTACTGCCTGGGGCGAAATCTGGACCCGCCCACACTACGACGAGCGCACGCGGCGCATTCTGGTGATCGGCACCATGCTCGCGCTCGATAAATGGGACGAATTCCGCATGCACGTGCGTGCCGCGCTCGCCGAGGGCGGATTTACGGCGGACGACATCAAGGAAATCATTTTGCAGCAGGCGATCTATTGTGGGGTGCCAGCCGCCAACCACGCCTTCAAGGAAGCCGCCGAAGTGATGGCCGAAATGGCGACGGCAAAATAACCGATCACGCGCGCCTGATACGCTCGTCATTTCGCATTGAGGCGAGCCGATGCTAGCCATGGTTGGATCGGGAACGCCGTGGCCGTTATCAATGTTAGCCATGGCCTGACCCTTGAGGGGAATGCCATGGCTGAGATCAACATCCGCAAAGGCATGCCGAGTGTTCAGCTCGACAAGGTTGAATTCAAAAAACGTTTCCTGACGCAATTCTACGATCCGGCCTTTCAGCCGCTGCAAAAAGAACTCGACAAGATCGCCGAGGCGGCATGGGACGGCTACGACAACTACCGCAAGGCGCCACGCACCATTAAGGCCGGTCAGGGCTTCGCCGATCCCGGCTATGATCTTTCCGTCGAATGGCTGGAGACCAGCAAGGCGATCGCAGCGGCGGAGCGACAGCAGAAAGACGCGACAACACCATCGCGCGTTCTGATCGTTAACGGTTCAACGCGTAGCGAACATACCTGTCCCGGTGAAATGTCGAAGACATTTCGCATGGTGAGCATCGCGCGCGACATCGTCGCGGCGGCTGACGATTTTGAAGTCGAGGTGCTCGACCTTTCCCGGCTTGCGTCCGAATATGGCCGCACGATCTATCCCTGCAAGGCGTGCGTTTCAACGGCAGAACCGCTCTGCCACTGGCCGTGTTCCTGCTATCCAAATCACGCGGTTGGACAGACCGGCGACTGGATGAACGAAATCTATCCAATGTGGGCCGCGGCACACGGCGTTATGATTGTGTGCCCGGTGAACTGGTATCAGGCGCCCTCCTCGCTCAAATTGATGATTGATCGCCTGGTCTGCGCCGACGGTGGCAACCCGGACCCAACCTCGACCCATGGCAAGAATGCAGCCAAGGCGAAAGAGCTCGAACTTAAAGGCTGGCCCTACCCGCGCCATCTCGCTGGCCGCGTATTCTCGGTCGTCGTGCATGGCGACGCCGCCGGCGCCGAGAACTTGCGGCGCATTCTCAGTGACTGGATGAGCGATATCGGAATGATTCCCTCAGGCCACCTGGCGCTGATCGATCGCTACGTCGGATACCTCGCGCCCTACGCCACCAGCCACGACGACTTCGATCGCGACGTAGATCTTCAAGGCGATGTCCGCAATGCGGCGCTCGCGCTCGTACAGGCAGTCAAGGACAGACGTTCGGGGAAACTGCAACCGCCGGATCGCGGCCTGCACGAAACGCGCCAGAAATAACTGACGCGACGCCTCGCGCGCATCAGTCTACATTGAGCTGAGCGCGTGAGAAACGGCGTCAAATTTTTCGATAACGAGCGTCAAGCACTCATGCGCAATCAACCATGTGAGGCCGAAGCGCAGGCTCCAAAGCAGAAATATCGCGGCCAGACGGTGAAACATTGTGCGCTTTCGGCCTCACGGGCGGCGCGAGACGGATTGCGTCAGACGTGAAAGCGCCGAGCAGCCTGCGTAGCTGCCGCATCAACCACAATCTCCGAGTCGGTCTGGGCAATTTCGTTGCGACGCGCATTGCTGCGCTCAAATATGCAAAGCCCGGTCGCAAGCGCGGCAAATAGAAGCTGGTACGTATGCTCACGCATGAGATCGGCGCTGTATGACCAGGACGCCGGACCGACCGAGGCAATACTGATCACCACCACCAGGATGAGACCCGCCTCCAGGATTTCCGAATTTGCCTCACCGCGGGTCCAGCAGCGAATTCGATCGGCAATATGTATCGCGCAGATGCAGGCGACTGCGAGTTTGAGGGCTCCGAAAAACGCGGCGAGCTTGATCAGGCCGATCGGCCCAAGACCAAATAGACGACCGATGGCGAAAATAAACTGCGAGCGCCAAACCTCGTCGAGGCCGTAGCTCGGCGATGTCAGAATGCGCAATCCGTCGTAGCCCCAGAACAACGTGAAATAGAGGGCAATCACGACGATCAGCACAACGGCGGCATTCGAAAGTTTTCCCACGGCTGTTTTCTCCTCACCCGAGGAACCATGCGTAAGCCGTTGAAAATCTAAGTTCAAAAGAAACCGAAACTTTACCTTACCCGTTAGCCGTATTGGCTGGCGGAGTTTACCAAACTGTGCACCCTGAACTTCGAGTGGAGCATCAGCTTTTGTCATCCATCCGATTGAAAACACTCGTTTCATCCCGCCGCACAGGCAAGTTCCAGCCTTTTCTGAAGGATCGGGTGGGGATTTCGGGTGTGTGCGGACTTGTGCTCAGCCCCCGCGTCCGTCGCGAAACGCGTGCGGGGTCATCCCGGTCTGCTTTCGGAAAAATCGGGTGAAATGCGAGGGGTCGGAAAAAGCCAGATCATACGCGATTTCATGGATCGCCTGGTTCGTGAAGACGAGCTGACGCTTGGCTTCGGTCAGAACGCGTTGACGGATCAGATGACCTGCCGTTACTCCCGTTGCGCGTTTGACATGATCGTTGAGACGATCGGGCGTCATTGCCAACTTCTCTGCGTAAAAACGGATCATGCGTTCCTTTCGGAAGTGTTCGTCGACGAGCCGCCGCAACTGATCGACACGCGGATCGGTACGCGAAAGCGTTACCGCGCCACTACGCGCCCGGCTCACTGCAAGGCGGACAACCTCGATGGCGATGAGGGCAAGCAGGCCGCGCATCGCCAGACGATGACCTTCGCGAGCAAGTGAATCTTCCTCGTATAAATCGGCGCACAGTGCCGACAGGCGTCGGGCCTCGCCTGCATCGGCAAGCGGAAGCAGTGGCTGGTTTGCCACCGTCTTGAGCCGCGCCAGCGCCTCACCTGATTGATCTCCCAGTGCGTCGGCAACATCTTCTGTGAAACTCACAACCCAGCCGTCGGTGACCTGCGGCGTGAACCGAAAACCATGCGCTGTCGTGGCCGGCACCAGAATGACTGTCGGTGCAGAAAAGCGCGCCGTCGCGGTTTCAAAGCTCATCTCACCGCCGCCCTTCTCGATCAGCAAGACCTGAAAGAGATTGCGATGACGATGAGCGCGAATGGTCCAATCATGAATTGATGAGCGCGACGCGATCGTTTCAATATGGATGAAATCGAAAACGGAATCGTCCGGCGGATCGCCGTAGAGATGAAATAGCGGCAGTGCCGAGCTCATCCCTCAAGCTTATTCGAGCCGGGCTTCGAAGGCCAACATCTGTCGCGCAGAAATGAAAACCCCGCCTCGCGGCGGGGCTTTCAATCTCGCTTTTCAGCACGTTAGCGGTTTTGCTGTCCGCCACCCTGCTGGCCACCCTGCTGACCACCTTGCTGCTGCTGGCCGGGCTTCGGCTGTCCGCCCTGCTGCTGCTGGCCGGGCTTCTGCTGTCCGCCTTGCTGCTGCTGGCCGGGCTTCTCGTTCGGATTTTGATTTTGATTCATCATTCTCTCCAACGTTGGTTCGGAGCGCCACTGAGTTCGCGCTCCATGGCAAAAGGCAATGCACGAACCGCCGCATTGTTCCCGCACGGTTCCTGTTCAACTTTCGCATGACCGTATTTGGAACTCCGGCACCACCCGACGTGTTCCTTCTCGCAACAGGAGGAATCGACGATGGGACGCTATATGCTGCTGTGGTTGCTCGGGGTGCCAATTCCAATTCTGGTTCTAATCTGGTTTTTCGGCGGTTTGCACTAGCCGACCGGAGCCAAGCTCGGTTGCCACGGAAAAATACACCGTCTGTGATGTGCTGAGAGCCTGTTTCCGCCAGCGTCGGGGACAGGCTTTTGCACGACAACTGCACTTAGTAACACCACCTTCGGCGCGGCGTTGCCGCTCCCCCTACGCCCTGTTAAGCCTCTAGCACCAGGGGCGATTGGCCGGTCATCGGCCAGATCGGGAAGGCGCAGGGGACGCGATGGAAGTCTTCCTTCAGCAACTTATAAACGGCATCACACTTGGCTCAATCTACGGCCTGATCGCCATTGGCTACACCATGGTCTTCGGCATTATTGGCATGGTGAATTTTGCTCACGGCGATGTGTTCATGGTGTCCGCCTTCATTGCTTTGGTGGCCTTCCTGCTGATCGTCAGCTTCCTCGGAATATCCTCGATCGCGCTTGCAATCTTTCTCGTGCTGATCGTGGCAATGCTGTTTACCTCGCTGGTCAACTGGACCATCGAACGGCTCGCTTACCGACCGCTGCGTGGCTCATTCCGGCTGGCGCCGCTCATTTCCGCGATCGGCATGTCGATCTTCCTGTCGAACTTCGTGCAATTGACACAAGGTCCGCGCAACAAATCAATTCCGCCGATGGTGCAAGGCGAGTTCGTGCTGTTCACGAAAAACGACTATCCGGTCACGCTCTCGCACAAGCAGCTCATCATATGGATCGTGACCGCGGTGCTGCTCGGCTGTTTCTGGTATCTCGTCACGAGAACCCGGCTTGGCCGCGCACAGCGCGCTTGCGAGCAGGATCAAAAGATGGCGGCTCTGGTCGGCGTCGACGTGGACCGTACCATCTCCATGACCTTCGTGATTGCCGCAGCGCTCGCCGCAGTCGCCGGCACAATGTACCTTATGTACTACGGTGTCGTGAGTTTCTCTGACGGTTTCGTTCCCGGCGTGAAGGCGTTTACCGCAGCCGTGCTGGGCGGGATCGGATCGCTTCCCGGCGCGGTGATTGGCGGCCTCCTGATCGGCCTAATCGAAACCATGTGGTCCGCTTATTTTTCAATCGACTACAAAGACGTTGCCGCCTTTTCCGTTTTGGCGATCACTTTAATCTTCTTGCCACAGGGTCTGTTCGGCCGTCCGGATGTCGAAAAGGTCTGATATGGGGGGCGACGCGCCGGCCACGCGCGTCGACACAACTCGCGCGCTAAAGGACGCGGCGATCACCGCGCTGCTCGCGTTCGGCCTCTTTCTGCCCCTTGTCGGCTTTCAGACCGTTACCGACGTCCGCAATGACCTCATCCTGACGACACGCTGGCCCTTGTTGTTTGCAGTCGTCGTCGTCGTCGGCATCGGCCGCCTCGCCTATTCGCTTGTGGTCGAACCGTGGCTCAGACAACGCTCTCTCCGGCCCACCGCCCCGATTCCGGCCTGGCATACGCACGCCGGCAAATGGCTCGTCCCGTTTGTAATCGGATTCGTCATTGCCTATCCGGCCATCGTCATCGTTGCCGCAGGCTTTGGCCGCGCCGTCAAGTGGATCGACAATTTCGGAATTCAGATCCTGATCTACGTCATGCTCGGGTGGGGTCTGAACATCGTCGTAGGCCTCGCAGGATTGCTCGACCTCGGTTATGTGGCCTTCTACGCGGTCGGCGCCTACTCCTATGCCCTGCTTGCCAAAACTTTCGGGCTTTCTTTTTGGATTCTGCTGCCGCTCGCAGGCATCCTCGCTTCGTTCTGGGGAGTCCTGCTCGGCTTTCCGGTCCTGCGGTTGCGCGGCGACTACCTGGCCATCGTCACGCTCGCCTTCGGTGAAATCATTCGCATTGTGCTCATTAACTGGGTTGATTTGACCAACGGCTATGCCGGCATCACCGGCATTCCGCGGCCAACCTTCTTCGGCATTCCGTTTAACGCGGATGACGACGGTTTCGCTGCGGTGTTCGGGCTGGAATTCTCGCCGATCTACCGCACAATTTTCCTCTACTACCTTATTCTCGCGCTCGCATTGCTGACGGCGTTCGTCACGATACGGCTGCGTCGCTTGCCGGTCGGCCGCGCCTGGGAAGCGTTGCGCGAGGATGAAATCGCCTGCCGGTCGCTCGGGATCAATACCACCAACACCAAATTGACCGCCTTCGCCATGGGAGCGATGTTTGCCGGCTTTGCCGGCTCGTTTTTCGCGGCGCGACAGGGGTTCATCTCGCCGGACTCGTTTACGTTTCTGGAGTCGGCCACAATCCTTTCAATCGTCGTCCTCGGCGGCATGGGAAGCCAGATCGGTGTCGCCATCGCAGCTGTCGCCATGATCGGGGGCACCGAAATCATGCGCGAACTGGATTTCCTCAAGCTGATTTTTGGCTCTACCTTCGACCCGACTCAATACCGAATGCTCCTGTTCGGGTTCGCGATGGTGTTGATCATGATCTGGCGGCCGCGCGGTCTGATTTCGACGCGCGACCCGTCGGTGGTCCTCAAGGAGCGCAAGGTCATCGGTGCCGATCTCGTCAAGGAAGGCCACGGATAATGGCAGTCCACGGCGACATCATGCTCCGCGTCGAGCATCTCACAATGCGCTTCGGCGGACTCGTTGCCGTGGACGATTTGTCATTCACGGCCCGCGCAGGCGACATCACCGCATTGATCGGACCAAACGGCGCGGGAAAGACGACGGTCTTCAACTGCATCACGGGATTCTACCGGCCGAGCGAAGGACGTCTCGCCCTCTGCCACGGCGATGTCACGGCCTGGGACTGGCTCGAAGAACTCACCGACAGCGGCAAGCGCAGCCTCGTCCGCGCCGGGCGCGAACTGCACCTGCTCGAACGCATGCCGGACTTTATTGTCACGCAGCACGCGCGGGTCGCCCGCACGTTTCAGAATATTCGCCTGTTCCCGGGCATGACCGTGCTGGAAAATCTGTTGGTCGCCCAACACAACCGCCTGATGCTCGCGTCAGGCTACACGCTGCTCGGAATCCTTGGCTTTCCGTCCTTTGCTGCGGCCGAACACGCAGCGATCGAACGGGCGCGGGAATGGCTTGATCTCGTCGGCCTCACGGCGCGCGCTGACGACGCCGCGGGCGACTTGCCTTATGGCGCGCAGCGCCGCCTCGAAATCGCGCGTGCGATGTGCACTCAACCGATTCTGCTCTGCCTCGACGAGCCCGCGGCCGGCCTTAACCCGCGCGAAAGCGCAGAGCTTAACGAGCTTTTGCTGAAGATACGCGACCAGCACGGGATCTCGATCCTGCTGATCGAGCACGACATGTCCGTGGTCATGGAAATTTCGGATCACATCGTCGTGCTCGATTACGGCGTCAAGATCGCTGACGGCTCGCCGGCATCAATTCGCGATAATCCGAAAGTCATTGCGGCCTATCTCGGCGTCAGTGACAAGGACGTTGCGAAGGTCGAGGCGGAGGTTGGTCTATGACCAATCCGCTGCTCGCAATTCGTGGCGTCAAGGCTTTCTACGGCCGCGTGATGGCGCTTAAAGGCGTCGACCTAGAAGTCAAGGAAGGGGAAATCGTCACGCTCATTGGCGCCAACGGCGCCGGTAAATCAACGCTGATGATGACTGTCTGCGGGAACCCGCGTGCGCGCGAAGGCACGATCAATTTTGCCGGGCATGACATCACGAGGCTGCCCACGCACGAGATCGCACGGCTCAGGCTTGCGCAGGCTCCGGAAGGCCGCCGCATTTTCCCGCGCATGACTGTCCTTGAGAATCTACAGATGGGCGCCAGCACAGCAGAGCCGTCCGAATTCAATCGCGATCTCGATCGCGTGATGTCATTGTTTCCGCGATTGCAGCAGCGCATCGGCCAACGCGGCGGAACGCTGTCGGGCGGCGAACAGCAAATGCTGGCTATTGCCCGCGCCTTGATGGCGCAACCGCGCCTGCTGCTGCTCGATGAGCCGTCGCTGGGCCTTGCGCCGCTGATCGTGCGACAGATTTTCGATGCCATTAAGACGCTCAATGCCGAAAATGGCCTCACCGTATTTCTGGTTGAGCAGAACGCCTATCACGCCCTCAAGCTCGCACACCGCGGCTACGTCATGGTCAATGGGCAGATCACGCTCACCGGCACAGGACAGGAATTGCTTGAGCGATCCGAAATCAAGTCGGCCTATCTTGAGGGAGGCCGGCATTGAATGAAATCTCGACGGCCTTCTCGATCCCCGAATTACTGTATGAGGAAGGCTCGTTTGGCGTATTCCTGCTGGTCACCATCATTTTGGGCGGCGGGGCGGCGCTGCTGGCCGGCCGCGCCATAGCCCTGACCTGGCGGCCGGCGTGGCAGGTTATCGGATACGGTCTCGTCCTGGCTGGTGCCGTAAGATTTATCCATTTCAGTCTGTTCGGCGGCACTTTTCTGTCATTTCACTACTTTCTCGCCGACGCCATATTCTGCATGGGGTTCGCTTATTTCGGTTTTAGAGCCGCCCGTAAATCACAAATGGTCAGGCAATATCGCTGGCTCACTGAACCGGACGGCCCGATGCGCTGGCGCCGCAAGATGCCCTGACGTAATATTGGCGCGGGCAAGAAAACGGCTTCAGTGGAAGGGGAACGACAAATGAAGACGATCACGACGCTCGGCTTCGCGTTGGGCATTGCGATGGTTACGGCGGGAACAGCCGCGGCTCAGGTTAAATTCGGCGTGGGTGGGCCCATTACCGGGCCAAGCGCAGCGACCGGCGCGCAAATGAAGAACGGCGTCGATCAGGCCGCGGCCGATATCAACGCGGCCGGAGGAATCCTCGGCCAGAAAATCACTGTTTCCTACGGAGACGACGCTTCCGATCCGAAACAAGGCGTTTCGGTTGCCAACAAGTTTGCCGCCGACGGCGTCAAGTTTGTCATCGGCCATTACAATTCAGGGGTCAGCATCCCGTCGTCGGAGGTCTATCAGGAGAACGGCATTCTGCAGATCACGCCGGCCTCGACCAACCCCACGGTGACCGAGCGCAACATGTGGAACATCTTCCGTGTTTGCGGCCGTGACGACCAGCAGGGACAGGTCGCCGGCGAATACATCGTGAAACACTTCAAGGGCAAGAAGATCGCCATCGTTCACGACAAGACCACGTACGGCAAAGGCCTCGCAGACGAAACCAGGAAAACGATGGCCAAAGGGGGAATGAAGGAAGTTCTCTATGAAGGCATCAACACCGGCGAAAAAGATTTCTCGGCACTGGTGTCCAAGATCAAGTCGTCGGGCGCAGATCTGATCTATTGGGGCGGTCTCTATACCGAAGGTGGCCTGATCGTGCGGCAGATGCGCGATCAGGGCGTGAAGGCGCCGCTGATGGGCGGCGACGGCATCACCTCCGACGAATTCGCCTCGGTTGGCGGACCGGGCGTCGAGGGCACGCTGATGACCTACGGTCCCGACCCGCGCAACAAGCCGGGCGCGAAAAAGGTGGTGGAAGAATTCCGCGCCAAGAAATTCGAACCGGAAGCCTACACGCTTTACAGCTATGCAGGCGTGCAGATTATCAAGCAAGCCGCCGAAGCCGCCAAATCTCTCGACCCCAAGAAGGTCGCCGAGAAAATGCATTCCGGGATGCAGTTCAAGACGGTGCTCGGCGATCTCGCCTACGACAAGAAAGGCGATATCACCAAGCTCGACTATGTGATGTACGTCTGGAAGAAAGACCCCAGTGGCAAGATCACATACGTCGAATGCCCGGGATCCGACTGCAGCAAGGTCAAATAAGCAATCGCACTTCGTCTTTCCAAAAAGCCCGCCGGTTGGCGGGCTTTTTTTTCAGCCAATCTTGGCAAGGATCGGAAAAGTTTCGAGCAGCCACACGCTCATCTGGTTGATGCTGCCGGTCAGGAATGCGATCCCGGTCAAAACCAGCAGCGCCCCCATGGCTTGCTCGACGCGATGAAGATAATTGCGGAAGCGCGACAGAAAGGCTGCGAACGGTTCGATCGCAAAGGCCGCGATCATGAATGGAATTCCAAGGCCGAGCGAATAGACCGCGAGCAGGCTTGCCCCTTTCGTCACGGTCTGCTCGGACGCAGCTACTGCCAAAATGGCCGCGAGGATTGGCCCAATGCACGGCGTCCATCCAAAGGCGAAAGCGAGCCCGATCACGTAGGCACCCCAAAGGCCGACCGGTTTGGCAACGTCGAACCGTTTCTGCCGGTGCAACAGCGCGATCGGCGTCACACCAAGAAAATGCAAGCCCATGACGATAATGACCACGCCGGCGATGATCGACAGCGGCCCCGAATAGGCGCGGATGAAGGAGCCAATAATGCTCGCACTCGCGCCGAGCGCAACGAACACGGTGGAAAAGCCGAGTACGAAGAGAGCCGCCGCAGCGACGGTTTCGCGCTTGGCCCGCGACTTCGGCTCCTTGTCGGCAAATCGTTCGAGCGATGTGCCGGCCAGAAAGACGAGATACGGCGGCACCAATGGCAGCACGCAGGGAGACAGGAAGCTGACAAGGCCTGCGGCCAGAGCGGCCAGGAAAGTGACTTCGCCATTCATGAAGCCTCTCATGCGACGCAACGTGCCTGCTTGCAAGCGCCATGCGGCTGTTTCGCCGGAACGTGAACGGACGTGATAGAGTCGGCGCCGGGAGACAATATGACGCGCAATCTGATCACCGATATTCCGGGCATCCGTGTGGGCCACGCCGAAGATGCCAAACTCGGCTCCGGCGTCACGGCGGTCATCTTCGACAGGCCCGTGACCGCCAGCGTGGACGTGCGGGGCGGCGGGCCTGGCACGCGCGAGACGGCGCTGCTGGACCCGGCGCAGACTGTCGAAGGAATTGACGCCATCGTGTTGTCAGGCGGATCCGCTTTCGGCCTTGATGCAGCGTCGGGCACGCAGGCCTGGCTGCGCGAGAAAGGCCGCGGCTTCCAGGTGCGCGAAGCACGAGTGCCGATCGTCCCGGCAGCAATCCTCTTCGACCTGCTGTCGGGCGGCGACAAGAATTGGGGTCGCTACCCTCCTTACCGCGAACTCGGCTACGAGGCGGCGAAGACCGCAGGCGACGGCTTCGCATTGGGCAGTGCCGGTGCTGGGCTGGGCGCGACGACCGTCAATCTCAAGGGCGGCATTGGCTCGGCCAGCGCGCAGACACGCAGCGGGCTGACCGTCGGCGCGCTTGCAGCCGCCAATGCAGCCGGCAGCATGACCATCGGCAACAGCCAGCACTTTTGGGCGGCCCCTTTTGAACACGAAAAGGAATTTGGCGGCCGCGGCTGGCCGGCATCGTTCCCGGATGACGCCCTGACGTTTCGCAGCAAAGGTTCCCCGGGCGAAAACACGACCCTCGCCGTCATCGCAACGGACGCCAAGCTGACCAAAGCGCAAGCCAAACGTCTGGCCGTGATGGCGCAAAGCGGTCTGTCGCGGGCGATCTATCCGGTACACACGCCGCTCGACGGCGATGTGGTATTCGCGGCCGGTATGGGTGCCAAGCCCCTCCCCGACCCGGTGTTTTCGTTAAGCGAGCTCGGCATGCTCGCCGCCAATGTTCTGGCGCGCGCCATCGCACGCGGTATCTATGAAGCGACCGCTCTCCCGTTTCCGGGCGCGCTGCCAAGCTGGCGCGACCGTTTCGGATGAAACAGAACCAGAATGGCAGGGTGTGCGTTGTCGTGGCATGCCATCGAAGGTCATCACTGACATCGAATATGATCTGAAAAGCCAAGGGCTGAAAGTTACATTCGTGACCGGCCGTACTTTTGAATACGTTGATGTTCCTGTGGAAGTGGCGGCGTCGTTTCAGTCGGCCTTCTCGAAGGGCACATTCTTCAACGGCTACATTCGCGACCGTTACGATTTTCGGGAAATCATGCCCGCGCGAGCCGCTAGCTGAACCGTTCCGCGCGATAGGGAGCGGGATCGCAAAATGGCGGCTCCCCCGCCATCATCTCGGCAATCATGCGTCCGGTGGCGGGGCCCAGCGTCAGACCCCAATGCGCGTGCCCGACGGCAAGCCACAGCCCTGCATGTCCCGGCGCGCGGCCGATCACCGGCCGCGAATCCGGCAAGCAGGGTCGGCTGCCGAGCCAGGTTTTTCCGTCCGTCCGCTCGCCCAACGGAAACAACTCGCGCGCTCGCGGCATCAATCGATCGAACTGCGCAGGCGAAGGCGCGGCGTCGCGGGCGGCGAATTCAGCCCCCGTGGTTAT
>DASSIJ010000016.1:0-3769 GCA_035692045.1 Pseudolabrys sp. | reverse complement strand
CGGTTCTTGAGCGTCTGATGCCAGCGCTCGATCTTGCCTTGGGTCATCGGGTGATAGGGCGCGCCACGGACGTGCTCCATGTTCTGCCCGTCGAGCCATTTCGCCAGGTCCGCCGCGATGTAGCTGGAGCCATTGTCGGAGAGAAGCCTTGGCCGGTGGATGACCTTTGCCTGGTCGAGTCCCGAGGCCTTCAGTGCCAAGTCCAGCGTGGCGGTGACATCTTCGGCCTTCATCGTCGTGCACAGCTTCCAGGCGATGATGTAGCGTGAAAAGTCGTCGAGAATGGTCGAAAGATAGAACCAGCCCCAACCGATGACCTTCAGATAGGTGAAGTCGGTCTGCCAAAGCTGGTTGGGCGCCGTGGTCTTGTCCTTGAACTCATCGGCTGCCTTCATCACGATGAAAGCCGGGCTGGCGATAAGATCGTGTGCCTTCAGCAGGCGATAGACCGAAGCCTCTGACACGAAATACTTTTCCGTATCGGTGAAGCGCACGGCCAACTCGCGCGGCGACAAGGTGGGCTCGTCCAGGGCCAGCTGCACGATCCGCTCGCGGATATCGTCCGGAATGCGGTTCCAGACGCGATCCGGCCGGGGCGAGCGATCGTCCAGGGCCTCTGGCCCGCCGCTTTGATAGACATCGCACCAGCTAATGGGATGGACGGCTCTCCCTCCCGCCCGCAGGTTGAGAGCCTGCAACAGGAAGGAGAGCTACAATGAACATCCAGACCATCGGCATCGACATCGCCAAGAACGTGTTCCAACTCCATGGCGTCAATCGCAGCGGCCACGTCGTCCTAAAGCGCAGGGTGATGCGCGATCAGCTTCTCACAGTCCTCGCGCAGTTCGATCCTTGCGCAGTGGTCGTCGAAGCCTGTACGGGCGCTTTCTATTGGGCGCGTAAGTTCGAAGCTCTTGGGCATGAGGTGAAGATCATCAGCCCGCAATATGTGAAGCCCTTCGTGAGGCGTCAGAAGAACGACGGCAACGACGCCGAGGCGATTTGCACGGCAGCGCGCCAGCCGCACATTCCTTTCGTCCCGAAAAAGACCGTTGAGCAGCAAGACATCCAGGCGCTGCATCGGGCGAGGCAGAGGATGGTCAATCACCGCACCGCGGTCGTCAGCCAGATCCGCGGGCTCCTACTCGATCGTGGGTTCGCCATTGCCAAGAGCATTACCCGGGCGCGGCGTGCGATCCCCGAGATCATGGCCGGTCAGGACAACGAGCTGACGGCTATGGTTCGCGATGCGATCGCCGAACTCTACGATCTCTTCCGCGATCTCGACCGCCGCATTGGCTTGTTCGACAAGAAGATTGATCGCATCTTCCACGAGAACGAGGCATGTCAGCGCATCGCGAAGATCAAGGGCGTTGGCCCGAAGACCGCCACAGCTATCGTGGCTGCAATCGGCGACGGGTCGGAGTTCAAGAACGGTCGGCACCTTGCCGCCTGGGTTGGTCTCGTCCCGCGACAGTTCTCCAGTGGCGATCGCAAGGTGCTGATGGGCATTTCGAAGCGCGGGAACCAACACCTGCGCAGTTTGCTCGTCCATGGCGCCCGCGCAGTCGTGCGAACGGCGCCCCGCAAGACCGATCCCAACAACCAGTGGGTCAACCAGCTTCGGGAACGGCGCGGCTTCAACCGTACCACGGTGGCAGTCGCCAACAAGAATGCACGCATCATCTGGGCCGTGCTTCGAACGGGCGAAACATATCGCGCCGCCTTCTGAAGGCCTGCCCTAGAGATTGCGAGACGACGGAGAAATGAGCTGCATAGGTCGGACCGGCGCGCATAGAGCCTGACTTTTATCGAGGCCTTCGAGGCCTACCAGCTGTAGAGGCGTGCGCGAGCGGATTCCCCATTTGGGCGCCCCGATACCATCGGGTGACGCCGGATAGATGTTTGCAACGGACCAAAGCGGAATCATTTCGAAATCGACGTGCAACGGGAGAGCCGTCCATAGAGATAGAACGTGGCCCTCGGGATGCCGAGTTTCTCCAGTGTGCGTTTGACCGGCAGGGCCGATTGCCCGACCAGCCGGATAATCTCGGCTTTCTCGGATGCCGAGTATCTCATGCCTCGTCCTCCCCATCCCCGATCACGTTTTTTTTGAGCAGACGGTTTTCGAGCGTCAGTTCAGCGACGACCTCCTTCAGTGCGCTGGCCTCGCGGCGCAGGTCCTTTACCTCGTCCGAAGTTGCTGCGCGGGCCGTATCGCCGGCGAGCCGCTTCTTCCCGGCCTCAAGGAAGTCTTTCGACCAGCGGTAATACAGATTCTGGACGATCCCTTCACGACGGCACAGCTCGGCGATGCTCTTCTCGCCGCGCAGGCCCTCCAGCACAATGCGGTTCTTCTCTTCTGCCGAGAATTGCCGGCGTGTCGCCCGCCGGATGTCTTTCACGACCTTTTCCGCCGGTTCCTTCACCGGCCCGGACTTCTGTCTCATCTTCGCTCCTTGAAAGGCTACGATGAGCCAGAAATCCTTGTAACTTGACGTCCCGCGCCTCTGATATTGTTGGCGACGCGGTGGCAGGCGAGAGACCGAAAAATCTTTGGGCCGCTGAGCCCGTAAGGGAGCGCGTGTCTTCGCCTGCCGTTCCATCGAACCCGAACAGTCGCTTGGGCCGCTTACGAAGCCCGTTTGCGCAAGGATGGGATCAGATGGACGCGATGGTAATTGGCATCGATGTGTCAAAGGATCGGCTGGACGTGGCGGTTCGTCCAACCGGCGAGAGTCTTATCTTCAAGCGCACAGGTATGGGGATCGAAGATCTCATCGCCCGGCTCGGAGCCTTATCGCCGAAGATGGTGGCGATCGAGGCTACCGGCGGCTTTGAGGCGGTGGTCGCGGCGGGCCTGGCTGGCGCAGGCCTGCCAGTGGTGGTGGTCAATCCGGCGCAGGTGCGCGCCTTCGCCCAGGCGCTCGGCAAACGGGCTAAGACCGACCTGATCGATGCGGCGGTAATCGCCCACTTCGCCGAGGCGACCAAGCCGAAGCTGCGGCAAATGCCGGATGAGGTGACAAGACTTCTCGCCGATCTGGTCGCTCGCCGGCGCCAAATCGTTGAGATGATCGCCGCCGAAGCTCAGCGTACGCGTCGCATGAGCGACAAGCGCCTGACCAAGAGCGTCGCCAGGCTACGCAAGGCGCTGGAGAAAGAACTCTCTGAGCTCGACGTCTTGATCGACGATCAGATACGCGGATCGGCCGTCTGGGTCGAGAAAGAGGATCTCCTCGCTTCCGTGCCCGGCGTCGGAAAGACAATCGCCCGGACCCTGATCGCCGAACTGCCGGAACTCGGTTCGCTCGACCGTCGACAGATCGCGGCCCTTGTCGGGCTCGCGCCCTGGACCCGCCAGTCCGGGCAATGGCGCGGCAAGAGCTTCATCGGCGGTGGTCGCAAGAGCGTGCGCAGCTCCTTGTTCGTCGGCGCCATGGTCGCCGCGCGCTACAATCCGCAGCTCAAACACTTTCGCGACAAACTCGTCGCCGCCGGAAAGTCGAAACTCGTCGCTCTCGTCGCCGTCGCCCGTAAGCTAACCACTATCCTCAACGCAATCCTCCGAGATAGACGCCCATGGCAGCCAATCCCCGCTTGACCAACAAGACAGTCGCTCACTTCTTCAACCCGCCCAATCTGTCTCATAGGCGCTGACGCTGGACAATCACGGAACAAGCGTTATGGAAACCGATATGCAGCTCCAGCGAGTTGGATTCGGGGGACTGAGCCATGGTGTCGCCCTGTTACGGAAAACGCGGCCCGT
>DASSIJ010000015.1:0-6531 GCA_035692045.1 Pseudolabrys sp. | reverse complement strand
TCCGGTTCTGTGAGAAACCAAAATGCCGCTAATCCCGATATGGCGGCAATTGCCGCTACAACGATCAGCTTACGCAGCATGTGATCCATCCCGGCGGCTTCATCCTATTCGCTTGCCGTGATCCCGAAAAGCGAAAGGGCGGAACGTCCCATCGGATCGCCCGCCCTCATCGCGCCGTTTCGGTGAAACTTAGCTCTTCTTGATGCGGTAAAGTTCGTGGCAGCCGCCGCAATTCTTCGCGAACTCAGGGAAAGTCGCCTTGAGGGTGTCGAGATCCTTCACTTGAGCGTCCGCCGCCTTGGCGTCATTGCCAAATTTGACGAACCTCGCTTTGAAGTCCGCCATGTCCTCCCAAATTTTCGGCGCCGCCGTCGTTTCGCCACCGATCTTCGAATTGTCGGGAAAAAGGGCAGGCATTTTGGCCGCCGCGTCTTCAAACGTGGCGAACGCTTTTTTCGCTACCGTCGGGTCAAAAGGCGCTTCTCCCTTGACCATCTTGGCGAGAGCGCCGGCGGCCTGTCCGTTTGCCTTCATCAACGCCTTGCGTGCAGCGATTGGATCCTGCTGCGCCAGGACTACCGTCGCACCCAAGGCAACGACGGCGACCGCCACAACCGCGGAAGCAAATTTCATCAAATCCTCCCTCACTATGTTGGCCAGTCTCGGGCAAACACCATGTTGCGTGGCTTATTCCGGCGCGGCAAACAGCGGCGCTGAGATCACGAAATCGTGATCATGCTAACGTCATCTAATTGCTGGCTTTTCTCGCGTTTGCGATCACTTCCCAGATGCGACGTGGGGTCGCCGGCATGTCGACGTGTCGGATCCGGTGGCTTCGCCAGAGTGCATCGACAATCGCATTCATCATGGCGGGACACGATCCAATGGCGCCCGCTTCGCCCGCACCTTTCACGCCAAGCGGATTCGTCCTGCACGGAACGTTGCGGGTCTCGAATACGAAGTCGGGGGCATGTTCGGCACGCGGCATTGCGTAATCCATGAAGCTCGCGCTGAGGAGTTGGCCCGTCGCCGAATCGTAGACGGTATCCTCCATCAATGCCTGGCCAATGCCTTGGACCGCACCACCGTGCACCTGGCCCGCGAGCAGCAACGGATTAAGCGTTGCGCCAAAATCATCGACCACAACGTAGCGGACAATGCTTGTTTTGCCGGTGTCCGGATCGATTTCGACCTCAGCAATATGCGTGCCGTTCGGATAAGTCGGCGGTTCAACGCTGAACTCTTCCGCCGCACGCAACTTGTCTGGCGTACCACCTGGAAGGCCAGCGAGTTCGGTGAACGAGACGATACGGTCGGTACCCGCAATCCGCACGGTCCCATCCACGATTTCCAGGTCGCTTGCCGAAGCTTCCAAAGCATCCGCAGCGATCTCCTTGATCTGCTCTGCGAGTTTCTTGGCCGCGCGGTCGACAGAAACGCCCCCGACAGGAATGGAACTCGAGCCACCCGTGCCTGCTCCGCTTTTGATTCGATCTGTATCGCCCTGAATCACCCGTATGCGATCGGGTGGCAGGTCGAGACGCTCGGCGATAAGTTGAGCGTAGGACGTGGCGTGCCCCTGGCCAGTCGACTGCGAGCCGATCAACAGTGTTACCCCGCCGTCGGAATCAAGATTCAGCGTCGCGGTTTCCGGGCCGTTGTTGCCGCAGGCCTCGATATACGTCGCAATGCCGATGCCTCTCAAGCGGCCGGTGCGTCTGGATTGCGCCGCGCGTTTGTTAAAGCCCTCCCAATCAGCAAGCTCCTGGGCACGAGCGAGCGTGCCTGCGAAATCGCCGGAATCGTAGACCTTTCCGGTCGGAGTTTTGTACGGCAGCGCCTTCGGCTTGATGAGATTTCTGCGACGTATGGTATCGGACGCAATCCCGAGATCGTGTGCCGCCGCATCGACAACACGTTCAATCAAATATGAGGCTTCCGGCCGTCCGGCACCCCGATAGGCATCGACCGGGACGGTGTTCGTATAGGCAGCGCGCAGCCGTATGTGGGCAATGGGAATATCGTATGGGCCCGTCGCCATGCCGACCCCGAGCCAGGGGATGTACGGCGCGTAGCACGACAGATAGGCGCCCATGTCGGCGATGATGTCGAGTTCAAGCGCGAGAAAACGCCCCTTGTTGTCGACTGCCAACCGCGCGGTGGAGATGTTGTCGCGGCCGTGACTGTCTCCGAGAAAATGTTCGGTTCGCTCGCAGATCCATTTGACCGGTTGCCGTAACCGCTCAGACGCGACGGCGGCGAGCGCGTATTCCCGATAGGGAAACAGCTTGGTGCCAAAGCCGCCACCGACGTCGGGCGTCACTACCCGCATCTTTTCCGGCGGCAACTTCATGACTGCTGCGCCGATGATGTCACGGATGATATGGCTGCCCTGGCTGCCGAGCGTGAGCGTGTAGCGCTCTCCGTCGTATTCCGCGACCACGCCACGTGTATCGAGATAATTGGTCACCAACCGCTGATTGACGATCGTCAGCTCAACAATATGCGCAGCACTGGCGAAGGCTTCTTTGGTGGCGCGCGCATCGCCCACCTCTGTTTCAAAAGACAGATTGTCAGCCCTGTCCGCCCAGACCTTCGGGGCGCCCGGCTTAAGCGCGGCGACCGCACCAATAACGTGCGGCAATTGTTGCCATTCGATTTCGACCGCTTCCGCCGCATCCTTCGCCGCATCAAGAGTGTCGGCGACGACAAAGGCCACAGCATCGCCGACATGGCGCACGACATCCTTGGCCAGGACCGGATAATCAGGAATCGTTATAGCCACGTCGGGCAGAACTCCCGGCGTCGGCAGCGGTCCCAAGGTGGAAATATCGCCAGCAGTCAACACCAGGCGTACGCCAGGCATAATGCGCACACGCGTAAGATCGCCGATGCGGAATCGGGCATGGGCGTGTGGCGAACGGATCACGACCGCCTGCAGCGGCTTCGCCGGCGACACATCGGCGATGTAGCGCCCTGCCCCACGCAAGAGCGGATCGTCCTCCTTACGCGTGAGCGGCTGACCGAAACCGAATTTCATCGTCATTGGCGTGCCGGATTAACCTATTCGGTTTGCTTTCGCAGGCGACCCGACCAAAGGCGCCCGGCGTGCATCGCGATCCACCGTGTGACAACATAGAACACCGGCGTAAATATCAGCCCGAACGCGGTAACTCCGATCATGCCGGAGAACACCGCCGTTCCAAGAGTCTGGCGCAGTTCAGCGCCTGCTCCCACCGCCCAGACGAGCGGTGTGACACCAAAAATAAAGGCGAACGAGGTCATCAGGATCGGCCGCAACCGCAGATGCGCCGCCTCGACCGCAGCATCGAAACGATCGCGGCCCGCATCTTCGAGCTGTTTGGCGAACTCGACAATCAGAATTGCATTTTTGGCCGCGAGGCCGATGAGCACGACGAATCCGACCTGGGTAAGAATATTGTTGTCCTGTCCGCGCAGAACGACACCGACAATCGACGCGATCAGGCACATGGGCACGATCATGATGACCGCGAGCGGCAGCGTCAGACTTTCGAATTGTGCGGCCAGAACAAGGAAGACGAATACCACCGCCAGCACGAACGCGAACGTGGCCGTGTTGCCGGCGCGGATTTGTTGGAAGGCGAGCGTTGTCCACTCATAGGAGAAACCTTGCGGCAATGTCTGAGCCGCCAGTTGCTCCATAATCTTGATCGCCTGACCCTGACTGTAGCCGGGCGCGGCCGCGCCATCCAGTTCGGCAGCCGGATAGAGGTTGTAGCGCGGCACGCGGTAAGGCGCGGTGACCGTACGCACGGTGGTGAAGGCGCCGAGGGGCACGGTTTCGCCACTGTTATTCCGCACACGAATCTTCAGAACATCGCTGGTATCGGTGCGGTTCTCTGCGCGCGCCTGCGCCACAACACGGTAGGTGCGGCCGAACAAGTTGAAGTCGTTGACGTACAACGATCCGAGATAGATCTGTAGCGCCGCGAACACGTCCGGCACGTTGATGCCAAGCAGCTGCGCCTTGGTGCGATCAATGTCGAGATAAAGCTGCGGCGTGGTGTTCTCGAACAGCGAGTAAACCTGCAGAAGGCCGGGCGTTTGTGCCGCCTTTCCCATCATTGCATAAGTCGCGTTCTGCAAGGCCTGCGAACCGAGGCCACCCCGATCCTCAACCATCATGCGGAAACCGCCGGCGTTGCCGATGCCAGAAACCGGTGGTGGCGCGGCGACGAAAATCAGGCCGTCGTGGATCACCGACAAGCGCTGAAACAACTGCGCCTGAATCGCTGCTGCCGACTGCTGCGGATCTTCTGCCCGCTTCTCGAAATCGTCGAGCGTCACGAAAACGGCGCCGGAATTCGGCGCGTTGGTGAACGTCGCACCAGAGAAACCGACAATATTCACGGCATGCGCGATCCCGGGTATTTTCAAAGCGATTTCGACCGCCTGGCGATTGACTTCGTCCGTCCGTGCCAGCGACGCCGCCGGCGGGAGTTGCGTCACGATGATGAGATAACCGCGGTCCAGCTGCGGGATAAAGCCGACCGGCGTCTTGCGGAATTCGTTCAAACCGAACGCGATGATGCCGGCATAAACCAACAGCATCAACGCAGCGATGCGCACGAGCTTAGCGGATAGCTTTCCATAACCGCGCGTGAGCTTGTCGAAAGCGCGGTTGAACAGTCCGAAAAAACCGTGAATCGGTTTACTCCACCAATGTCCATCCTCGACCTCGCTGTGGGGCTTGAGCAGCAGCGCGCAAAGCGCTGGTGAAAGCGTCAGCGATACGATCAACGAGATAATGGTGGCGCCGGCGATGGTGAGCGCGAATTGTCTGTAAAACTGGCCGGATATGCCGGTGATGAAGGCCGACGGAATGAACACCGAACACAGCACCAGCGCGATGGCGATCAGCGCCCCACCCACTTCGTCCATGCTCTTGACTGCTGCGTCGTGCGGGCTCAGTCCAGCCTCGATATTACGTTCGACGTTTTCGACGACGACAATGGCATCGTCGACCACGATACCGATCGCAAGTACGAGGCCGAACAGCGACAGATTATTCAGCGTGAAGCCGAACATCGCCATGAAGAAGAAAGTGCCGATTAACGAAACCGGGATTGCCACGATCGGAATGATGGCCGCACGCCATGTTTGCAGGAACAAGACAACGACCAGCACGACAAGGACAATAGCTTCCAAGATGGTGGACTGGACCGCTTCCACCGACTGCTGGATGAACTGCGTCGGGTTGTAGACGATGGTGTATTTCAGCCCCGGCGGGAATCGCTTGGCCAGATCGTCCATTGTGGCCTGAATGGCTTTCGCCGTTGCCAAGGCATTCGAGCCGGGCCGCTGGAAAATACCGAGCGCAATCGCTGGATTAAGATCCAGATAGGAGTTCGTCGAATAGTCCTGCGCCGCAAGCTCAACCGTTGCGACATCCTTCACACGCACCACTGCGTTCGCCGTCTGCTTGATGACGATGTTGCTGAATTCCTCCGTGCTGGTGAGGCGCCCCAGCGTTTGCACGGAAATCTGAAATGCGCCGGGCTTGTCGACCGGGGGCTGGTTAAGCACGCCAGAGGCGACCTGGACGTTTTGACCTTGCAGCGCCAGGACGACGTCAGCAGCGGTAAGGCCGAGTGACTGCAGGCGGTCCGGGTCGAGCCATGCGCGCATCGCGTAATCGCGGCTTCCGAACACGGTGATCGATCCTACGCCGTCCACACGAGTCAGAGCGTCGGTGATTTCTATCGTCGCGTAGTTGGAAATAAACAGCGTGTCGCGCGACTTGTCGGGCGAATACAGATGCACGACCATCATCAGGTCGGGCGAACTTTTGGCGACGGTCACACCGATGTTGCGTACATCGGCAGGCAGGCGAGGCTGCGCTATGGCGACTCGATTTTGCACCTGCACCTGCGCAATATCGAGATTGGTGCCGATGTCGAAACTGACGGAGATCGTAAAACGGCCATCGCCGGTCGAGTTCGACGACAGATAGATCATGTTTTCGACGCCGTTGATCTGCTGTTCGATCGGCGTGACCACGGTAGCGGCAACGACATCGGCGTTGGCGCCGGGGTATTGCCCGGTCACGGTGATGGTGGGCGGCGCGATCTCCGGATATTGCGCGACCGGCAGGCGGGAGAACGCCACACCGCCGAGGATCACGAAAATGATCGACACTACCGAAGCAAAGATCGGGCGATCGATGAAAAAGTGCGAAATTCGCATGCGCTGACGCCGCCCGTTATTTTGACTTTTGCGGCGGGCCTCCCGCCGACGCCGGTCCCGCAGGCTTAGCCCCCTGCTGCTCCGGCCGCACCTTTGTGCCCGGTCTTGCCTGCATCAAGCCGCTGACCACGATACGATCGTCGGGGCCGATACCGTCCTTGATGACACGGAGATTGTCCGACGTGAGCTGACCGGGCGTGACGTATCTTTGCCGCGCCGTATCCTGCGCGTCTATGACGATGACATATCTTTGTGCCTGCTCGGTGCCGATGGCGGCATCGGGAACCAGCAAAGCCTCATAGG
>DASSIJ010000014.1:0-6415 GCA_035692045.1 Pseudolabrys sp. | reverse complement strand
GTCGGGTGCGCTCAGAGCGTCGCGGCCGGTACCCACGCCGAGGTAGATCAGGATTGGAGAGGCAATAAACACCGACGTATAGGTGCCAACCAGAACCACACCGAACATCATGGTCGCCGTGAAACTATGGATCGCCTGCCCGCCGAACAGCAGCAGGGCCAGCAAGGCCAGTGACACGGTCACGTGTGTGATCACCGAGCGGGAGAGCGTTTGATTCACCGAGGCATTGAGCAAATCCGGCATCGGCAGCTTGCGGTACCGGCGCAGCATTTCGCGGATACGGTCATAAATGACGACCGTATCGTTAAGCGAGTATCCCAGGATGGTGAGCAACGCCGCGATGCTGGTCAGGTCGAAGTCGATCTGCGTGATCGACATGAACCCGATGGTGAGCACGATGTCGTGCACGTTCGCTATCATCGCGCCGAGCGCAAACTGCCACTCGAAACGAAACCAGAGATAAATCAGGATTGCGAAGATCGCGAGCATCAGGCCGACCACGCCATAGGAGAGCAGCTCGCCCGACACGCGCGGTCCAACCACTTCCACGCGCCGGTAGTCGACCTCGTTGCCGAGCGCGCCGCGCACCTTGCTCACGGCCGCCTGTTGCGCTGTCTCCCCGCCCGGCTGCTCCGCGATCCGGATCAGCACATCGTTCGGGGCGCCGAATTGCTGGAGCTGCACTTCGCCGAGACCGAGCGAGCTAAGCGCGGAGCGCATCCTCGCAAGATCGGCCGCCCCGGCCTTCGACTGTACCTCGATCAGAGTGCCGCCCTTGAAATCGATACCGAAATTCAGGCCATGAAAGAAATAAAGCGAGATCGCGATAATCGACAATAGTGCCGATACCGGAAAGCTGATGCGCCGGAAGCGCATGAAGTCAAATTTGGTGTCGTCGGGAACGATGCGAAGCAGGCGCAACGGTCAGCTCCTCAAATGGGCACGCGTTGCGGGCGCCGCCAGCGCACCCAATAGGCGACGATCAGCCGCGTCAAGGTAAAGGCGGTAAACACCGTCGTGATGATGCCGATGCCGAGCGTAACGGCGAAACCCCGGACCGGGCCGGTGCCGATATAAAACAGCACCGCAGCCGCTATGAACGTCGTGATGTTGGAATCAAGAATGGTCGCGAGTGCGCGCGAAAAGCCGGCATCGATCGCATTGATCGGGGTCCGGCCCCCGCGAACCTCTTCGCGGATGCGCTCATAGATCAGCACGTTCGAGTCGACCGCAATACCGACGGTCAGCACGATACCGGCGATGCCCGGCAGCGTAAGCGTCGCGTTGAGCAGCGATAACACGCCGAAGATCATCGCAACGTTGATCGCCACCGCGATGTTCGCGAACAGCCCGAACAGGCCGTACGTGAGCATCATGAAGACGATCACCATCACCGCGCCGACATAGGATGACGTTTTGCCCTTCGCGATCGAGTCCTGGCCGAGACCCGGACCGACTGTCCGCTCCTCGATGATCGTGAGTGGCGCCGGCAAGGCACCGGCCCGCAGGAGAATGGCAAGGTCATTGGCACTCTCGACGGTGAAGCTGCCGGATATCTGACCGGAGCCGCCGAGGATGGGTTCACGAATAACGGGCGCTGAAATCACCTGATTGTCGAGAATGATGGCAAATGGCTTGCCGACATTCTCCTGTGTCACCTGGGCAAATTTGCGCGCTCCCGATGTATTGAACCGGAATGACACGATGGGCTCATTGGTGCGCTGGTCGAAACCCGGTTGGGCGTCGGTGAGATCGCCGCCCGACACCAGAATGCGTTTTTCGACCAGATACGGGGTTCTCGGCTGCGTCGCGCTGTAGAGGATTTCCGAGTCAGGCGGCACGCGCCCCTGCAGTGCCTGCTCCGCTGGAATTGATACGTCGACCATCCGGAAATCGAGCTTGGCGGTCTTGCCAAGCAGTTCTTTCAACCGCGTGGGATCCTGCAATCCCGGGACCTGCACAAGGATTCGGTCGGTGCCCTGGCGTTGGATCAACGGCTCAACGGTGCCAAGTTCGTTGACGCGACGCTCGATAATTTGAATCGACTGCTCGACCGATTGGCGTACCCGCTCGACGATCGCCGGGTCGGTCAGCGTCAGCCGCACCAGGCTGCCCGCTTCGGTCGTTACATCGAGAGTCCGCTGGCCGGTGCTGCTGCCAAGAATGCCGCCGAGAGGCTGCGAGAGTTCGCGCAGTTTGTCGACTGCCTGATCGAAGTTGCTGCCCTCGCGGATGCGCACTTCGACGCCGTTTCCGCGGACCACAAGACCGGTATACCCGACGCGCGCATCGCGCAGCACGCGGCGAACATCGTCACGGAGCGACTCCAGCTTCTCCTTGCGCACCGCGTTGGTGTCGACTTCGAGCAGGATGTGCGAACCGCCCTGCAAATCGAGGCCCAGCACCACGTGCCGCTGCGCCCATTTGGGCCAGCTCTGCACCATTTTTTCCGGAAGGAAATTAGGAACGGCAAACAAGCAGACGACAAACGCCGTAAGCAAGATTGCCGCCGCTTTCCACCGCGTGAAATAAAGCATGTCGTCCCGACTGCGGCTTAATTGGCCAAGGCCGCCGGCGCTTAGCCGGCTGTGGCCTCGTCCTTGACAGGTTCACCCTTCGCGCGAACGTCGGTCACCATCTGCCTCATCTGGCGGATGCGCACGTCGTCCGCGATCTCGATTTCGATCTGATCGTCGTCGATCACCTTAGTGACCTTGCCAATGAGTCCACCATTGGTAACGACCGTATCGCCCCGCCGCACGTTTTTGACCATTTCCTGGTGCTGCTTTACGCGCTTTTGCTGCGGGCGCAGGATCAGGAAATACATGATGACGAAAATGAGCGCGAACGGCAGCAGCGACATCAGCATGCCGCCATCGCCGCCTGCACCGCCAAATAACGACCCTTGCGCAAACGCAGGCGTTGTGAACATTGAAGCGTGATCCTTGCTTAGTTTTTCCCGGCGCCTTGGCGGCGCTTGAATTTGGCGCGGACTATAGCGGCCGCCAGCCCAATTGCAACGCCGCGCAGACCCCTAAAACCCCCCGTTTTCAGCCATTTCCCCGCAGGGACGCTTGCGGCAGGAACTTTGCCCCGCTAAGAGCAGCGCGACTTACGGAAACATCCGATGGCCAAATCGAAGTCTAAATCGCCGCGGCGCTCCGCGCCCAAACCGAAAACCGGCCCACGCCCCGCGGGACAATCCGACGTGCTCGAACGAATTGCGGTCGCTCTGGAACGCCTGGCGCCGCCGCATGCTGCCCTGCCCGATCTCACCGCCGCCGACGCGTTTGTTTGGCATCCGGATGGCCGGCTGACGCCGGTTGCGCGCGTGAACCGCGTCGAGATGTCGCTGCTTAAGGGGATCGACCGCGTGCGCGATGTCCTCGTTGAAAATACCGAGCGCTTCGCCAAAGGCCTTCCGGCCAACAATGCCCTGCTCTGGGGTGCCCGCGGCATGGGTAAGTCTTCATTGGTGAAGGCGGCGCATGCCGGCGTCAACGTCGCGGTGGCGCGTAACAGCCGGAGCGGCCCGCTCAAGCTGATCGAGATTCACCGCGAGGACATCGACAGCCTGCCGGCGCTGATGGCCCTGACACGCGGCTCGCTATTCCGCTTTATCGTGTTCTGCGACGATCTTTCGTTCGACGCCGAAGACACCACATACAAATCCCTCAAAGCGGTACTGGAAGGTGGCATCGAGGGCCGCCCGGATAACGTCATCTTCTACGCCACATCGAATCGTCGCCATCTGATGTCGCGCGACATGATGGAAAACGAACGGTCAACAGCGATCAATCCCGGAGAAACGGTCGAGGAAAAAGTGTCGCTGTCTGACCGTTTCGGGCTGTGGCTTGGATTTCATCGATGCAGCCAGGATGAGTATCTGGCGATGGTCGACGGCTACGTTGCGCACTACAAGATCCCGGCGCGTGGCGAAAGCTTGCATCGCGAGGCGCTGGAATGGTCGACAACGCGCGGCGCGCGCTCAGGCCGCGTCGCGTGGCAATTTGTGCAGGATCTGGCCGGCCGGCTTGGTGTGACGGTAAAGAACTGACGTTCAACCGCTCATGCCCGACCCACAGGCGCCAGGCAGGCTCCAGCGGGCATCCAGACAACGATTTCTACGCTGGTCCCCCGCTCGCGCGGGGACGAATGGCCACGCTCAGGCGCCGCCGAGATACGGGGTCGGATCGACCGGGGTCGAACCTTTTCGGATCTCGAAGTGCAGTTGCGGTGATGTCACGTTGCCGGTTTGCCCGGCATGCGCGATGACCTGGCCGCGCTTGATCGTGTCCCCGCGCTTGACAATCAGCTCGCTCGCATGCGCGTAGGCGGACACAAAGCCATTCGAGTGACGGATCAGCACCAGATTGCCATAGCCCTTAAGCTCGTTGCCGGCATACGCGACCACGCCGTCATCGGCAGCCTTGATCGGCGTACCTTCCGGGACCGCCAGATTGATGCCGTCGTTCTGCGTGCCGTTCGGCTTGCTGCCAAAACCTGCGATGACGCGGCCGCGAACCGGCCAACGGAATGCCGGCATCGCGCCGCTTGGCTCAGCAGTCTTGACCGCCGTCTCGGTCGTGCGCGGCTCTTCCTTGGCGACGTTGGCAACCTGTGTGGGCGCTATGCTCGCGACCCTGGTGACCGGAGCTGTGCGTTGCTGGGCGACCTGGGGTGCTGCAGGCGGATGTGCGGCCGCCACCGCGGGGCCGCCCCCCGGAATGGAAATGCGATCGCCGACGCTCAGTCTGCTGGAAGACTGGAGGTGGTTTGCCCGTGCCAGCGCCGTCAGCGTGACGCCGTTGCGTCGCGCAATGCTCATGAGTGTTTCGCCGTGCTGAACGACGTGGACATTGCCGCCGGCAGCAGGCGTGCGCGCGGATGCCGTTTGCGTCCCGCTCGTGACATGCCGCGGAATAACGAGGCGCTGACCCGGCCTGATCTGACTCGAGTCACGCAGTCCGTTTGTCTGCATGATCGCAGACGCGGGCACACCATGTTTGCGTGCAATGCTGTCTACGGTGTCGCCATAGCCGACAGTCACGGCGGAGCCGCCATTCCAGGTCCAGTGACTGGACGGCGGCGGAACGTTCGCATTTGATCCAGTGACGTCGGAATACTGGCCAGACGAGCGATAGCTGCCTTGGCTCTGGGCGCCGTAAGCGGACACAGTTGCAGGTTGGCTCAGCGCCGGCAATGACCGCGCTTCAACACGACCGGATGACGCAGGCGCCGGCGTCGCAGTTGCGACGTTCTGCGGCGGCAACGGACGATCGGTGTTGTAGGAGCTGGAGTCGAACCGCGCGGAGTCCGAACAACCGGCGGCGGCGATGCCAACGAGTGCGAGAACTGCGGCGCGCGACCAAGCACGCGGGGAACACTCCACCTTGGGGCGCGGCATGTGGTTACTCACTGGTACGCATGAAACGTAGAGTTCGAAATAAACCAGCCGCGAGTAAATAAGGCTTTAATAATTAACGCGCGGATGCCACCGCATTTTGAATCGATAATACCGTCACAGCGCGCGCGATTTCTGAAATGAGCGCCGATTTTCGGAAAAGACCGCGCGCAGCGCTACAATTCCTGCGCTTTGCCGGGCAACATGGGCACGAAACGCACGGGAATGAGATTTTCACGACGGATTCCCGTTACCGACTTGGTAAGCTTGATAATATGTTGTGACCCATCGTGGGAGCCGAGCGGCAGGATCATGATGCCGCCGTCGGCAAGTTGGTCGAGCAGCGTCTGCGGGATGGTCTCCGCCGCGGCGGTGACAATGATGCGATCGTAGGGTGCACGATCCGGCACACCCACGAACCCATCACCGACGACAATGTCGACATTCTTATAGCCGAGCGCCTTCAGACGCGCCCGCGCCTCCTCGGCAAGGGTCCGGTAGCGCTCGACGCTCACCACTTCGCGCGCAAGATGCGACAAGACTGCGGCCTGATAACCGGACCCGGTCCCGACCTCCAGCACGCGATGGCGCGACTCCATCTTGAGCTGCTCGGTCATGTAGGCCACGACGTAAGGCTGGCTGATGGTCTGCCCGCAGGCGATCGGGAGTGCCTGATCGGCATAGGCGCTGTCGGCGAAGGTCGGCTCAACGAAACGCTCGCGCGGCACCTCGTCCATCGCCCGCAGCACCGCCTGGTCGGCAATCCCACGCCGACGCAGCGTCAGCAGGAACTCCATGCGGTCGTCGTCCTGCTGGTTGTGCGGTGCTTTCGACACGTTCAGGCTCCTTTGCCGGCGTTATTAGCATGTTTGCTGGAATTTGAGCTAAGATGGAACTCTGTGCCCTTCGACCGAGTTGTACGGCGGGAGAGGACAATGACAAAATCGGCGGCAGTGGCGCCACGCGTTCTCGTGGTGGAGGACGAATATTTGATCCGCATGTTGCTTGAGG
>DASSIJ010000013.1:0-4215 GCA_035692045.1 Pseudolabrys sp. | reverse complement strand
CCGGCCTGGCACCAAGTGGGCCTACGTGATCATGTTTGATCCGAGCCAAGAGAAGAAGAACTATAGCGAACTCGACGAGCGTGCCGACTATTTCTACGAGGCCGTGACCTCGTCGAAGGGCATGGTCAGTACGACCCCCGGCATCGGGCAAGCCTATCTTGGGGCTTACAAGGACAAAAACGACAAGTGGTTTGATGGCGGCAAAACTTACAAACTCACCGTCCCACCAAATCCGCCAGTCAAGCAGCTTTGGTCGCTCACGATCTATGACACGTACAACCGCATCGTGATCGACAGCAAGACACAGAACACCGACCTCACGTCGCGCGACGAAGGCTTGCGTAAAAACCCGGATGGGTCAGTCGATCTCTATGTCGGTCCTGAAGCGCCTGCGGGGTACGAGAAAAACTGGCTCCAGACCAATCCCGGGGAGGCGTGGTTTGCCTACTTCCGGCTTTACGGCCCGCTAGAGCCCTATCTCAGCTGGAGTTGGAAGCTGCCGGACTTCGAAGATGTCGCGAAGACAACCGGGGCGAAATGAGACGTCGCAATTTGTCCGCTAATGGCCCATAGCCGGCAATCCATTTTGCACTGCATCTGTCCGTTTTAGGGGGCAAAGCAGACATGCCCCTTTGTGAGAGTCCGCTTCGTGGTCGCGATTGGGGGTATAGCGGACATCACGTATTGCGCTGCCTACGTCGGCTTTTTGCCTGAGCGGACATCGCCAAAGGTAACGCTGCTGGCGCGCCCCCGAGCATTTCGGCCAGGAACTCCTATGGTTTAAAGTTACTTGCATAAAATGCATGCGACTTTATCGTTTCAGGTCGTTGGCGGAAAAGGGGACTTGTATGAAGGATCTCGCTTCAGGCGGTGTGGCGGCACCACTCTCTCGTTATGCGCCGTTTCGACGCGCCGGAGATATCGTCTACTTCTCCGGCATTATCGCCGCAGACCCCGCGACGATGCGTATTGTCAAAGGTTACGCCGACCTCCCATCCGAGGCGCGCAAGATCGCCGGCGAGATTGGCGAAATGTCGTCTGATCTCAAGGACGGTCCGATTGCCGCGCAGTCGTGGTGGATTCTCAACAGCCTGCGTCTGACGGTCGAAGCGGCCGGCGGCACGCTGAACGACGTCGTCAAGCTAACGCAGTTCTTCCGTAACCTGCGCGATTTCCCGATCTACAATCGCATCCGCGCCAAGTTTTTTGAAACACCGCCGGCCAGCACCGTGGTTCAGGTGTCCGAGTTACTGCCGACGCCCGAAACGTTGCTCGAGGTCGAGGCCGTCGCCCACATTCCCCTCAAAGATGGAGCGCGTTAGCCGTGCCCCTCGTTGGGCTGGCTTCTGCGACGTTCGCGCCCGCAAAAGGTGGGATACCTCTGGTCACACTGAACAATCTGGTGAAGGACTTTCCCGGCGTGCGCGCGCTGCGTGGCGTTTCGCTGGATCTGCGGCGCGGCGAAGTCCATGCGTTGGTCGGGGAGAACGGTGCCGGCAAATCGACGCTCATCCGCGTTCTCTCCGGCGATGTAAAGCCGGATAGCGGCTCGATCGAGATAGAAGGTCAGCCGACGGTGTTCGAGAGGCCGCGCGATGCCCGCCAGCATGGCATCGTAACGATCTTCCAGGAGTTGATGATCGCGCCGGATCTTAGCGTCGCGGAAAATATCTTTCTCGGCAACGAACCAGGGCCGACGCTCCTGTATTCCCGCGCCACGGCCGCGCGCAAAGCCGCCGAGGTCTTGACGGGCCTCGGCGTCGGATCGCAGATCGATCCGTCCGAACGCGCCGGCAATCTCTCGACCGCTCAGCGTCAGCTCATCGAGATAGCACGTGCGCTCGTGTTGCGCGCGCCCGTCATTGTGATGGACGAGCCCACGGCGGCTTTGTCGGAAAACGAGGCGGCGGCGCTGCGCCGCCTGATCGTGCGGATGCGCGCCGAAGGCACTTGTTTTCTTTATGTCTCGCACCGGCTCGACGAGGTGATGGAGATCGCCGACCGCATGACGGTTCTGCGCGGCGGCGAACGCGTCGCGACCAACGACGCGTCCAGGATCAAGAGCACGTCCGAACTGATTGGTCTGATGGTGGGCCGGCCGATGGCCGAACTATTCCCGCTGCGCAATGAAAAGATAGGCGACGTCGTCTTCAGCGTCTCGGGTCTTACCCGCCACGGTGTGTTTACGGACATCAATTTTGATGCGCGCGCGGGCGAGGTCGTCGGCTTTGCTGGCCTCATCGGCGCCGGTCGCACCGAGGTCATGCGCGCTATTTTCGGCGCCGACCGGCCCGATGCGGGCGAGATCCGCAAGGATGGCGTGGTGATCACGATCCGACACCCGTGCGACGCCATTGCGTGCGGCATCGCCTATCTGCCGGAGGACCGGAAGGACCAAGGTCTGGTGCTGACCATGTCAGGTGCTGAAAACGTGGTGATGGCGTCGCTCGATCAATGCTGCGTCGCGGGCTTTGTTTCCAACTCAGCGATCCGCAAGACCGCCCGCGCGACCGCCGACCGCCTTCAATTCAACGGCCAGCTCGATGCGCCAGCCGGCATGTCGTCCGGCGGCAATCAGCAAAAGCTCGTCATCGGCAAGTCTATCCTGACCGGGGCAAAGGTTCTCATCTTCGATGAACCCACGCGCGGCATCGATGTCGGCGCCAAGGCGGAAATCTATCGCCTCATTCATCGGTTGGCTTCGGAAGGAGCGGCCGTAATCATCGTGTCGTCCGAATTGCCCGAACTGATGGGCATTTGCCACCGGATCTATGCAATGTCGGGCGGCCGCATCCGCGACGAACTCTCGCTCGCCGAGTTCGACGAGAAACGCATTCTGGAAGGGGCCTTTGCGGCCCACATGGCCTCGCAGGCGAGCCCGCGCGCGGTGGGAGCATTATGACAATGACGCTGTCGACGAGGGCGCTGAGCTCGGACGAAAGTCGCGTGAAACCGCTTGCATTCCTGCAACGCTACGGCCGCGAGATCGGTTTGCCGATAATCGTCCTGCTGATGGTGATCGTTTTTTCCATCAATTCGGCCGTGTTCTTGTCCCTGGCGAACTTCCGCAACATCGGTGTATCAGCGGCGGCCTTGGCGGCGGTGTCCTTTGGGCAAACGTTTGCGATCCTCACCGCGGGTCTCGATCTGTCCGTCGGCGCCATCGTCGCCCTGGTCAGCATCGTCGGCGCACTTGTTATGCGAGAGCACGGCGTGGTGGCGGGATTGGCGGCTGCGCTCACCACGGGCGTGGCCGTGGGAGTCGTTAACGGCCTGGTCATCACGCGCTTAAAGGTGTTTCCATTCATCGCCACGCTGGCGATGATGTCGATCGTCTCGGGGTTGGCGTTGAGCCTCAGCGGCGGCGTTGCCGTCACCGGCGTGCCGGAGGTTTTCTCTAGCCTCGCTTATGCCCGTACCCTCGGCGTGCCAATCCCGGTCGTCATCGCAGTCGCCGTGCTCGCGGTTTGCATCGTAGTCCTGCGCTATACGAAGCTCGGACGCCGTATTTATGCGGTCGGAGGAAATGAAGAGGCGGCGCGGTTGTCGGGCATTCCGATTGGCGCCGTTAAGATTGCCGCCTATGTGCTCAGCGGCCTGTGTGCCGCCGTCGGCTCTCTTATCCTTACGGCGCGCGTGGCGTCAGGACAGCCGTCGCTCGGCGTGACGCTGCCTCTGGAATCTGTCGCTGCGGTCGTGCTTGGCGGCGTTTCGCTGTTCGGTGGACGCGGCTCCGTGGTCGGCGTCGCCTTCGGCGTGCTGTTCATCAGCATCCTGTCGAACGGCCTCAACCTTCTGAACGTCCCTTCCTATACGCAGATGATGGTCATCGGCGGAGCGCTGATCCTCGCAGTCTCGCTCGACCAGATATTCATCGGCGCTAAAGCTGGCAAAGGAACCTGAGTTCACCATTGAACATGAAAAGGAGAGATCAGATGCTGTCTCGCGTAGTTCACAAGACACGACTCCCGATGTTAGCCGCCGCCTGCGTCGCGCTCATGGCTGCAGGTCCCGCGCACGCCGCCGACAAGATCGGCGTGTCGATGCCCAACATTAAAGGACCGTGGTTTACGCCCGTGCTCTTCGGCATCTCGGATGAAGCCAAGAAGCTCGGCTACGAAGTCGCGATCCTGGACGCTGGTGGCTACGCCAACGTCGACAAGCAGGTGAGCCAGTTCTCTAATCTCGTCGTGCAGAAGGTCTCGGCAATTCTAA
>DASSIJ010000012.1:0-6719 GCA_035692045.1 Pseudolabrys sp. | reverse complement strand
ATTGCGAAAATCAGTGAAACACCGGCCAGCGTCAGCGCGACAGGATAACCGGCCATCAACGAAGCAACGACCGTAACGACCATCAGGATCGCAAGCGTCTCCGCGAGCAGCATCAGCGCGTCCTCGACAGCGCGGTTGCCGCGTGGATTGCCTGCGCGATGCCTTGCAGGGCCATCAGAATTGCAAAGAGCGGGATAAGCGTCTTGAGCAAGAAGACGATCGGGAGGCCGCTCGTCTCCTGCGAATGTTCAAGAATCGCCCACGAGCGCATCGCATAGGGCGCCGACAGGCATAGCAGGACCAGCATGAATGGCAGCAGCAACAGCAATGCTCCGATGAGGTCCACCAGTGCCTTGGCGCGCGCGGAGGCATCCGCAAAAAAAATATCCACGCGCACGTGGCCTCCGACCTGCAGCGTCCACGCCGCCGCCAGCATGAACAGCGTCGCGTGGGCATAGACCACGGTTTCGCTGAGCCAGACCGAGCCGAGGCCAAACAGGTAGCGCGCGACCACCAGCGCGAACTGAAGAAGCACGACCGCGATTGCCAGCCACGCCGCGCCACGGCCGATTGCCGCATTCAGGCGGTCGATGCGGTCGGCGAGCGTGGTCATATGCATAAAAGTCATGGCGCCGATGATGGCACAAAGGCGGACCTTTTGCTTATAGTGGAGCCATGTCCGGGCACGATCACGACGACCACCATCACCATGACCACGATCATTCCGAGCTCTCGGAGACGCAGCTGCGCGTCCGCGCGCTTGAAACCGTGCTCACTGAGAAGGGCTATGTCGATCCGGCCGCGCTCGACCTGCTGATCGAGACCTATGAGAAGAAGGTCGGACCACGCAACGGGGCGCTTGTGGTGGCCCGCGCATGGGCCGATCCGGCTTATCGGGCCCGGCTCCTGAAGGACGCAACGCCTGCCATCGCCGAGATCGGCTATGCGGGCCGCCAGGGCGAGCACATCGTGGCGCTCGAAAATACGCCAAAGCGGCACAACATGGTCGTGTGCACGCTGTGCTCCTGTTATCCGTGGCCGGTGCTCGGTCTGCCGCCGGTCTGGTACAAGTCGGCGCCCTATCGCTCGCGCGCGGTCGCCGACCCGCGCAGCGTACTCTCCGATTTCGGCGTGACGTTGCCGAAGGATACCGAAATCCGCATCTGGGATTCCACCGCCGAAGTTCGTTATCTCGTCCTGCCGATCCGGCCAGCCGGCACGGATGGCTGGAGCGAGGAAAAGCTCGCCGACCTGGTCACACGCGACTCCATGATAGGCACCGGCCTGCCGAAATCGCCAAAGGACATCGCAAAGTGAACGGCGCGCAAGACCTCGGCGGCACACACGGTCATGGCCCGGTCAAGCCCGAGCCGAACGAACCCGTGTTCCATGCAGAATGGGAGAAGCGCGCCTTCGCGCTCACGCTTGCCATGGGCATGCCCGGCGGCTGGAACATCGATATGGGACGTTTCGCGCGCGAGAACCGACCGCCCGCTGAATATCTGTCGATGAGCTATTATCAGATCTGGTTTGCGGCGCTCGAACACATGCTCAAGGAGCGCGGGCTGGTCTCGGACGACGAAATCGATGCCGGACATTCCCTGCACACCCCGAAGCCGGTCAAGCGCATCCTGTCGCCGGGCGACGTGGCGAAAACGCTTCACCGCGGCGGTCCGACCGAGCGCGATACAAACACGGCGGCGATCTTCAAACCCGGCGACAAGGTCCGCGCAAAGAACATCAATCCCCTCACCCACACGCGGCTGCCGCGCTACGTGCGCGGCCATGTCGGCACCATCGAACGCGTGGTCGGTTGCCATGTTTTTCCGGACAGCAATGCGACCGGTGCCGGCGAAGATCCGCAGTGGCTCTATACGGTACGCTTCGATGGGCGTGAGCTTTGGGGCGCCAACGGTGATGCGACGGTGAAAGTCTCGGTCGACGCCTGGGAACCCTATCTGGAGTCGGCCTGAAATGGGCATGGACCCGCAAGGGGCGATGCGTGCCGCGATCGCCGTGCCCGGCGTGCCCCGCGATGAGGATGGCCCGGTGTTCCGTGAGCCGTGGGAAGCCCAAGCCTTCGCAATGACCCTGGCATTGCACGAACGCGGCGTCTTCACGTGGACGGAATGGGCATCAGCGCTCGCCGCAGAGATCAGACGCGCGCAGGCCGCCGGCGATCCCGACACCGGGGAGACATATTATTCTCACTGGCTCAACACACTCGAGAAGCTGGTCGCGGAAAAGGGTGTGACGACGCAAGATACTCTCCACCGTTACCGCGATGCGTGGGATCGTGCGTGTGATCGCACGCCGCATGGTGAGCCGATTGAGCTGCGGGAAGAGGATTTTTCCTGATTGTCATCGCCGGGCTTGTCCCGGCGCCATGACAGGATCACACGCCCATCAACCGCTCGCTCACCATGTAACCTGTGAGCAAGGCGGTACCGAATAACACGATGACGAGCGCCGCCGCGGTTTCCAAACCGCGGATGAAAATCATGCCTGCTCCCGGCTTCGCCTTCGCCAGCCGGCCCGCAAGCCCGCGCGCGCCGACCGCAAGGGTGGCGATAGCGGCAACTGTAATTGCGGTACCAATGCCCATGAGGAAGGTCGACGCCACGCCGATCCAGAACAGTCCCTGCGCGAGCGCAAACACCAGCACGATGATCGCGCCCGAACATGGCCGCAGGCCGACCGCGATAATTGCGGATAGCCCGCGCCTGAACCAGTGACGACCGGTCAGCTCCTGCGGTTCCGGAGCATGGGCGTGGCCCCAGGCTGAAGCTTCGTCCCCGTGGTGATGATGGTCATGAGCGTGCGCGTGCCCATGGTGATGATGACCGTGATCATGGTCGTGATTGTGGTCGTGATTGTGCCCGTGATGATGATCATGAGCGTGATCATGCGAAGGGCCAGCATCCGCGCCACCACGCAGCAACCGCAAGAAAGCGCGGCCCTTTACCCATAGCAAGCGCAAGCCAATCAGCACGATCAAGGCATAACTGACGATCTCGATAACGCGGACTGTGTCACCCATTGCTTTGGCTGTGGCGCCCAGCATAGCTGCAGCAATGCCGACAATGGCGATGGCGGTGAATGCCTGAAGGATCGCGGACGCAAACGACAGCACAACGCCGCGCCGCCAGGTTTCATCATTGGCGACCAGATAGGACGAGATGACCGCTTTGCCATGCCCGGGACCGGCAGCGTGGAAGATGCCGTAGAGGAATGAAATACCGAGCAGGGTATATGCGGCGCTGCCATCAGCCTTGGCGGCGCGGATCAACCCCGACAGCATGCGGTAGAATTCGGCCTGCTTCTGCAGAATCCAGCCGGCAAACCCGCCAACCTCGGGCTGCGCTGCGCCGCGGGTCACGCCAAACGGCTGCGCAAGCGCCGTATCGAGAATAGCGCAGAAGAGAAGAAGGCCGATGACGAGGAACGCACATTGCGCCACAGCAGAGCGCCGGCCAGACCAGTTCATGGCAGAAAATCCTGTGCACGCACGCCGCCCCGCGCAGCCTTACGATGCAACTATCTCAAGGACAATGGACCAGCAACCTGCTCGCGAACTGCGCCCCCCAGGCCATCGTCGTATTCGGCTGGTCGGCGGGAATCTCACTCAGCTTCTTGCCTTCGGCAAAGGTCATTTCCCGCGGCAGCACCACATCCAGCCTGCATTTCGGCGCGCCGACGAGTTGCGCGGGCTTCTCCTTGGCGAACGAGAAATCCACGAAAATGGTCGGGTCGTAGATTTCAACCTTGAGCTCCTTCGCGCTCAACGGCTTCTTGAAAGGCAACGTAAAATTGAGCGTAAGAACCTCATTCGCATAATCGAGCCAATAGTCGGGCGCGGGTTCGGCTAGCTCCGCTTTCTTTCCATCGGCGGTCGCGTAGGTGAAATAGTCGAATTCCTTGAGCGATTCGACATTGACCTTGGCAAGCGGCGCCAACTCTTCGCGCGTGAACTTGCCCTTCTCCTTGCTCTCCAGCCCCTGCGTCGCGAAGGTGGAGAACATGTCGTCGAACGACCAGGCGTGACGAATGCCGGTAATCTTGCCGTCGGGCGCATAGACAAGCTCGGTGCGCATCGTCACCCAGACGTGCGGATGCGCCCAGGCCGGAACGGCGACAACGAGGGTGACAAATGCGGCGAGGAGAATGCGAAGCGAAGCAATCATGGCGACAACCATAGCACGGACTGCGGCGCAAAGGTGACGCGCAACAGTGTTACAAAACAAGTTAATATTTCAGGGTCGCGAATAGCCTCACGCTGGCGCCCGGCAGCAAGACCTGGTCTTTGGAATAGGACACCGAATTTCGGATGTCGCGGTTTAGCAGGTTGGTGCCGTTGATGCCCACTGTTGCCTCGCTTGGTCCATCCGAGGGGGCCTTTGACGGCCGCCAGGAATAGCTCAGCTCGGCACGCAGGTCGTCATATCCAGGCGTCGGGGTCTCTGCGACCGGCGCGATATCGTTCTGTGCGAATGCATGCAGCAGCTTCACGCGGGCGAACCAATTCGCGTCGCGCCAGTACAAGCCTCCACCAATACGCACCGGTGGAATTCGCGGGACGTTGCTGCCGTCGGTGAAAGTTGCGCGGACCACGTCGACCTGGTCCTCGATCCCGAAGAAACCTCCGCCGAACGGCACGGCATCCCATTGGCTTTGGAACTCGGCGCCACGGAAAATCGCATCGGCCTGCGAATAGATCGCCTCGTTGAGATCGCCTGCGCCGGGACCGCACACACCGGTATCGCCATCACAGGTATTTCCGGTCAGCCGGCGAAAAATGAACCCTTTGAATCGCGTGTAGAAAGCCGTGGCCTCGAACCGGAAAGGCCCATTCGCACGCCGCAGCCCAACTTCGAGCGACTCGGCTGCTTCTATGGCCAGATTCGGATTGCCCTTGTCGAACGTCACCGTCGCATCGTGGCCGCCGCCGGAAAAAAGCTCCGCGGGCTTGGGCGCGCGCTCGACATATTGGGCTGTGATGCTGCCGACGAGATCCCAAGGCAGAGTCTGGATCAACCCAACGCTCACACTCTTTGGTGTGTAGCCGGGAGAAGCCGGTGTCGATGTCATCGTTCCGGCAGCATCAAAGCTGCGTCCGATCCCGGAGAGTTCGACCCGCTCAATGCGCCCGGCAATCTGCGCCTTGGTCGTGTCGCTGAACTTGAATTCGTTGAAAATGTAGCCGGCGACACGCCAGTTGGAGTTCGGGTCCCAAAGTCCGGCATTGTCGGGGCTTGGCGCCGTCAGCTCCTGATGTCCTCCCTGCACACCAATCGCAGTCGTCAGCGCCGCGAAACGCAGATTGAACGGCGCCAGTTGCGCCTCGGCACGGCCCTCCTGCTCCTTGTTTGTGAATATCTGGCGAATACCATCGCTCGCCGGATTGGTATCGTCGGAAAGACCGATTTCATTGTGTCTGTAATCGGTGACACCGCCCCAGAAGCGAAGGGCATCAACGACGGAATTCGGGGCGCGCCATTCGCCTCTGGTCAGGAACTTGGTCTGATGCGCATCGATCCGGGTGTTGTGGTCCTCTCCGTCAATTCCCGGAATGTGATAGAGCGCGTCGTTGTGAACGACCGCGAGGCCCAGAAATCCTTCATTGAAAATATAGGACCCGCCGACCGCCTGCCCATCATTGTGCAGCGACGAATTTGGCTGCCGCCCGTTGAAGGCGCCGGGTTGCGTCGCGTTCGGCGCAGTCGCCGGATCGGGCGGGACCAAATATGGATAACTCGGCACACGATAATCACCGGCCTTGCGACCAAAGGCATCCGCATGCACTGCGATGTTGCCGCCACCACCATCGAACAACACCGCTCCGTCGATGCCATCATTCACTGATGTCCCGGCGCCGCGTATCTCTGCTCCGAATCCGCGCGCGGGGATCGAGGTCGGGATGCGGTTGTTGGTGGTCTCAACCACACCGCCGATCGCCTGCGAGCCGAAGCGCAAGGTCGCGGGCCCGCGAATGACCTCGACCTGATTGGTGGTCAGGGGATCGACCGGAACGAAGTGATCTTCACCCAGGTCCGAAGCACCGTTCGCTCCAACGCCGTCTTCCTGGATTCTTACACGATTGACATCGAGGCCGCGGATGATCGGTCGGCTCGATGCGCCCGGCGCAAAACTCGAGCCGGTAATGCCGGGCTTCTCGAAGAGAAGGTCGCCAAGAGTCGCTGCACCGTTTCGCCGGAGTTCTTCATTCGGCACGACAGTCACGGTAGCGAACTGATCGGTGACCACCGGCAGCGTGCCTTGCAGATTGTCGCCTGATGCCGGGGTGCCTATTGACGATCGCGCTATCGGGTTGGGCGATGTAACGACGATTTCCGGCAACGCGATTTGGCCTTGGGCGATCGACGGCAGAGAGAGGGTTGCAATCACGCATGCAGCCATTCGCGATGTGCGGCTCAGCTCAAATGACATGCTGGGAACTCATCGATTATTTATGTTATGTTATAACATAACGATAAATAGCCGATGTCAACGAAGAAGATGGCCGATATCAGTGCTTAGATTCCCGCAGCGCCGCCGTCGGCCCGCGGGTCGTGACCGCCTTCCAGGCTGCCATCGGAGTGCAGCACCACCACGCCGGAGTGGCCCATCGTGTCGGAATAGGCTTCGTCGAGGACGGCGACGTCGTGGCCGGCGGACATCAGGCGGTCAATCAAATTGCCATCGAAACGGGATTCCATCCG
>DASSIJ010000011.1:0-2694 GCA_035692045.1 Pseudolabrys sp. | reverse complement strand
ACATTCCCATCATGTCGGACAAGGACGTCGCCGATTTCGGCCTCTATGCCGACCACTACCGCATCATGAACGGTTTTCACCACAAGCTGGATGCATCGGTTTCCAAGGACCTCGCGCGTGCCATGCAGATCGGCACTCCTCGTTCGCTCGAGGATTTGCGAGATCATCGTGCCATTCTTCCGGTGCTGAAAGCCGGCATGGTCAACATGAAGTCCGAGCTCGAAAAGGCCGAGGGGGATGCTGACGCGGCGCGCAAAGCTTTGAAGCAACCGCCGGATTTGAAGGCGGTCTACGATGTCGCCTACGAGCGCATGGTCACCACCCCGGCACGGGTCTTTCGCGAGCTGGGCCCCCTGATTCAAGGCATGCTTCCGGCGATCGAGGATCTTGCCGTCTATCTCGACGAGCACCGCGATACGATCGCCTTCCGCGGGGGCTCGCCGGTCGTCATCGACCCTGCGACACGGGCGAGACTGACTGCTCTCATGGATACGGCGGGCAAGGCTGCGCAGGCTTCCGAGGAGGGCAAGCGCAGGCTGCGCGCCATGGCGGAAGGCAAGTAGCTGCCCTCAAACGAAAAGCTGTGCGTTTTCTGACATTTTCGGTGGAAGTTCGCGACCCGGACACAATTTAGCGACAACTATCCGGGTATGGCGCGTCCGCGCACGTCCCCCCAGCCGGAAGTTCCCGGCCTCGCTGCTCGACGAATTGCTGCCGATATCCTCGACGGCGTTCTGCGGCGGCGAATTGCCCTGGATGAGCAGTTCTCGGGCAAGAACGCGCATCCGGGCTTGCAAGCCCTTGCCGAGCGGGACCGAGCCTTGGCGCGGCGGCTCACGGCAACCGTTTTGCGGCGCCTCGGCACACTGCGTCATCTGGTTGGCGGCTTCCTTGAAAAGGGATTTCCCGCCGATGCGCCGCGGGCCGAAACGATCCTCCTGCTCGGTGCAGCACAGATTCTCTGGCTCGAAGTGCCCGACCATGCTGCTGTCGACCTCTCGGTCCGGCTGGCCCAGGCTGATCGCCGTGCCGGACGATATGCCGGGCTCGTCAACGCCGTGCTCCGCCGGGTGGCCCAGCACGGGGCGACCGCATCGTTCGACGATATTTCACGCGATACGCCGGAATGGCTGCTCAAACGCTGGACCGGAATCTACGGTAGCGATACCGCGCGCGCGATTGCGGCTGCCAATGGCCACGAGCCCGCCCTCGACCTCACGGTGAAGCAGGACACCGAGTCCTGGGCCGAACGGCTGCGTGGTCGCGTCATGCCGACCGGAACCGTACGCACGCTCGCGCATGGCGCGATCTCGCTGCTGCCGGGATTCTCCGAAGGGGCCTGGTGGGTGCAAGACGCCGCGGCAGCCCTGCCGGTCCGTCTTTTCGGTGACCTTCGCGGAAAGAACGTGGCCGACCTGTGCGCAGCGCCCGGCGGGAAGACCGCGCAGCTCGCCTTCGCAGGCGCAAACGTTACCGCAGTCGATCGCTCGCCGGTGCGGATCAACCGGCTCCGCGAGAATCTCGCGCGTTTATCTCTTGATGCCGAAACTGTCGTCGCCGACGCTCTGGAGTGGGACGGCGGGCCCTTCGATGCGGTCCTGGTCGACGCGCCCTGCTCCTCCACCGGTACCATCCGACGGCATCCCGACGTGCCCTGGCTCAAGAGCGAGGCTGACGTCTCGGTCCTCACGTCATTGCAGCAGCGATTGCTGGACCGTGCGGTGGGATTGCTCAAGCCGGGCGCAACATTGGTCTATTGTGTCTGCTCGCTGGAACCCGAGGAAGGGGAGAATCAGATCACGGCTTTGCTCGCGCGCGATTCGCGCGTGGCACGCAAGCCAATTACGCCGCAGGACGTGTTCGACCGTGCAGAATTCGTGACCCCCGCCGGCGACTTGCGGACCCTGCCGTTCCATTTGGTCGATCCCGACCCGCGCTGGGGCGGGCTTGATGGGTTTTATGCGACACGCCTCACACGAATATAGCGTTGATCCAAAGTCGGGATCGGCATATTGGCCGTTTCCCGACGCTTCGCTATCGTGTGAGTCGCGCGTATGCACGGGAACGCGTGGCAGGGGATGAGCGCTTTGACGATGCGGGTTTCGGTGGCGGAGCAGGCCAGGCTCTCCGTGCTCATCGGACGCCGCGCGTTCCGTACTTTTCTCGGCCGCATCAACGCGCATCCTCTGCTTCGCTGGCGGTTTGTCTCGACCAAGACCGACCGGCTGGTGATAGCGCCGCAGGATCTGCGCACCGCCGACGCCACCCGCGCCAGCGAAATCTACGCTGGCCGTTTTGCCTTCGCCGGCAAAGTGGTGATCTCCGACCGCCGATCGCCTTTCGACATGACGCCGCCCTCGGATGAGTGGGCCGCTACGCTGCTCGGTTTCGTCTGGCTGCGGCATTTGCGCGCCGCTGACTCCGCCATTACCCGCGCCAATGCGCGCTCGCTGATTGACGACTGGATCAACGTGCAAGGTGGCTGGCATCAGATGGGATGGCGTTCCGATATCCTCTCGCGCCGCGTGATCTGCTGGCTCAGCCAGGCGCCCTTCGTGTTGCAGGATGCCGATGCGCGCTTTTATCGACGCTTTATTCGCAGCCTGTCGCGGCAGGTGCGCTATCTGCGTCGCACGCTCAACGAGTCGCGCGACGGCTTGCCGCGCCTGCAGGCGGTAGTCGCTCTCAATTACG
>DASSIJ010000010.1:0-3624 GCA_035692045.1 Pseudolabrys sp. | reverse complement strand
GATTCCGGTCTTCTCGGTGCAGATGCCGAGGCCGAAGCTGGAATAGAGCGAATTGATGAAGGACACCGCCCTGCGGTCGCGGTCGACGATCGTGAGATAGACCGTATCGTTGCCGGGTGCCGGCGCGCTCGGCAGTTTTGTTCTTTTTTTCATGTCGATGAGTGATGCCAGTCTCTTGGCGAACTTTTTGTCGAGCAGATCCGCCACAGCCGTGCGCATGTGGGCTTCATCGGCAATGTGTGTGTCACGCACGGCAAAGCTCAGACGCGCGGCCTCCAGCACCAGATGGAAGCGGTCGGCGCCAAACGGATCAAGCGACGCGACGTCGAAGTTCTCCAGAATATTGAGCATCACCAGTGCGGTGAGCCCCTGCGCATTCGGAGGAATCTCGACGAGGTCCAGTCCCCGATAATTCGTCGAAATCGGCTCAACCTGCTCGCCGCGATGGCGGAAGAAATCCTCCGCGGTAAGGAAAGACTCACGCGCGTGCAGCGTCCTGGCCATGTCGTCGGCGATTTCGCCTTCGTAGAAGGCGCGCGCTCCCTTGCCCGCGATCGTCTTCAGGGTCGCGGCAAGCGCAGGAAAGCGAATGACATCGCCCTCCCTGGGAGCGCCACCATTGAACAGATAGTGCCTGGCGGCGCCCGGATCGGCTTTGAGTTTGCCGACATGGCGTTGCCAATCCCACGCCACGCGCGCGGCCACCGGGAACCCCCCTTCGGCGTACTTGATCGCAGGCGCAAGCGCGCGGTCGAGACCGAAGCGGCCGTGTGCTTTGAGAATTGCGTCCCAGGCATCGATTGCGCCCGGCACGGTAACCGCATGAATCGAATTGCCGATCTCGGTCAGCCCCTTGGCGCGCAACGCCTGATCGGATGCCGTGGCGCCCGCGCGGCCAGAACCGTTATAGCCCCAGACCGGCTTGCCCGGCTCAGACACCAGACAGAAGCAGTCGCCGCCGATTCCGGTCATGTGAGGCTCGACCACGCACAGTGTCGCAACCGCGGCAACTGCCGCATCGGCGGCTGTGCCGCCGGCGCGCAAGGTATCGACCGCGGCGAGCGTCGCCAGCGGATGGGAAGTTGCCGCCATGCCTTCGCAGGCAATCACGGGCGAGCGGCCGGGCAACTGAAAATCACGGCTCATGACAAAACCAGGAATGATAGATCAATCAGGAGGAAACGCGCTCGACACCCTCAACCGTAAGGTCTCGCTGGGCCGAGCGCAAAGTCACCGCAAAACCGCCGAGCACATCGATGAAGCTCACCACGAGCAGGAGGAAGAAGGTCGCGGTGGCAGCCTGTTTGACCAACAGGAATTCGATGAGCATGCCAAGGAAAAGGATAAGCGACAGCGCGTGATCGATGACGGTGCGGAGTCCGATGCGCGTTGATTTGATGATCTCGCCGCACAGCAGCACGATCGCACATGCGACGAGGATATCGCCCGCCGACATGGTCCAGTCGGCGTCCGATACCATGCGTACGGTCGCGATCGTGCCGGTCCAGGTCACGCCCGGCATCAGAAACGCGATGATGTTGTAGATCGCGAACGGAATCAGGAGCAGCGGAAAGCCAAGCATGAACATGGCGCAGCTTGCCTTCGGCCTGGAGGATCCCGTTAGACTTCGGTCTTCGCCTTCAGAACCTGGCGGCCTCTATACATGCCGGTCTTGAGGTCGATGTGGTGCGGACGGCGCAGTTCGCCCGAATCCTTGTCCTCAACATAAGCCGGCCGCTTGAGCGCGTCGGCGGAACGGCGCATGCCGCGGCGCGACGGCGAGGTTTTTCTTTTCGGCACAGCCATGGGACGAAACTCCTGGAAATAACGCGGTATGTCGGTTTGAATCCGGGCTTATAGAGGAAGGTGCGCGGCAAGGCTAGTGCTTTGGCTAGTCCCAATTAGTGCCTTGCCCGCACGCAATCGGCGGCCGCCGGGGCACGCGACGCACGGGCGACATAAAGTCCCGCCAGGCGCCGCACACCGGGGCCAGGCTGGCGCGCATTGCGGATGGCCGGATTGGGCAGGACGGCCGCCAGCACGGCCGCGTCGTTGCGGGAAAGGTCCCGGGCGGATTTACCAAACGCGCGCCGGGCTCCGGCCTCGGCGCCGAATTCCCCGTTGGGACCCCATTCGGCGATATTGAGATAAATCTCCAGAACCCGGCGCTTCGGGAGAATGAGGTCAATCCACAGCGCCAGAGGGAATTCCAGGGCCTTGCGCACGAAACTGCGGCCCTGCCAAAGGAACAGGTTCTTGGCCACCTGCTGCGTGATCGTCGAACCGCCGCGCACCTCGTCGATATCGTCGGATTCAGCAAGAGCCTCGCGGATTTCCGCGAAATCCACTCCGTGATGACTGCAGAAGCGGCCATCCTCGGCAATGATTACCGTGAGCGGGAGCGCCGGCGACATGCGCGAGATCGGTACATATTGCCGCTCCACTCTCGCTCCGCTCAAACGCCGCCAGAGCATGCTCGTCGAAACCGGATCGACCACAGCATAAAGCGGCGTCAGCAGGTAAGGCAGCAGAAACACGGCCAGTATGGCGATTGCGATGAGGCGCAATGACCGCGGCAGGATACTGGCGAAACGTCGTTTTTCGGCCATCTGATGCACGGGGTGAAGATTAACCTGTTCGATCCGCCATCCGGCGCCCACTTTGCGCGGTCACGTGCAACGGCTAACAATGCCACAATGAACAAAGGTGTCACCGACTTTCCCGCCCAGCTCTCTTCGGTTGCCGCGGAAACCGAAAAACTGCTTAACCAGCTCCTCGGCGACGCACCACTCGCCGGAGAGATCGCGCGACCGCCGCGGCTTGTCGCAGCGATGTGCCATTCAGCGCTCGATGGCGGCAAACGCTTGCGACCCTTTTTGCTGGTCGAAGCAGCTGCGGTGTTCGGCGCCGCACGCGCCGGTGCGCTAATGGCAGGCGCGGCCCTGGAACTCGTGCACTGCTATTCGCTGGTCCATGATGACCTGCCTGCCATGGACGATGACGATCTGCGCCGCGGGCGGCCGACCGTCCACAAGGCCTTCGATGAAGCGACCGCCATTCTCGTCGGCGATGCCCTCCTGACGCTTGCGTTCGATGTCATGGCGCGAAACGAGGTCCATGCCGATCCAAAGGTGCGCATTACGCTCGTCTCGGAGCTTGCCCGCGCTTCCGGCCTGGGTGGAATGGCGGGCGGACAGATGCTCGATCTCGCCGCCGAAGGCCGCTTCGAGCAGAAGCGTTCCTTGACCGAAAAAGAAATCGCAACTCTGCAAGCGATGAAAACCGGCGCGTTGATCCGCTTCGCCTGTCGTGCCGGAGCAATCCTCGGGCAAGCCGACGCGCCCGCGCTTGACAGCATAGACCGTTATGGCACGGCGGTCGGCAAGGCCTTCCAGATTGCCGACGACCTGCTCGATGTCGAGGGAGACGCCAAGACGCTCGGCAAAGCCGCCGGCAAAGATGCTGCCGCCGGCAAGGCGACGCTGGTAAGCGCGCTTGGAGTCGATGGAGCACGTGCGCGTCTCAAAGACCTGGTCGCGCAAGCCGATGCCGCGCTGGCGCCGTTCGGTGCGAAGGCCGATACTTTGCGGGCCGCGGCCCGTTTCGTCGCCGAGCGAACGACCT
>DASSIJ010000009.1:0-13742 GCA_035692045.1 Pseudolabrys sp. | reverse complement strand
AACGACGTCGGCGCGGATGCGGGGGGCGGATGACGGCTGTTTTGCGACAGGCCAAATCTCGTGATGCGCGTCATACAACGTCGGTCGGATGAGATCGTTCATGGCGGCATCGACGACGACGAACGTCTTAGCCTCCCCGTGCTTCACGAAAAGCACACGCGTCACCAGGATGCCGGCATTTCCAACGAGCAGGCGACCGGGCTCAAAGATCAGGCGGCAATCCAGATCGCGCGTGGCGCGTTTGACCACTGCGGCGTAGGCCTCAGGATGTGGCGGCGGCTCGTCGTTATCGCGGTAGGGAATGCCCAGGCCTCCGCCGAGATCCACATGAGAGATCGTGTGGCCGTCGGTCCGCAACATGCGCACGAACTCGGCAAGCAATGCGAACGCATTGCCGAACGGATCAAGCTCGGTGATCTGGCTGCCGATGTGCATGTCGACGCCAGCGACCTTGAGGCCCTTGAGCTTACCGGCGTGAGTATAGACCTCGCGCGCGCGACTGATCGGAATGCCAAACTTGTTCTCGGCCTTGCCAGTGGCGATCTTGTGATGGGTTTTTGCGTCGATGTCGGGATTGACGCGAACCGACACGTTCGCGGTGCGCCCTTTTGATGCCGCGATGGACGACAGCAGCTCAAGCTCCGGTTCAGATTCAACGTTGACGCAGAGAATTCCTTCGTCAATGGCGAGCGCGAGCTCGACCTCCGTCTTGCCGATTCCCGAGAACATGATCTTGTCGGCGGGGATGCCGGCTGTGCGCGCGCGCTTGAGTTCGCCGCCCGATACCACGTCGGCGCCCGCACCAAGCCTTGCAAGCGTCCTGACGACGGCCTGATTGGAATTCGCTTTCATGGCGTAGCAGACGAGCGCACGCACGTCGGCAAATGCACCTGCGAACACCTGATAGTGGCGGGTAAGCGTGGCCGTCGAGTAGCAATAAAACGGCGTACCGACCGCAGCGGCGAGCGTATCGAGATTCACCGCCTCGGCGTGCAGTACGCCGTCGCGATAAGCAAAGTGGTGCATCACACGCTCAGTTGAGTAATACGTCGAGAGGGAAAGGTTTATTGGTTCGACCCGCCGCGATCGGTTTTCCGTCCGGTCCAAGAATGGGACGGTCGACCCGCGACGGCTCGCCGGTTGTTACCGGCTGCTCACCCGCGAGCGTCGCAGCGGGCGGCGCATCGAGCGGCCCCTTGCGCCCGCATGCCGCCAGGCCGAGCGACGCAGCCAATGCGCTAATCAGGGCGAGACGCAGAAACGGGCGAGAATGCCTCAAGGCACGCACTCCTTGCATAGTCGGACCATAACAAAACAGGCAAAGAAGGCGAAGTCAGGATTTCTCTTTTTCCAGCTTGCGCAGCCATTTTTTCGCCTGCAGGCGCACGTTTTTAGGCGCCGTACCGCCGAAGCTTGTACGGCTCTTCACCGACCGGTCGACCGAGAGAACGCTGAATACATCGTCGGCGATTCCCGGCTCAATCTCGCGCATGACAGCCAGCGGAACCCGATGCAACGCCACACCCGTCTCGGCGGCCCGGGCGACGATCCGGCCGGCAATGTGATGCGCCTCGCGGAACGGTATCTTCAAGGTCCGCACCAGCCAATCGGCAAGATCGGTCGCCGTCGCATAGCCCTCGCCCGCGGCCTTCTTCATCCGCGCCGCGTCGGGTTCGAGATCAGCGACCATGCCGGCCATTGCAGCGATCGACAACGAAAGAGCCGCGAGTGCGTCCATTGCGCCCTGCTTGTCCTCTTGCATGTCTTTCGCATAAGCGAGCGGCAGGCCCTTCATCACGATCAGCAGCGCACTGAGTGCGCCGATCATGCGACCCGCCTTCGCGCGTACCAGTTCGGCCGCATCGGGATTGCGCTTCTGCGGCATGATCGAGGAGCCGGTGGTGAATTTATCCGACAGCCTTGCAAGGCCGGTCAGCGGCGAGGTCCAGACGATAATTTCCTCGGCCAGGCGAGACAAATGCACTGATGTGATCGCTGCCGCAGCAAGAACCTCCAAGACAAAGTCTCTGTCGGATACCGCATCAAGCGAATTCGCCATCGGCCGATCGAAGCCGAGCGCCTTGGCGGTCATGTCGCGGTCGAGAGGGAAGGAGCTGCCGGCCAGCGCCGCCGAGCCGAGCGGAGATTCATTGAGCCGCCTGCGCGCGTCCACAAACCGTCCACGGTCGCGCGCCGTCATCTCGACGTAAGCAAGCAGGTGGTGCCCGAAGGTCACCGGCTGCGCCGTCTGCATATGTGTAAGACCGGGCATCACAGTGTCTGCGTGCGCCAGTGCCTTTTCGGCAAGCGCGCGTTGATAACCGGCAAGCGCCGCATCGAGCGCGTCAATGGTATCGCGCACCCATAGCCGGAAATCGGTCGCCACCTGATCGTTGCGCGAGCGCGCGGTGTGCAGCCGGCCGGCCGCATCGCCGATCAGCTCGGACAGGCGGCCCTCCACGTTCATGTGGATGTCTTCGAGGGCCCGCTTGAAGGAGAACTTGCCGGCCTCGATTTCTGACATGATCGTGTCTAGACCGTGAGCGATCTTTTTCGCATCGTCGGCCGTAATGATGCCTTGCTTCGCCAGCATGTCGGCATGGGCCTTGGATGCGGCTATGTCCTGGCGGTAGAGATGCCGGTCGAAATCGATGGAGGCGTTAATCTCCTCCATGATAGGTCCAGGGCCAGACGTAAATCGCCCACCCCACATTTTGTTGCTCATGGCATATCCACCAAGCCGCTCATGACCGGGTCCCAAACCAGTTTCGCCAAAAAACGTCTCGCCATCGTTTTGGCGGGCGGGATCGCTGGCGTCATCATCGGACTGGCCGGGGTATACGGGATTGCCACCCTCACGCGCAATGCGGGCGGCGATACAACGTGCCAGGCGGCTGTCGAATTAGCCAAGAAAATAGCGCCATTTGCGCGTGGCGAAGTGGCCGCCGTTAACGTTGCCAAAAGTCCGTTGAAGGTGCCTGCCCTGGCTTTCCAGGACGCCGAAGGCAAGCCGCTGACGCTGGAGCACTGGCGCGGGCGTACGGTGCTGCTCAATCTGTGGGCCACCTGGTGCGTACCCTGCCGCAAGGAGATGCCGGCTTTGGACGCGCTGGAGCAGCGGCTGGGTGGACCGAAATTCGAGGTGGTGGCGGTCAATATCGACACCCGGGACGCCGCCAAGCCCAGAACCTGGCTCAAAGAGGCCGGTGTCCAGAAACTCGCCTTCTATGCCGATCCGGCCGCACGGACATTCCAGGATCTGAAATCCATCGGCCGCGCCTTCGGCATGCCGACGACACTGTTGATTGACGGACAAGGTTGCGAGATCGGCACCATCGCAGGACCCGCCGAATGGGCCAGCGAAGATGCAATCAAACTGATCAACGCGGCGCTCGGTCAATAAGCGCCGGGCGTAACCTTACACACTGATATTGAGATTCTGTCCGATGCCACTCGCAACATTGGCGAGGCTCGCCATGTTCTGTTGGGCGGCGTTGAGGACCTGGACGATGGACGCAGCGTTGTCGGCGTTCATGCGCAGCATTCTGGCCGCAACGGCCATCTGCGCGCCGCTCATCTGAGCACCGACCAAAGCGGTTGCAATCGATACCGGATCCATCCCGCCTTTGTTTCTACCGGCCTTTCGTCAACGAAAGATAAATGTTGACCGGCTTGACAACGGCACGCGCGGTCCTATACTTAACCAAATGGTTTACTATCAGAAACCAAACCTTGATCGCACCTTTGCGGCGCTGTCCGACCCGACGCGGCGTGCAATGCTTGCGCGGCTGAGCGAAAAGCAAAACCTCTCGGTGAGCGAACTCGCCAGGCCGTTTTCAATGTCGCTCCCGGCGATCATGAAACATCTCGACGTCCTGTCGGACGCCGGGCTCGTCGGCCGCGAGAAGAATGGCCGCATCGTAAGCTGCCGCCTGCGGGCGGAACCCATGCGCGACGCCAACGATTGGCTCAACCGCTATCAGAAATTCTGGACTGAGAAGCTCGATCAACTCGCTGCGTTCCTGGAGGAAGAAACATGGCCACCGTCACAACCAAGCCCAGTCTCACCATCAAGCGCCGGTTCAACGCGCCCCCCGAAAAGGTCTTCGCGGCGTGGACGGATCCGGAAAAAGTAAAGCGTTGGATGGGGCCGGGCGAAATAAAGCCGCTGCGCGTTGAAAGCGATCCACGCACGGGTGGCCGTTACCGCTGGGTGATGAAAGCACCGGATGGCGAAGAACACGACGTCAGCGGCATCTATCGCGAAGTGATTCCGAACCAAAAACTGGTGTTCACGTGGTCCTGGAAGTCGACGCCGGAACGTGAATCGCTCGTGACGCTGACATTCAAACCTGACGGCGATGGCACGATCTTTACGTTGCAGCACGAGCAGTTCTTCGATGAGGACGCGCGTGACCGTCACCAGGGCGGATGGAACAGCGCGATGGACAAGCTCGACAAGTACCTCACCGCATAGTGACAGGAGTAGCTTATGCCGCACGAATGGTCGCACGGAGAATTCTACTGGAACGAGTTGATGACTCGCGATGCCGAGCGGGCGAAAAAATTCTACGCCGATACCCTTGGCTGGAATTTCGAGGCCATGGCGATGCCGGACGGCACCTATTGGGTCGCGAAAATGGGAGACAAATTTCTCGGCGGATTATTTCCGTTGAGCAGCCCGCAATTCGATGGCGTGCCGGAAGGCTGGATGTCCTATATCGCCGTCGATGATGTCGATGCCCGGGTGAAGAAAGCTCAGTCGGCCGGAGCCACCTTGATGCGGCCGATCTTCGACGTTCCCAATGTCGGCCGCATTGCCATTCTGCGCGAACCGGGCGGCGCCGGCATCGGCTGGATGACACCTCCAAAAGCATAGAAAGCATTGAAAGAGGAACACCATGCAACACAACGTCGTTTCTCAGAGCGAATGGCTGGCTGCGCGCAAAGCGCTGCTTGCCAAAGAAAAGGAGTTCACCAAGGCGCGCGATCAATTGAGCGCCGCGCGGCGCGCGCTGCCCTGGGTGAAAGTCGAAAAGAACTATTTGTTTGAAGGACCGAACGGCCGGGAAACGCTGTCGGAGCTTTTCGCCGGCAGAAGCCAGCTCATCGTCTATCATTTCATGCTCGGCCCAGGCTGGGTCCAGGGCTGTCCGAGTTGCTCATTCCTCGCCGATCATTTCGACGGTCCGGTGGTTCACCTGGCCCAGCGCGACGTGACGTTCGTTGTCGTGTCGCGGGCACCCTTCGCCGAAATCGAGGCCTACAAAAAGCGAATGGGCTGGACATTCAAATGGGTGTCGTCGTTCGCCAACGACTTCAATCGTGATTTCCATGTCTCGTTCACCCCCGAGGAGAAGGAACGCGGCAAAGTCGAATACAACTACACGATGATGGAATTTCCGAGCGAAGAAGCGCCGGGCTTGAGCGCCTTTATCAAGAACGAGACTGGTGAGGTGCTGCACACCTACTCATCATATGCGCGCGGGCTCGATATTCTGGTCGGCACCTACAATTTCCTCGATATGGCGCCGAAAGGCCGCGACGAAGACGCCCTGCCGTGGTCCATGGCCTGGGTCCGCCGGCACGACGAATACCAGGTCACGCCGCCAAAGGCCGGCTGCTGCGGTTAATCGGTTGCAGAAAAAACGGAGCACTTCGATGATCACGATTAGCGCTTTCCGCTGGGTACCAACTTTTGCGCGCGGCCTGGTCCGCGACCTGAGAGTGCGATGGGCCCTGGAAGAAGCAGGCTTGCCGTATGAGGCATGGTTGATTGGCCCCGACGATCAGAAGTCGGACGCGTACCGTTCGATGCAGCCATTTGGGCAAGTGCCTGCATACGAAGAAGACGGCCTGGTGCTTTTCGAAAGTGGGGCGATCCTCCTGCACATTGCAGATCGCTCTGAGGTCTTGATGCCGACGGACCCGAAAGCGCGCAGCCGGGTAACGGCATGGATGTTCGCCGCGCTGAATTCTGTCGAACCGCACATCCAGAACCTGACGGCGATCGACGTGTTTCACGCCGAGGAAGATTGGGCCAAGCAGCGCCGGCCGGCAGCTCTCAAACTCGCGCAAACGCGCCTGACAGCACTTTCCGACTGGCTCGATGGTCGCGAGTACCTGGAGGATCGCTTCACTGTGGCCGATCTTCTGATGACCACCGTGTTACGAATCCCGCGTAATACTGATCTAGTAACGCAGATGCCAACGCTGGAGGCATATCGGCTGCGTTGCGAGGAACGGCCCGCGTTCAAGAGAGCGTTGAGTGCGCAAATGGCGGACTTTAGCGACAGGGCTTCCGCGGCCTAGCGCCCTGCACCGCCCTAGCGCGTCGGCACCGGTTTCTCACCCCGATAGTCATAGAAGCCGCGCTGGGTCTTGCGGCCGAGCCAACCGGCTTCGACATATTTCACAAGAAGGGGGCACGGCCGGTATTTTGAATCGGCCAGGCCTTCATGCAGCACCTGCATGACGGACAAGCAGGTGTCGAGGCCAATGAAATCGGCAAGCTCGAGCGGACCCATCGGATGATGGGCGCCGAGCCGCATGGCGGTGTCGATCCCCTCAACGTTCCCGACGCCTTCATAGAGTGTGTAGACCGCCTCGTTGATCATCGGCAGCAGGATGCGATTGACGATGAAGGCCGGGAAATCCTCCGACACCGCGATGGTCTTGTGAAGCTTGGTGACAAAAGCCTTGCTGGCCTCGAAGGTGGCGTCGTCGGTAGCAATGCCGCGGATAAGCTCGACAAGCTCCATTAACGGCACCGGATTCATGAAGTGAATGCCGATGAAACGCTCAGGGCGATCCGTCGATGACGCCAGCCGTGTGATCGAGATCGAGGAGGTGTTCGTTGCCAGGATCGCGTCGGATTTAAGCGAAGCGCTCACGTCGGAGAAAATCTTGCGCTTGACCTCTTCCTTTTCGGTCGCGGTCTCGATCACCAGATCGCAACCCGAAAGCGCGTCGTACTTCTCGGCCGGCTTGATGCGCGACAACGCGCCCTTGCGGTCATCCTCGCTGATCGATTTCTTTCCAACCTGGCGCGCCATGTTGCCGTTGATGGTTGCCATTCCGGCCTTAATGCGGTCGGCTGACACGTCGTTGAGCAGGACCGAAAATCCTGCCAGCGCGCAGACATGAGCGATGCCATTGCCCATCTGGCCCGCGCCGATTACTCCGACAGTCTGAATATTGATTGCCATGTCCCTTTCCGATCGATGCGAAGTCCCGGCTCTTGGCTTCGAATTCGGTTAGTTTGCGTTCGTTATCTGCACTTTTACGACTTACCGCCACGCGAGGCTATCGCGTGGAGTGGTAAAATGGCGACGTGGTCAACGCTTGATCTTGTCGAGTTCCCCGGCCAGCTCCGGCAAGGCCTGATAGAGATCGGCCACAAGACCGTAGTCGGCCACCTGGAAGATCGGCGCCTCCTCATCCTTATTGATAGCAACAATTACCTTTGAGTCTTTCATTCCGGCCAGATGTTGAATCGCTCCGGAAATCCCAACAGCGATATAAAGCTCGGGCGCTACAACCTTGCCGGTCTGACCCACCTGCCAATCGTTTGGCGCGTAGCCGGCATCGACGGCCGCGCGCGAGGCGCCGACCGCAGCACCGAGCTTGTCGGCTACCGGCTCGATGTACTTTGTGAAGTTCTCGCGGCTTTGCATGGCGCGGCCGCCGGAAATGATGATTTTGGCCGAGGTCAGCTCAGGCCGGTCCGATTTTGACAATTGCTCGCCGGCGAAAGTCGAAAGGCCCGGATCGGCGGCCGCCGCGGCGTTTTCCACGCTCGCCGAACCGCCAGCGCCAGCGGCCTGAAAGGTCGAGGTGCGTACGGTGATGACCTTTTTGGCATCGGACGACTTCACGGTCTGAATCGCATTGCCGGCATAAATCGGACGCTCGAACGTATCGGGCGAGACGACTTTCGTGACGTCAGAAATCTGCATGACATCCAGCAAAGCGGCGACGCGCGGCATCACGTTTTTTCCGGTCGTCGTCGCCGGAGCCACGATGGCATCATAGTTGCCCGCGAGCGAAACGATGAGCGCAGCAAGCGGCTCGGCGAGTTGATGCTCGTAGGGCGCAGCATCCGCCACCAGCACTTTCTTGACGCCGTCAAGTTTGGCTGCCGCGTCGGCCGCGCCTTTGCAATCCTTGCCGGCAACAAGGATGTGGACATCGGCACCGAGCGCTTTGGTGGCGGTCACGGCTTTGGCCGTGGCATCCTTAAGCGACTTGTTGTCGTGCTCGGCGATGAGAAGGGTGGTCATCTAGAGCACCCCCGCTTCATCTTTGAGCTTGCTAACCAGCTCGGCCACCGAACCGACCTTCACTCCGGACTTGCGTCCTGACGGTTCAGATGTTTTCAAAACTTGGAGCCGCGGCTTGACGTCGACGCCATAAGCGTCCGGCGTCTTGTCCTCGATCGGCTTTTTCTTCGCCTTCATAATGTTCGGCAGTGACGCATAACGCGGTTCGTTCAGGCGCAGGTCGGTGGTGACGACCGCTGGCATCTTCAGCTTCACGGTCTGCAATCCACCATCGACTTCACGCGTCACACTGATGGCGTCGCCCTCAATGGCAAGCTTGGATGCGAAGGTTCCCTGCGCCCAATTCAGGAGTGCTGCCAGCATTTGACCGGTCTGATTGCAGTCATCGTCGATCGCCTGCTTGCCCATAATAACCAGGCCAGGCTTTTCCGCTTCAACAATGGCTTTCAGGATCTTTGCAACCGCAAGCGGTTCAACTGCGCCATCCGTCTTCACCAAGATGCCGCGGTCGGCGCCCATGGCGAGCGCGGTTCGAATTGTTTCGGACGCCTGGGCGGGTCCAATCGATACGGCCACGATCTCTGTCGCCTTGCCGGCCTCCTTCAGACGGATCGCCTCCTCGACGGCAATCTCGTCGAACGGATTCATGGACATCTTGATATTGGCAAGCTCAACGCCGGACCCATCCGGCTTGACGCGAATCTTGACGTTGAAGTCGACCACCCGTTTCACGGGCACCAGAATTTTCATGATCCCCCATCCGGATGGGCACTTCGGCAGCGCGGGCGGAAGCTAAAGGCCGCGCCGTTAGCCTGTCAACGTTTATGCTGCGCCGCACGCAAAACTAGCGGTTCTGGCCGGGCGCCCACAAGATATCGGCGGCGCCTTTGTTATTGGCATGACGGCCCGCAACGAACAGATAATCCGACAGCCTGTTGACATATTTGAGTGAGGGCTCCGACACCCCCTCTCCTGGCTTGTCCTTCAGTTCGACCATGATCCGTTCAGCGCGGCGGCAGACCGTGCGGGCCAAATGCAAGTACGCCGAAGCAGCACTCCCCCCGGGGAGAATAAAGGACCTTAGAGGGGAAAGGTCGGCATTGAGGCGGTCAATTTCGCCTTCGAGCCACACGACCTGGGCATCGGTCACCGTCAGCCTGGCTCCGCCCGGCCCCTTTTCGGCCAGGCAAAGATCAGCCTCCACATCGAACAGGTCGTTTTGGATACGGCCAAGCGCGGCATCGAGTTGGTCGTCACCGGCAGTGTGCAGGCGCACCAGTCCGATTACCGCGTTGACTTCGTCAACCGTGCCGTAGGCCTCAACCCTGAGATCGTATTTCTTGCGCCGCGCGCCGGTACCGAGCGACGTGGTGCCGTCGTCGCCGGTCCGGGTATAAATGCGGTTGAGCACGACCATATCGACCTCGCTTGGCCTTTCGCTGAGCCGGAGATTCGGAGTAGGCTTTATATTATCTTGTTTCCATCACAAAAAATGGGGTGACGCTCATGCGTGTTCTGTCGATTGCCGTTGCCGCCGCATTTTTGGCCTTGCCCGCCGCCGCGCCCGCACAGGCTTGCGGGAGCGCCGGTCACTCTGCCAAGGCCGCCACCGCCGATTACTCCGCGGCCAAGAAGAAGAAGGCCAAACAGCCGAAGGAGAAAGTGGAGTATATGCGCGCGGCCCCGATGAAGTGAGCCCGCTGCGCTTTTCCTGAACTAGCGGCCCATCACCCAGATCGTCGCCATGATCACGACAATGGCGACGAACTGCAGCAATACGCGCAGGCGCATGAGTTTCTGCGAGCGGTTTGGCGAACCGCCACGCATCATGTTGATCAGGCCGAGCAGCAGCACGATGGCAACTGCGACGACAGCAGCCGGCACGAGGTAGTGTGACATGAAATCCGACATAGGCCGCGCCTTCTAGCATCGGTCGGTACGCGAGGCCATCGCGAGCCGCGTCCTCCTTTTGACTGACTCCCGCATTAGTTGCAGTCACGATAACGTCCCCAAAAAAGTGCGTGTATTGGGTGACGTATGGAAGGCGATGTTGAGCGGCGGGCAGTTGCGCTCGATAGCAGCATCGAGAACGTTCTGGTCGAGGCTGGAGTTCGCGCAGCCGAACAACTCAAGTCGTCGCGGCCAAAACTTTCGGCGGCGACACTGAACAAGCTTACCAATGCCCTTCCACTTCTGTTCGGTGTGCTCGCTTTTGCTGCCATGTGCACAACGTCCGGCATGATCGCGCTTTCTGTCCTTGTGGTTCTGCCAACAGCATTCCGGATCTGGGTCGTCGCGCACACGGCGGCAACGTCTTCGAACACAAATCGAAATCTGTCCTTTCGCGACGAATCGGACGACGAACTGCCGATGTACAGTGTGATCGCCGCTCTCCATCGCGAAGCGGCGGTGGTCGACCAACTGCTGTCGGCCATCGAGCGACTCGACTATCCAACCGAAAAACTTGATGTGATCGTCGCCGTCGAGGCCGACGATCATGGCACGCGGGCGGCTATCACCGCTCGCAAGCATCGCATACCCATTGTGGTTGTCCCGGTTGCCCCGGCCGCGCTGCGTACAAAACCGAAAGCGCTTAACGTCGCCCTTCCATTCGCGCGCGGCGTGTTCACAGTGATCTACGACGCCGAGGATCGGCCGGAGCGAAATCAACTGCGTCGTGCCTTGCAGGCGTTTCGTTCGGCAGGCAATGACCTCGCCTGCGTGCAGGCGCGCCTATGCACCGACACGAAGATGACTTGGCTCTCACGCTATTTCAGCGCCGAGTATGCCGGGCATTTCGACATTTTTCTTCCAAGGCTCGCGGCACTCGGCTTGCCGTTACCGCTCGGCGGGTCGTCGAACCATTTCCGCACAGCGACGCTGCGCGAAGTCGGCGGCTGGGATCCTCACAATGTCACAGAGGACGCCGATCTCGGTATGCGGCTCGCCCGCTTCGGTTACCGATCGGGTGTGATTGATTCCACGACCTATGAAGAGGCGCCCACCAGGATCCGTGCATGGCTTGGTCAGCGCACGCGCTGGTTCAAGGGGTGGATGCAGACCTGGCTTGTGCATATGCGCAAGCCGGGCCACCTTTTTCGCGAACTTGGCTGCGCGGGTTTTCTTACTTTTCAGTTCATTGTCGGCGGCAACGCGTTGGTGGCGATGGCGCATCCGGTATTCTTGTTTGCACTGGGCTGGGAACTCATTCCGCCGTTCTCAACGGGCGACCACCAGGCCGCCATCGTTCGCCTGGGACACTATACGGCCGTTGCCGCGTTCGGTTATTGCGCATCAGCTTCTTTCGGCGTCCTCGGCCTTTGGCAGCGCGGCATGCTGAACAAGACGCGTGTATTGATCCTGACGCCCGTCCATTGGTTGCTGCTTTCGCTGGCAGCCTGGTCGGCCGCGCTGGAGCTCATGAGGAAGCCCTATTTTTGGAAAAAGACCGAACACGGGGTCGACAAAGCATCGCGGCAGGAGAGCAGAATTCGCGCCCTCCTCGAACTCGAGCGTTACCTCGACGAGTTAAAGCGAGCCGGTCAACTTGCCCCGATTCGCACGACCTAGAGATAGCGCCGCAAATCGGCGGCAGCGTCCTCAGGCCGCCGTTTGAGGCTAAAAGGCGCGACAAAACGGCCTTGCTTGTCCATGAGATAGACCAGCGCGGTGTGATCCATGCTGTAATCGCCATTTTCGGCGGGAACTTTCTTGGCATAGACGCGATAGGCTTTTTCTGCCGCATCGACTGCCGCCCGATCGCCCGTCGCACCGCGCAAATGCGGGTCGAAGCTCGACAGATAGTCTTTCATCACCGCGGGTGTATCTCGTTCCGGATCAACGGTTATGAACAACGCCCCGGTGCGGTCGGCATCCTTGCCGAGCGCGCGCAGGACCTCGGACACGTCGAACAACGTCGTGGGGCACACGTCGGGACAATGCGTGTAACCGAAGAAAACAAGGAATGGCCGGCCCTTGATATCCGCCTCGGTAATTTGCGTACCGTTCTGGTCGACCAGCTTGAAAGATCCACCGATCGCTGAGGCGCTTTGGCCGCCACTTCCAAAGTTCCCGGTGGCGTAAAGAAAAACACCTGTGAATATAACCAGGCCGGTCACAAAGGCCGACAGGATCAGCAAAATTTGGGATGTGCGCGCAGTCATAAGGTTCCAGCTAACTCAGAAACATGCGACCCAGCCGGCGCGCACCATTTCGAAAAACACCGCAGTGCCGTAATAGGCCCAAAGCACACAGGTCGTGCCCAGAATCAGGCCGCCTGCAAGCGCGAACAGCAACACCGGGCGCGACAAACCAGCACCGGATACAATCGCCGGCATAATGTTCCTCCGAATCGCTTCGCTCAGATAATCCCGATCGGCCGCCAAGGCAACGCAAGGCCCGCCTTAGATTAACCATCGTAACGCCAATAAATGCCAAGCGTTTTGACGGTATCGGGGCGTGGCGTTGACTCGATAGATCAAAGCCGCGATGAATAGATGAGAATATTTGAATATAGCCACCTATCACAAATGGAGAACGTGATGCGCAGCGCTTTGGCGATCGCTATGGCGATCACAATGTCGGCGGCAACGACCGCTTGGGCCCAGACCGCACCCGCACCAGCTCCGGCCGCTGCGCCGGCGCCCGCAGCCGCAAAATGCGACAACCCGAATGCGCTCGGAGTTGCCCGCGTCGTCGAGATCGACACCACCGGCGGCCCCGGTTTCGGCTTCGAGCATTTCAAGGCTTATGACTTCCTGCGCGACCACGAAGTCGTCCTGACCTTCGACGATGGTCCGTGGCCTGGAAACACACCCGCCGTGCTCAAAGCTTTGGCGGAACAGTGCACCAAGGCAGTCTTCTTTCCGATTGGCAAGCACGCGGGCTGGCATCCGGAGATCATGAAGCAGGTCGCGGCTGCCGGCCACACCGTCGGCTCGCATACCTGGTCGCATAAGGATCTGTCGAAGCTGAACGAGCAGGACGGCAAGGACGAAATCGAAAAGGGCATTGCCGCCGTCGGCATCGCTCTCGGTAATCAACCGGTCGGGCCATTCTTCCGCTTTCCGGCCCTGCGCCACCCGCCCGAACTGGTTAAATATCTCGGCGAGCGCAATGTCGGAATTTTCTCCACCGACATGGATTCGTTCGACTTCAAGATGCGCAAGCCCGAGCAGGTCATCGCATCGGTCATGAAGAAACTCGAAAAACACGGCAAAGGCATCATTCTGATGCACGACTTCCAGCAGGCGACTGCCAAGGCAGCGCCCGACCTGCTCAAAAAGCTCAAAGATGGCGGGTTTAAAGTCGTGCAGGTTGTCGGAAAGACCCCGACCCAGCCGAAGAAAGAATATACCGACATGGTGCTCAAGGAGATGGGCGGCGGCCTCGAAGAGGCACGACCGATGTCGAGTGTGATCAAGACCATCGGCGGCAACTAGCCGTCCGTCAGAAAAAAGC
>DASSIJ010000008.1:0-3022 GCA_035692045.1 Pseudolabrys sp. | reverse complement strand
GGTTTGCTGTGACGTTGATCCAGACGAGGTCTCTGCGGTCTAGGACCAATCCACATTCAGGATTCCCATAGCTGAAGGATGCTGAATCAATGCGTTCCGGACCTTTTGATTCGGAGCGGGCTGATGGGTGTGAAGCGCTATGAGCTAAGCGAGGCGCAATGGGCTCGGATTGCGCCGATGCTGCCGGGCAAGGTGGGGGATCCCGGCCGGAGCGGTGTCGACAACCGTCTGTTCGTGAACGGGGTTTTGTGGGTTCTGCGTTCCGGAGCCTACTGGCAGCACCTGCCGGAGCGCTATGGCAAGTGGAAGGTAAGCGCCAAGGAGACCGCACATGGCGCGGTTGATTGAGATCTGAGAGTCTGCGGCATTGGTGAAGCCGGAGATCTGATGATGGAAATTTCTATAAGTACGCCTATGCCTGATGATGGAAATTGTCAGGTGATCGAGCATCTGGAGGCACGGCCTCTTCGGGCTCGACGCGGCTGGTCTGCCGAGGCGAAGGCCCGGCTTGTGGAGAAGACGCTTGTTCCGGGCGCCAATGTTTCGGCGATTGCCCGTGGTGCCGGAATGGCTCCGTCGCAGTTGTTCGGTTGGCGACGCCAAGCGCGGGTGGCGAGGGCTGCGATCGGGAACGAAGCCGTAGACGCCGATCGGCCGATGAGGTTCGAGCGCTTTGCGGCGGTGAGCTGCGCGCTGGTGGAAATTGTCATTGGTGAAGTGGTGTTGCGTGCCGGAAGCGATGTCGAGCCTGATCATCTCGCTAATGTCATCCGCGCGGTTCGCAAGGCATGATCCCGTCGGGCGTTGAAGTTTATGTTGCCAGCACGCCGGTCGACTTCCGCAAAGGACCGGTGTCGCTGATGGCCCTGGTGCGCGACGGCGGTGTTGATCCCTTCAACGGAGCGCTCTACGTCTTCCGCTCGAAACGAGCCGACCGGGTGAAGATCGTTTGGTGGGACGGCGGCGGTATTTGCCTGTTTGCGAAAACGCTCGAGAAGGAGCAGTTTTGTTGGCCGCGGATCGCGCCGGCAACAGTGCGGCTGAACTATGCCCAATTGCTTGCCCTTGTCGACGGGATGGACTGGAAAAAGGTTCGACCGATAACGGTGCAGCGTCCGCAATCGGTTGGCTAGAAAAAGGCTGTGACATTTTGAATCGGGGCATTTGAAATGCCTCGAAAATCGGCGGCGATCATGCTCTGATATCGGGCGATGATGCCGACCGTTGCAGAGCTTCCCGACGATGTTGATACGCTCAAGGCGATGGTCCTGGCCACGGTCGAGCAGCGTGCGGCGATGGAGGCGGAGAATAACCGCATAGCCTCCGAGATCGCGGCTCTCAAGCTGATCAACACCACCTCGGATACGCGAATTGCGGAGCTGACGGCGATCGTCAAGACGTTTGAACGCATGCTTTACGGCACGCGCTCGGAACGCTTGCGCGGTGAGCGGTTGGACGATGAGCAGATCGACTTCGTGTTCGACGAGATCGAGACCGGCGTGGCGGCGATCGACGCCGAGCTGGAGACAGCAGCCAAGGACAAGCCGAAGCGCGCGCCGCGGCCGCGCAAGGGCTTTGCGCCTCACCTGGAGCGGATCGAGCAGGTTATTGAACCAGAGGTCCCGCCTGGCTGCGAGGATCTGGAGAAGGTCCTGATTGGCGAAGACGTGTCGGAGCGTCTCGACGTGACGGCGGCGAAGTTCCGGGTGCTGGTGACCCGCCGCCCGAAATACGCCTATCGCGGCCGCGACGGCGTGATCCAAGCGCCGGCGCCGCCCCATATCATCGAAAGCGGCATTCCGACCGAGGCGCTTCTGGCCCAGATCGCCGTCGCCAAATATGCCGACGGCCTGCCGCTGTATCGGCAGGAAGCGATCTACGCCCGCGACAAGACCGAACTGAGCCGTTCGCTGATGGCCCAATGGATGGGCAAGGTCGGCTTCGAACTGCAGGCTCTGGCGGACTATGTTCTCGAGCGCATCAAGCAGGGCGAAAGGGTGTTTGCCGACGAAACCACGTTGCCGACGTTGGCGCCGGGGACCGGCAAGACCCAAAAGGCCTGGCTGTGGGCGTATGCGCGCGACGACACGCCCTTCGGGGGCACCAGTCCGCCGATGGTCGCCTATCGCTTCGAGGACAGCCGCAGCGGCGACTGCGTGGCGCGTCATCTGGCGGGCTTTGCCGGCATTCTGCAGGTGGATGGTTACGCCGCCTATACACAGCTGGCCAAAGCGAAAATCCGCTCCAATGAAGGGATGGCTCTCGCGGGCTGTTGGGCCCATCTGCGCAGACGGTTCTATGAACTGCACATCAACGGCAGTTCGCAAATTGCGACGCAGACGATCACAACGATGGCCGGGCTCTGGAAGATTGAGGAGGAGATCCGCGGCTGCGATGCTGCCGTACGCCTAACCGCGCGTCGGGACCGTTCGGCGGCCATCGTCGCCGACCTCTTCAAGCTCTGGGAAACGGAATTGCCGCGGATCTCGGGAAAGTCAAAACTGGCCGAGGCGATCCGCTACGCCACCTCCCGACGGGAGATTCTCGGGCGCTTCCTCCTCGACGGCCGTATCGAAATCGATTCCAACATTGTCGAACGGGCCATCAGACCCCAGACAATAACGCGAAAAAATGCGCTCTTCGCGGGTAGCGATGGCGGTGGCAGGACGTGGGCAACCATCGCCACCCTTCTGCAGACGGCAAAAATGAATGACGTCGATCCGCTCGCCTGGCTGGCGCAGACGCTCGAGCGCATCGCCAACAGGTGGCCGATCTCCCAGATCGATAAACTCATGCCTTGGAACTACAAGACCTGAACGGCATCGGCTTGGCGCTTACGTTGAAGTTGGCTGCCGGCACGAAGTACACCGTGGCGGCGTTGCCGCTGGCGGTGACGCTGCCGCCGGAGGCGATGGCGTGGGTCAGCGCGGCGTCGCTATAGAGCGTGCCGTTGGCCGGCAGGCCGGTGATGTGGAACGAGGCCACGGTGCCGTCGATGTCGGAGCCGGACAGCGCGACGGCA
>DASSIJ010000007.1:0-4161 GCA_035692045.1 Pseudolabrys sp. | reverse complement strand
CGGCCACTGCCTGGTGCAGGTCGTCCGGCCGTACGTAGTCGAAACGCGCCGCCTTCATGCGTCGCCCACCGGCAACGCCGCCGACGCGCCGGCGCGCTCGATCGCTTCCAACAGGCGGCGCGGCGACAGCGGAGTTTCGGTCAGCTCCACGCCCAACGGCTTGAGCGCATCATTGACCGCGTTGAAGATGACAGCCGGTGGAGCTATCGCACCGCCCTCACCCATGCCCTTGATCCCAAACTCGGTATAGGGCGAGGGCGTCTCCATGTGGAAGATGCGGATGGCTGGGATTTCGGTCGGCCCAGGCAGCAGATAGTCGGCAAAGGTCGAAGCGAGCGGTTGTCCGTTCGCATCGAACGGGCTTTCTTCGTAGAGCGCGGTGCCGATGCCTTGCGCGATGCCGCCCAAAGATTGCCCCTCGACCACCATGGGATTGACCAGCGTGCCGCAGTCCTCGACCGCGACATAGTCCAGGATCTCGACTTGTCCGATGCTGGTATCGACCGCTACGACGGCGGCATGCGATGCGTAACTGAAGGCGCCGGTGTCGCGCGCTGGCTTGAAGGCCAACGTCGTCTCGAGGCCGCCGCGATCGACATCGGGCGGCAGGTCCTGTGGGCGCAGATACCAGGCTTCCGCCACCTCGCGAAGCGGGATCGATTTCTGCGGTCCGACAATCATCCCTCTTTCGTAGCGCACGGTATTCACCGCGGCCTGCATCAAATGCGCGCCGATTAGCACAAAGCGCGGCAGCAGTTCCTTGCAGGCGCTCGCCACCGCGCCGCCCGACATGACGATGCTGCGCGACGCGTAGGTGCCCGTCGAATACGGAGTGGTGCCGGTGTCGCCAAGGATCACCCGGATCTTGTCGAGAGCAACGCCGGTGATTTCGTGCGCGATCTGCGCCATGGTGGTTTCCATGCCCTGCCCGTGCGAATGCACGCCGACGCGAACCTCGAGTCCACCGTCAGGCATCACCCGAACCGTAGCCTGGTCGTAGCCTGGCACGATCGGCAGCCCCCACCCGGAAAACACGCTGGTGCCATGCGCGGTCTGCTCGCAATACGACGCGAAGCCGACACCGATCAGGCGGCCGTCGGGCTCGCCCTTGCGCTGGCGTTCGCGCCAGGCCGCGAGGCCGATCTTGTCGCGCGCCGTTAGCAGCGCCTTCTGGTAATCGCCGCTGTCGTAGTGCTTGCGGGTGACATTGTCGTACGGCATCGCCGAGGCCGGAACGAGATTGTCGTGCCTCACCTCCCATGGCTCGCGGCCGACCGCGCGCGCGATGGCGTCGATCATCAGTTCCATCGCAAAGCAGACGCCGGTGCGGGCCACGCCGCGGTAGGGCAGAAAACCGGGCTTGTTGGTCGCTACGCAATACGTCTTGCAGCGGTAGCCGCGGAAATCGTAAGGGCCCGGCAGATTGCCGGTCGCCTGCCCCGGCTCGAGGGCAACCGTGAATGGCCAGTTGGAATAAGCGCCGCCATCGATGGTGATTTCCGCGTCGAGTGCGAGCAGCCGTCCGCGTTGATCCGCGTGCGCGGTGAGCCGGTAATGATGCTGGCGGGTATTGGCGCCGACCACCAGGTGCTCGCGCCGGTCCTCGATATAGCGGAAGGGCCGGCGATATTTGAGCGCCAGCCAGGCAACACACAGCTCCTCGGGATGCACAATGACCTTGTAGCCGAACCCGCCGCCCACGTCGGGCGAAATCACCCGCACCTGACCCTGATCGATCCCGAGGAACTGCGCCAGTCCCACGCGGACGACATGCGGCACCTGGGTCGAATAGTAGACGACCAGCTGGTCGCTGCGCTCGTCCCAATGCGCCAGGATGGCCTTGCCTTCCATCGGCACCATCGCTTGACGGTTCAGCGATAGCTCGCGTCTGACCACGACCGGCGCGCCCTTGGCGTTGGCATCGTAACCGTTGTCGAGGTTCAGAGTCAGAAACAGATTGTCGTCCCATTGCTCATGCACGCGGACAGTCTTCTCGGCGCGCGCCGCGAGAGCGTCGACTAGAACGGGCAGCTCGTCGAACTCGACTTCGACCTGCTCGGTCAGGTCTTCGGCTTCGGCTCGCGTCGGCGCAACGCACATCGCAACCGGCTCGCCGACGAAGCGCACCTTGTCGTGTGCCAGCGGATGCCACTCGGAGAGCTTGTATCCAGGCACCGTGGTCGGCGCGATCATGGCGGCTGCTTCGGCCAGGTCAGACCGGACGAACACGCGTCCCTCGCTGCCTGGCGGCTTCGTGATGCGCCGGATGCTGCCGTGCGCAATCGGACTGCGCAGGAATGCGACTTCGCTTTGGCCGGGGAGGATCATGTCCGAGACATAATTCCCGCGCCCGCGCAGGAAACGTGAATCCTCCTTGCGGCGGACCCGCGCGCCAACGCCTTGTCCCGTGACTTCAGTCATCATGGTCCAGAATGAGCAGAGAGAGCTTGATGGCCTGCCAACCGCAGTTAGCCCAATAAAGCGTCGTTGTCACGCGTGGCTGCGGGAGTGTTCGGAAATTGCCCGACTAGGGCGTGTACTCATCTGTGGACGCCCCGCGAGATGCAAGCGGTTTTTGAAGAAGTTCGGCACGTAGTCGGATGCTGCCATCTGTCCGGCCTCTGATGATGCAGCGATGAAGCTGCGGGGCCCGTATGGGAGTTCGCAGACCGGAGACCAAATCATAAAAGCGTGCTCTAGGCACGATGAGTACACCTGGTTCTTCCGACCTCGTCTCGCCGACTGTTGCGCCATACCCTCCTTCGACCGACTACATCTCTGACGACCTCAGGTCCGCCAAGATCATGCGTTGGCTGCGACCGGAGCTCGGTAAACCTCGCGCTTTACAAGAAGCGCCCAGACAATCCGCGCCATCTTGTTGGCGAGCGCAACCGTCACCAACATGCGCGGTTTGCGAGCCAACATCTGTTCGAGCCACGAACCCTTTGCTGCGCCGCGTTTGCTCGCTTGTTGTACGACAGCACTACTGCCGATGATGAGGAGGCGCCTGAGCGTGCGCTCGCCCATTTTGGACGTTGCGCCAAGCTTCTGCTTGCCGCCTGTCGATCTTTGAACGGGCGTGAGACCGAGCCAGGCGGCAAAGTCGCGGCCCTTGGCAAAGGTCTCGACCGGCGGTGCTAGAGCGGCGATCGCCGTGGCGGAGATCGGGCCGATGCCAGGAATGGTCATCAGCCGGCGGGATACCTCGTCTTCGCGAGCACGACGCGCGATCTCTTTGTCGAGAACCGCGATCCTTCCATTGAGGCTCGCGAGCTGGTCCAGCATCAATCGGAACATTGCGCGAGCTGCTTCCGGAAGCGAGCCGGCCATCCGTTTTTCCCCGATCAGACGGGCAAGCTCTGCCACATGCGACGGGCCTTTTGGCGCTATCCAACCATATTCAGTGAGGTGTCCACGGACTGCGTTAATGAGTTGGGTTCGCTGCCGCACCAACAGGTCACGGGTCCGAAAGACGAGACCCGCCGCTTGTTGCTGCTCGCTCTTCATCGCCACGAAGCGCATGTTCGGCCGCTGCGCTGCTTCGCAAATTGCCTCAGCGTCGATGGCGTCGTTCTTTTGCCGCTTCACGAACGGCTTTACATAAGCGGGCGGGATCAGCCGAACCTCATGCCCAAGTTGGGTGAGCTGGCGAGCCCAGTGATGCGCTCCACCACACGCCTCAAGCGCTACAGTGCAACTTGGTTGCGCCGCGAAGAAATCCAGAAGCTTTCCTCGGCTGATCCGCTTGCTGAAAAGCGCTCGCCCCCGGTCGTCCACTCCATGTGCGTGGAAAACATGTTTAGCGATATCCAGACCGACTGTGATAACCCCTGACACGGACGCCTCCCTTAAGTGGTGCTCAAACACTCCACTTTGGCACATCGATGCCGTGCGGGGCGTCCACCCCATCATAAAACCGGCCGCGTGATCCAACGAAGACTACATCCGCTTTGCCCCTACAGCGAACAAGTTCGTGCGGCAGCGCAATTTGTCGCGATGGGCCAGAAGCGGAAACTCCGCGAAGACCGTATACGCGAACGGATCGGCCGACAGCTTCGCGTCAAGCCTCGTTGCGCCCATCAACACGCTAGGGTAGTTTTTGGCGGCAGGATCCCTTCGAACATAAGGCGCTTTCCAAATGAAATTTTCTGCAATGCTGTT
>DASSIJ010000006.1:0-5629 GCA_035692045.1 Pseudolabrys sp. | reverse complement strand
CGAAATTTGAAGGACAGTGACCGGTGGCGTTTGATCCTTCCAGAGCCGATCTCGTGGCCGCTGTATTCGGCGCCGGCACCATGGGGCGCGGCATCGCACAAGTATGTGCGCAAGCCGGCCTCACTACGTTGCTGTTTGATTCACGTGGCGGCGCAGTGACCGAGGCAATTGCGGCGATCGACAAAGGCCTTGAAGGTCTGGTGTCGAAAGGGCGGATGACTGCCGACGACAAGCGGGATGTCCTTGGCCGTCTCAGGCCAATCAGTTCCCTCGACGAGGCCAGGAGCGCCGGCATCGCTATCGAAGCGATTGTCGAAGATCTCGACACCAAGCACGAGCTCTTCCGCGCACTGGAAAAGCATCTGTCGCCGGATGCGGTGCTTGCTACCAACACGTCCTCCCTTTCCGTAACGAAAATCGCCGCTGGTTGCGCAAGGCCGGAGCGGGTTGCGGGTTTGCATTTCTTTAATCCGCCTCCGCTGATGCGGCTCGTCGAGGTGATCGGGGGCCTGCGGAGCCATCCGGCGTTGATCGAGGCGCTGGTCAGCTTCGTCAAGCGCCTCAACAAACATCCGGTCGTCGCGACCGACACGCCCGGCTTTGTTGTCAATCACGCCGGCCGCGCATACGGGCCGGAGGCATTGCGGATCGTATCAGAGGGAATCGCAAGCCCGCGCGAGGTCGATCTGCTGATGAAAGAGGCCGCCGGGTTTCGGATGGGTCCATTCGAATTGCTCGACCTCGTGGGCGGCGACGTTACCCACGCCGTGATGGTGAGCATCTTCGAGCAATATTTTGACGAGCCGATGTACCAACCTTCGGCGCAAATGGCGGTGCGTGTCGCCGCTGGCCTACTTGGCCGCAAAAGCAAGGAAGGTTTCTACCGCTATGACGGGCCGCCGGTAGTGAGCCCTCCGACGGTTCCGGTGGAAACTCGACCTTTGCCGGCGTCGGCATGGATAGCGGACGAGGACGGCGGAAACGAGCTTGCCGGCTGGTTGAAGGCTGGTGGCGTGAGGATTCAACTCGGCGGGAAGCCTGTCGCGGAAGCGCCGTGTTTCGTTGTCCCTTTGGGCGAGGATGCCTCGCACGCCGCTGTCCGCCTTGATCTTGATCCGGCGCACACGGTTGCCGTCGACATGTTCGGGCGCTTTGCCGGCCGGCGCACATTGATGAAGACTCCGCTCACGAAGGCCGAAATAATTGGCGCGGCGGCCGCGGCACTGTCGGCCGGCAACGTGCCGGTGACCGTGATCAAAGACAGTCCTGGTTTTGTGGTGCAACGGCTGCTCGCGATGATCGTGAATATCGGGACGCGTATCGCGGAACTTCGCATCGCCGCGCCTGCTGACATTGACACTGCGGTTGAGCTTGGCCTGAACTATCCGAAAGGGCCGCTCACGTTCGGCGACGCATTGGGCCCCGCGCGCGTACTCAATGTACTGGATGGTATGCACGCCATCACACACGATCCAAAATATCGCGCGACAACCTGGTTACGCCGACGCGCGCGGCTCGGGGTATCGCTGCACACGCCGGACTGAGAGGTCACGAACGCCAAGGGTCGATGCGCGGCAGACCCTGCAAACATGGGAGAGAACGATGCACTTGGACGCGTGGATGAAGTTCGTGTTTACGCTGATTGCTCTCTCGTTGGCGGTCATCGCGTGGAAGCTGCCGGTATCGGGAACAAGCTATGCGCAAGCTGGTGCATGCGGAGGGACCGGATTTAATCCTTGCTACGTCTCCACGGCCGGAGACGACTTTCTGAATGTCAGGGTCGTGAATCGGTGAAGGCAAACGGAAGGCACGATCATGGCCGTCAGCCAAGAAGCTCCATGCTTTTGCTGAAGAAATAAATGCCGAGGGCCAATCCGGCTACCGAACTCCATCCGGACACAACTCTGCCGGCCCGTTCGCCAATGGCGCCGCAGATAATCGCGGTGCCGTAGGGCAGTGCGATCAACAGGACCGTTTCGAGTACCATCCGCATTGCTGGTGACCCATTGAGTTGATGATCCGGACTGGGATTTTGAACCCACGCGCCCGCAGCCGCAATACCCCGAAACGTTTGCAGGATATTGCGCCGTGTGGTTCGCGGGCAGCCAGAAACAACAAACTACCCCTCAGATAAGGGGCGTAAGCGTCATCACCAGCAGCGGACACGGCCCCAGCGGTCGCGCCAGCAGCGACGGCAATGCAAACGCCCCCATCGGTCGCGCCAGCAGCGGCGCCACTGTACATCCGACAAGATTCCAAGGTCGACCGTGTAACCCGGGGGAAGCGGCGCAATCGGCGCAGCCTGTGCACTCCCAGAAACCGCCGCAAAGATCAAACCTGCAACCGCTATCGCAAACACTGTCCGCAACATGTTTCTCTCCTCATTGTGCTACATTCGTCGCCCACGGCCGGAGCAGATTTTCGCACTCGTCGCACGTGCGAAAAGCATTCGTTGCATTACGCCGCAATCTCGACAATGCGAGCGAATCAAAAACGTACGCGCTGATCATAATAAAAAAATGGCAGGGTCAAATTAAATGCCATGTCGGCGAAAGACCTATTGGACCTCGGTCCAATCGAGCCGTCAAAGGTGACCGCAGTATCGGCGACACGCCTATCGTGATATTTTGGGTCGTTAGGGAGAGGCGATGACAGCGAAGATTGCTCGATCAGTGGGCTTTTTTGTATTGTGGGTCATCATTGCAGGCACCGAGCCTGTTGATCTTCTTTTTGGAATACCTGCCTCGCTCCTTGTGGCTTCGGCAAGCCTGCAGTTGCTGCCGCCGGGCACGAAGCGTCCGTCCATCGTTGCGCTCGCCGGCCTGGTGCCACGCTTTCTGTATCAGTCCGTCAGCGCGGGCGTCGATGTTGCATGGCGTGCACTCCATCCTCGTTTGCCCTTGCAGCCCGGCTTTGTGACTTACCGTCCGCGTCTTCCTCCGGGCGCCGCGCGAAGTGCGTTCTGCACAGTCACAAGCCTGTTGCCGGGAACGCTGCCGTCGGGGACCGACGACAGTGGACACCTCATGATCCACTGTCTCGACAAGAGCCAGCCGGTCGCTGACCAGTTGGCAGCCGAGGAAGCTTTTTTGATGAAGGCGTTGGGATACGGAAGTGGCAATGACTAGTTTTCTGTTCGCTGCAGCCATTTTTGTTCTGGTCATGGAAGCGCTCGGTCTGGTTCGCATTCTTCGCGGTCCGGCTGACGCTGATCGAATCCTGTCGGTGCAATTGATCGGCTCCGGCGGTGTTGCTGTGCTGCTGCTTCTGTCGGCCGCGACGCAAACGCCGGCCATTATGGACGTTGCGTTGATGCTGGCCTTGCTCGCCACGTTCGTATCCATCGCGTTCCTTCGCGATGTCCGACTTTCCCTGAAGGATCATCCAGACGAGCCGACCAACACATGAAATTCGCCATTGATATTTTTACTGTCGTCGTGGTGTCTGCCGGCGCGTTCTTTTTTATGGCCGGCACCGTCGGGTTGTTGCGCTTTCCGGACACGCTGACGCGTCTCCACGCCCTGACCAAGGTCGACAACCTCGGCCTTGGATTGATTGTTTTCGGGCTGTTGCCGCAAGCACAAGGATTGCTCGGCGCACTCAAGTTGCTCAGCATCTGGCTGCTGGTCCAGTTGTCCGGTGCGATCGTGTCTCAGCTTATTGCGCAAGCGACGCAACGATCCGGACGCCAGACATGACCTATGACGTTTTGTTTGACCTCGGGCTTGCCGGAGTCCTGATCGCAATTGCTGCCGGTGCAATATTTGCGCGCGATGCGTTCGTGTCGCTCGTACTGTTCATGGTTTACGGGCTGCTGCTGGCGATCGTCTGGGTCAGGCTTTCCGCCGTTGACGTCGCGTTGACCGAGACCGCGATCGGCGGCGGCGTGACCGGGATGTTGCTGCTGGGTGCGGCTTCCCGCCTGCGTGCAACGAAAGGATCGGCTGCAAAAGCCGGTTTTCCGGCCCGGCTGGCTGCAGGGGCACTTTGCATTCTTGTGTCGATCGCCTTGGGGATCGTCGTTTATGCTCTTCCGGAGGTGCCGCCGACGCTTGCGCCGATTGCCAAAGAAAATCTGGCATCAAGCGGTCTTGGCAATCCGGTCGCCGGTGTCCTGTTCGTCTACCGCGCGCTCGATACGCTGCTTGAAAAAGTTGTTCTGCTGCTCGCATTGGTTGGAGTCTGGTCTTTGGCGCAGGATCAGGCGTGGGGAGGGGTACCCGGTTTGCGTATCTATGCGCAGCCGAACAGCATCCTCGTGTTTCTGGCTCAGGTGTTGCCGCCAATCGGCATCACGGTCGGGATTTATATGTTCTGGGCCGGTGCCAATCGTCCCGGGGGCGCTTTCCAGGGGGGCACCGTTCTGGCTGCCATGTGGCTGCTGGTGATGATGGCCCGTTTGCGGGACGTGCCCGCGATCAATGCGCTTTGGGTACGGCAGCTTCTTGTTGTCGGCCCGGCGATCTTTCTCCTCATCGGGCTTTTGGGATTCGTGTTTGCCGATTCCTTTCTTGCTTACCCGCCGGATCACGCCAAGCCACTGATCGTCATTGCCGAGGCCGCGCTCACGCTTTCCATCGGCGTGACGCTGGCCCTGCTGGTGGCCGGTCCGCCCGAAAGGATGCGCCAATGAATTCGGCGACGATGTTCGGTTATTGCGGTGCCATGCTTGTCGGGCTTGGGCTATTCGGCCTCGTCACGAATCCAGAGATCTTACGAAAAATACTTGCCTTCAACGTTCTCGGAAGCGGTGTGTTTCTTCTCTTCGGCGTCATAGCACGACGAGGCGCTGCCGCCGGGCTCGGGGCCGATCCCGTGCCGCAAGCACTCGTGATTACGGGAATCGTTGTCGCGTTTTCGGCCACTGCCATGGCCGTCGCATTGCTCGTTCGCTTCAACAAGGAGACGGGCGAGATCACGATGAGTTCTGACGCTCCGTCGGACTCGGGCAGGTCAGAGGAACGCCGGTGACGCCGGACGCAACAATCTTCGCCGACGTGACGTCAGCGGACGGCTATCTGCTGGTCCTCGCCGTCATCCTTCCGGTCATAGGCATCCTTTTGACGATGGCGTTGGGCGGCCAATATGTGGAACGCATTGCGCTTGGTCTTCTGTTAGCGGGGTTGGCCGTTGCAATTGCCATCCTGGCAGCGGTGCTCAGGGACGATCAGTCACTGGTCTACGTTGTGGGGAACTGGCGTCCGCCTCTTGGCATTGCGTTGCGTGCCGATGGTGTTTCGGCGGCCATGATGATGACGATCGCAGTCGTCATCTGCGCGACGGGATTTTATGCGCGTAGCGAGTTCGGCCAACCGGATGCAAGTGTTTCGACGCGCGGCTCCTACGCGTTCTGGATTTTATTGTTAGGCATCTGGAGCGGCTTGAATGCGATCGCTGTCGGCGCCGATCTTTTCAATCTTTATGTCGCGCTCGAACTGCTGACCTTTGCGGCCGTGCCGCTTGTCTGTCTCAAAGGCTATCAGGAGACGATCAAGGCGGCCCTGCGCTACATGCTTTTCGCGCTGGTAGGTTCAATCCTCTATCTGCTTGGAACAGCGCTGATTTACGGCGGGTATGGCACGCTCGACATTTCGCTCCTGGCAGCCCGGGTCCAGCCCGAACCGGTTGC
>DASSIJ010000005.1:0-3703 GCA_035692045.1 Pseudolabrys sp. | reverse complement strand
GTCGGGATCGATCATTCCACCGCCAGAACAATGCCGGGCGTCCTTGGGGTGTTTACCGGCGCTGATTGTGTCGCCGACAGCCTCGGCCCAATTCCTCACGATCCACTGCCGAAGACAAAGTTCGACATGAAGCTGCAGGGCCCTGGCGGCAGCGAGATTTTCATCGGCCCGCATCTATTGCTGCCGCATGACAAGGCGCGGCACGTCGGAGAAGCGGTCGCGATGGTTATCGCCGAGACCCAGGCGCAGGCATTCGATGCCGCAGAAGCTGTGGCGATCGAATATGAGGAGTTGCCCTGCGTCATACATTCCGAGGATGCCATGAAGCCCGGCGCACCGGCGGTATGGGACCAGGTTCGCGACAACATTCTGGTCGATACGCGTTTTGGAAATGCCGCCGAAACGGATCGAATCCTTGCGAATGCCCCCCACGTCGTCTCGATGGCATTTCACATCGACCGCGTGACCGGCGCGCCGATGGAGCCACGCGTCACCGTCGCGAAATACGACAAGGACCATGACCGCTACACGATCCACGCCGGCAGTGGTGGGGCGGTGCGCCAAAAGCGCGAGCTCGCCGAGGTTCTTGGCGTCGACCCGGAAAAAATCCGTGTGCTGTCTTATGATGTCGGCGGAAATTTCGGTACACGCAACCGTGTCTATATCGAATTTGGCCTCGTGCTATGGGCCGCGCGAAAGCTTGGTCGTCCGATCAAGTACAGGGCAACGCGTTCCGAATGCTTCATCAGTGACTACCAGGGCCGCGACCTGGTAACGAGACTGGAGCTGGGGCTCGATGAACGAGGCCGTTTCCTGGCGTTGCGTGCCACCAACATAAGCAACGCCGGCGCACACTGCGTTTCGCTGTCACCGCTCAGCAAAGGAGCCGGTCTGATTACCGGTAGTTACGATATTCCGGTCGCATCCTTGCGTGCCGTTTCGGTTTTCACCAATACGGTTCCGACGCAAGCCTACCGCAGCTCCGGCCGCCCCGAGGTCACCTTCGCCATCGAAAGGCTGATCGACATTGCAGCCAGGAAACTCGGCATTGATCGCGTCACGCTGCGCCGCCGCAATTTGGTGCGGCCGAAGTCAATGCCCTACCGGAACGCTGTCGGCATGCGCTACGACAGCGGACGCTACGAAGACAACATGGATATCGCGATGCGGCTTGCCGATTGGGACGGGTTCAACTCGCGCCGGCGCGAAGCAAAGAAGCGCGGTAAGCTTCTAGGCCTCGGTCTGGCCAACTACGTCGAATCCTCGATCGGTGCACCCAAAGAGCAAACGCGCATCAACGTGCGTTCGGATCGCCGCGTCGAGGTGGTCATCGGCACCCAGCCGGCTGGACAAGGCCACGAAACCAGCTTTGCGCAGGTAATCGCTGACCTGATCGCAGTGCCAATCGAATCCGTGCGGATCATCCTGGGCGACACCGACATCGTAAAGGCCGGCGGCGGCACGCATTCCGGCCGCTCCATGCGGCACGCAGCGACAGTATTTTCCCTGGCCGCGGGCGAGTTGATTGCCAGGGGCAAACGGGCCACCGCAGCTATCCTCGACACGACGCCGGATCGTGTCGACTTCAGCGACGGGCGCTTTGCGGCAAGGGAAAGCAATCGCAGCTTCGACTTTCTGGAGCTGGCGCAGGAAATGACACGCCACAAAATGCCAGACGATCTTTCCACTGGACTTGCAGTCGTCACCGATAACGAGATGCATGATCCGGTATTTCCGAACGGATGCGCGATTTGCGAAATCGAGATCGATCCGGAAAGTTGCGATATACGCTTGACCCGCTACACCTCGGTTGACGATGTCGGGCGTTGCATCAATCCGCTCATTGTCGACGGCCAGACTCACGGCGCAATCGTACAGGGCGTCGGCCAGGCACTGTGGGAGCTGTGCGCGATTGACGCCTCCGGTCAGCCCCTGTGCGGATCGTTCATGGACTACGGAATGCCGCGTTCCAACCGCTTGCCCTCTTTCGTCACGAAGATCGTCGAAATTCTGTCGCCGACCAATCCACTCGGCATCAAGGCCGGCGGTGAAGGTGGGACGACGGCCGCGCCGGCGGTCATCGTCAGCGCGATCGTCGATGCGCTCGCTCCTTATGGCATCGAGGACATCAAGATGCCGGTGACGCCATATCGCGTCTGGCAGGCAATCCATGATCGAAAGAATGTCACGTCAGACTAGTCGCTCGTCTTGCAGCCGAAACCGGACCGTTTCAGTCTGGGGAAAAGCCAAATCGGGGAGTGAAATGATCAACAAATTTATCGGTTTCTGCATATTCGTTGTGTCACTCGCGGTGATCGCCGAGCCGGCGGTCGCGCAGAGCCTCGCGGGCAAAACGATCAGGATCGTCGTTCCCTATGCCGCAGGCGGTACTGGTGATGTGGTTGCGCGCGTGCTGGCCCAGGCGATAACGCAAAAGACCGGCCAAACGATCGTTGTGGAAGACCGCCCCGGCGCAAGCTCAATTGTCGGCAGCGAATTCGCGGCGCGCGCCGCGCCGGACGGCACGACAATTTTGCTCGTCGAAAACCCCTTTATTCTGAGTCCAATCCTTTTTCCCGGTCACTATGATCCCATCAGCAGTTTTGAGCCTCTTTGCTATGTCGCCGCAACGCCGGCGGTGCTTGCTGTAAGCAGCAAATCCGACATCCACACTCTGTCCGACTACCTCAAGCTCGCAACATCGAAACCAGGTGCAGTTTCTTACGGCGGCACGGGACCGGCATCCATTATTCACATCGCCGGCGAGCTCCTGAAACGCGATGCCAAGGTCGACATAACTTATGTGCCCTATCCCGGTTCACCTCCCGCAATGAACGCGACGCTTGCCGGCACGATCACTGCGGTTATGGCCAACTATTCCGATCTCAAGGGACAGATTGAGGCGGGCGCATTGAGGCCGATCGCCGTGCCCGCGAAAAAGCGCGCAGAGGCGTTGCCCAACGTTCCGACGCTGGCGGAAAGTGGATTCAATAACCTGGATGCCGCGGTGTGGTTCGGCTTTGTTGCGCCCGCCAAGACACCAAAGGAAACGCTGGCGCAGCTCTCGCAATACATATCCGACGCAGTCAAGTCCGAGGGCGTTGCCGACAGGCTCAAGAGCCAGGGAATGTTCATCAATCTTTTCTGCGGAGCGGAATTCGGAAGCTTTTTGTCCGATCAGAAGCATTCATACACGGAGTTCGCACGCGAGTTTGATATCAAGCCGTAACGACACGACACGCCGTCATGCCCGCGCATAGCCGTCCAAAGGACGGCGTGCTTTCGCACGCCTGTGTCCCGGCCATCCACGCCTTTTTTCGCATCAAGACGTGGATGCCCGGCACAAGGCCGGGCATGACCGAGAGGCGCGCCGCGCACCCAAGTTAAAAACATCCACTAATTCGTAAGGCCGGCGTGCACCATCGCCTGACGCACAGCGGTCTGCGCCTTCTCGCTCGCCGGCACCATCGGCAACCGCACTGAATTGGCGCACTTGCCGATGAGCGACATCGCATACTTGATCGGCGCCGGACTCGTTTCGACAAACAAATTGACGTGTAAAGGAGTCAGCTTGTCCTGCAGCTTGAGCGCGCCTGCAAAATTTCCCTTGAGACATGCCGCCTGGAATTCGGCGCACAGGCGCGGTGCGACGTTCGACGTTACCGAGATACAGCCGTGGCCGCCATGCACCATGAAGCCGAGT
>DASSIJ010000004.1:0-2171 GCA_035692045.1 Pseudolabrys sp. | reverse complement strand
CGAGCTGACGCTCGACTCGCTGCGAGCGCATCTTGACCGGCTCTATCCCGGACTGTTCCTGCCGCCGCAGGAGCTCAGGAATTTCGTTGTCGAGGGTCCCGTTCTGGACGCCCAATTCCTGATTCAGGCCAGCGTGCCCGGGTCGACGGGCCTGTACATGCTTCAAAACATTGCCGCAGGCTCCACCGGATTCTTCGCGTTCGCCGATGACATAAACGATCCAGCGCTGCGCGCGCTGATTTTCGAGCAACAAGCCTGGTTGTCGGTCGACGTTATTGACGCGGCCATGGACCAGGATTGCCGCCGTTTCATCGGCAAGGTTCTTGCGGAACTCGCGCCCGGCGACGCAGCAATCCTGGCCGATCCGGATCGTCGAATGGCGATACGTTTTGACGAGCAGGTTCGTGGCCAATTGGCGCGTGAAGAACTTCCCGGCAGTCTCAGAAGGATCTGATCCCTCACCGCTTGAACAGTCCCATGATTTCCGCCTTCGCCAGCGTATTGAAATGCAGATTGAAACCAACCACCGCGGCTGACGTGTCCGCCTTCACGTCGAGCCTGTCGGCTTTCACCGCGAACACCGTGAACAGATAGCGGTGCGGATGATCGCCCTCGGGCGGGCATGGTCCGCCATAGCCGGGTGCGCCGAAATCCGTGCGCGTCTGCAGCGCACCGGCCGGCAACCGGCCGCCTGCACTGCCCGCGCCCAGGGCGAGCTCGGTGACATCCGCCGGAATGTTGACCATCAGCCAGTGCCAGAAGCCCGATCCGGTCGGCGCATCGGGATCGTAGCAGGTCACCGCGAAACTCTTCGTGCCGGCGGGAGCACCCGACCATTTCAAGTGCGGCGACGTGTTGCCGCCGGCGCAGCCGAAACCGAAATCGGCAGACAGAATGAAATCCTTCGGCAAATAGTCGCCGTCCTTGAAGCTGTTGCTTGTAACTGCAAACGCCATGTAGGGTCTCCTTCCGATTTTCAAACGCGCAAAGCGTAGTCCGGTCCGGACAAACCGCAAATGGACTTCCTCTCGGCCAACCCTTTCGATCTCGCCATCTACTTCTGCCTTTTCGTCGCGGTGGTCCTTGGATTCATGACGGGCTTTCTGCGCAGCCTTGCGACGATTTTTGGCTATTTGTGCGGAATGGGCGTCGCGGTGGCGGCGGCGCCGCGACTGGCGCCCCTGCTCACGACATATCTGAAAATGCCGACACCGCAGGTCTGGCTGGTCTTCCTTGCGGTGTTTGTCGCCGCAGGCGCCGTGATCAGCGCATTGCTGCGGCTGGCGGTGAGTGAAATGGTCGGCCCCACGATCAGCATTCCGGATCGTATCGTCGGCGCCTTGCTCGGAGCCTTTCGCATTGGCCTTCTGGCAGTACTGTTCGTCCTCGTCCTCGATCGCGTCATTCCACCGGGCCGTGAGCCCGCCTTCCTGAAGGGATCGCAGTGGCGTCCGGCGCTGTCAGCGGCAGGGCAGCATGGCCTGCAAGCGCTGCCGCCGGATGTCGAGGACTACATCGATCGCCTGAAGCGCCAGCGCAAACTCTGAATCATGCAAAATCCAGTGCCGCCCGTCGTCACCCGAAGATTGCGCGGACGCTACATGTTTGCCGGCGCCGTGATGCTGTTGCTCTGGGGCACAAGCCTGGTCGCTCTGTTTCACGAACGCAGCAGCTTCAACATCGTCGCGTCGATCTTCGCCACGTTTACATTTTTCCCGCTCGGGCTGATCGCAGTGTGGGGCGGATTGTCCGGCAGTGAAGCCGGCATGCAGCGCGCCCGCAATGCGTTGTTCGCCGGCGGCGGCCTGTTGCTGCTGACCGTGACGATAGAGGTATTGCGGCGAATTGTGTTCCGCGGCGGCTGATATTTCCCGCCCGCAGTCTTTGAACCTATCGGCCACCCCAATCGACTTATCCGCGTCACCCGTACGCGCTTGTCCGCGCGCCGGTGCAGGAAAGGCGATGCGATGTCATCGCAATTTTCGTCAGGCCGTACAGCCAAAGGATTTGCGCTGATCCTCGGCGCAGCGCGCGCGGCTGGTCTCAGGGACCGCCCCTCCGGCGGCAATGTCATGGTGCGGAAGGCCGGGGGTAACGAGCTGGTCATTCTCGCAATGAACGACCCGGTGATGGCCGCGGCGATCCATGGCGCGCGCAAAACACTGCGGAAA
>DASSIJ010000003.1:0-34297 GCA_035692045.1 Pseudolabrys sp. | reverse complement strand
AACAAAAAGGCCGGCAGGTGCCCGGTCTCGCGCTCTTCGATCTGCGGAGGAGGAGGAGGCGGAGGTGCCGTGTGAGCGGGGACCTCCTTTTTTCCTCGGTGCGCGGGTTTGCGATCACGATCACGATCACGATGGCGATTGTGATGGCGTGGTTCGGCGCGGCCGGCACCGTCGCCATTTTGTGGCGGGCGGCGGTCGCGCGGTTCGGCAGCCGCAGGTGCGCCCATCCATGGAATCGTCTGGCCGATCAATCGCTCGATGGCGCTGACCGACTTGCTGTCGATCGGAGCGACGATGGTGATCGCGACGCCTGTCCGCCCGGCGCGACCGGTTCGGCCGATGCGGTGGACGTAATCATCGGCATGATGCGGCACGTCAAAATTGAAAATATGGCTGACTTCCGGAATATCGAGCCCGCGGGCTGCGACGTCAGAAGCGACCAGCACAGTGACCTCGCCCTTGCGGAACGACTCAAGTGCAGCAGTGCGTGCCGACTGGTCCATGTCGCCATGCAACGCCGTAGCGTTGAACTTGTGGCGCAACAAAGAGCGGTGCAATTGCGCGACTTCCCGCTTCCGGTTGCAGAAGACAATGGCGTTTTTGAATCCGTCGGCAGAGCGGATCAGATTCCGAAGCGTCTCACGTTTCTCATGCGGATCGCGGCCCGTTGACACCAGCAGCTGCGTGATGGTCGTGGCCGTGGTCGCAGGTTTGGTGACTTCAACGCGGACCGGATTGTGCAGGAACGTATCAGCGATGCGCTGGATTTCCGGCGGCATGGTCGCAGTGAAGAAGAGCGTCTGCCGGGTGAAAGGCACCAGCTTGCCGATGCGCTCAATATCGGGGATGAACCCCATGTCGAGCATGCGGTCAGCTTCGTCGATCACAAGCAGCTCGACGCCGGAGAGCAACAGCCGTCCGCGCTCGGAGTGGTCGAGCAACCGGCCTGGCGTGGCGATCAGGACGTCGACGCCGCGCAGTAGCTTGGCATCCTGATTGTCGAACGACACGCCACCAATGATCAGTGCAACGTTGAGCTTGTGGTTCTTGCCATACTTTTCGAAGTGCTCGGCGACCTGCGCGGCGAGTTCGCGCGTCGGCTCGAGGATGAGGGTGCGCGGCATGCGTGCGCGCGCGCGTCCCTGCTCCAGCATGGTCAGCATCGGCAGCACGAAGGCGGCGGTCTTGCCGGTGCCGGTCTGCGCAATACCAAGGACATCGCGCCGTGCGAGCACGTGCGGAATGGCCTGGTCTTGAATGGGCGTGGGAGTTTTGTAGCCGGCTGCGCCGATGGCAGCGAGAACTTTGGCGGATAAGCCGAGATGAGAGAAGGGCATTTAACCTCAGGAACCGCCCAGATCGCGCCGGACCAACGAGAACCGATTGCTTTGCGCGGGAGACGGCCGAATCTTTATGTCTGACCGGTTGTCGGGAACATAGGGTGCAAAGGGCTAAAGTCAATGCTCTGCGCCACATAACTCGTATTAATTCTTAATCATTCGCATCGGAAACACATCAATGGCGCCTGTTTTGCCGCTCATTCAGGTACCCGGGTTGCCGTACAGCGAGCGGTTTATGCGCCGCAAATCACGGCGCTATGACAGTTCGGCCCGCTGACCGTGGCCGACCACCGGCGCGACGGCACGATGGAGAATCTTACAAGGCATTCCGGTCTTCGTCCCTTTGCCTTGGGCGCGCAGGCCGCCTATAGGGGGCGCCGAGCCATTCGGCAGGAAACAAGTTATGCGCACGCAGGTCGGAATCGTTGGAGCGGGCCCCGCCGGCCTGATGTTGAGCCGCCTGCTGCACCTGCAAGGCATCGAGTCAATCGTTATCGAAAATCGCAGCCGCGACTACATCGAAAATCGCATTCGAGCCGGCCTGATCGAACACTGGGCCGCCGATCTCCTCAGAGATGTGGGAGTAGGCGATCGCATGCAACGCGAGGGGATGCTGCATTGGGGCATAAACGTTGGCATCAACGGCGATCTGCACCGTATCGATTTCAAGGCGCTGGTGAACAAGCGCGTCACCATTTACGGCCAGCAGGAGGTTGTGAAGGATCTGGTTGAGCAACGGCTCGCCAACAACGAACCTCTGCTGTTCGAAGTCGACCACGTCACTGTCCACGACCTCAAATCACAGAAACCAAAAATCCGGTTCAGGCATGAAGGCCGTTCGCAGGAACTCGATTGCGACTTCATTGCCGGTTGCGACGGCTTTCACGGGGTGTGCCGGCCGACCATTCCTGATGGAGTGCTCAGTGTATTCGAGCGCGACTATCCCTTTGGCTGGCTCGGCATTCTCTCCGAAAGCCCGCCGCCAGACCATGAGCTCGTCTATTCCTACACCGATCGCGGGTTTGCGCTGTACACGATGCGGTCGCCAACGCTGGCTCGACTCTATCTGCAATGCGACCACGATGAGGATATCGAGAATTGGTCCGACAAACGCATTTGGGATGAACTGCACCAACGTCTTGGCGGCGCGCGCGAGCTCAAGGAAGGCAAGATGCTGCAAAAAGGCATCACTCCGATGCGCAGTTTCGTGGTCGAGCCGATGCAATACGGCCGCCTGTTCCTTGCCGGTGACAGCGCCCATATCGTGCCGCCGACCGGCGCGAAGGGCATGAATCTCGCCTTTGCCGATGTGATGATGCTTTCGCGCGCGCTGGATGCCTTCTACAAAAACAAACGCAGCGATAAATTGGAGAATTATTCGACGACGTGCTTGCGGCGGGTCTGGTATGCGCAACGTTTCTCGTGGTGGATGACGCAAATCATGCACCGGTTTCCGAATGAATCCGCTTTTGATCGCCGACGCCAGCTCTCCGATCTCGACTATCTGACGAGCTCAAAGGCTGCCGCGACTTCCCTGGCCGAGCAATATGTGGGGCTGCCCCTCGACTAATCCTGCAGTACCGATTTGAGCGGTTGGCGCAGAAGCGCAATTGCGATTCCCGCCGCGGCCGATATGAGTGCGAGCATCAGGAAAAAATTTCCCTTCTCCATGCTTGACCAGAACGTGCCGAGATAACCGGCAAGAAATCCTCCGACAAAACTGGTCGACAGCCACACGCCCATCATCATCGACAGCAAGGACGAGGGTGCAATTTTCGTCACGAGGGAGAGGCTGGTTGGTGAGAGATAAAGTTCTCCGATTGTGATGACAACGAAAAATGCGAGCAGCCACAGCCAGCTTGCCTTTCCGCCATCGGTGGTCCAGGCCGCTGTCATCATAACCAGATAGGCCAGGCCGTTCAGCAGGCAGCCGATAGCCAGCTTCGTTATTGTCGATGGCTCTTTTTTCCCTTGCCGACGCCAGAGGGCGACGATGAAAGGTGTGAAGGCGAAAATCATGAAAGGATTGAACGCCTGAAACCAGGTCACCGGAATTTCGCCGCCAAGAAAACGGCGGTCGGTGAACTGATCAGCCCACAGCGTGATTGTGTTTCCCTGCTGTTCGTATGTCGCCCAGAACAGGCTGACCGGCGCGAAGAGCAAGAAAAGGGCGGCGATCGATCGCCATGCAGTGCGATCCAGCGGTGTGGTCAAGGTCGCACGCTTTTCAAAGGCATCTTTCGGCAGCGTTGGGGTTGCCGCCAGATAAGTAACCAGGCCAATGGTCATGCCGACGCCGGCAGCAGCGAATCCGTAGTGCCAGCCAAGCTCTTCGCCAAGTGTTCCGCAGATGAGCGGCGCGAGGAATGCACCGAGATTGATGCCGACGTAGAAGATCGAGAAGGCGCGATCACGGCGCCGATCCCCCGGGGCATAGAGAGCGCCGACCTGTGTCGATATGTTGGGCTTGAACGCTCCGTTGCCGAGAATAAGAAAACCGAGCGCGAGCAGAAATAACTGCTCAAATGCCATCATGAAGTGGCCGATGGCCATCAATGTTGCGCCAACAATGACAGTACGGCGTTGACCGAGCACGCGATCGGCGAGCAATCCGCCCAGGATCGGCGTCAAATAAACCAGCCCGGTGTAGAAGCCGTAGATTTGCGATGCGAGCGGCTGGGGCGCGAGCGGCCCGAACACAAATTCCAGCGCCTGTTGGAAAGACGAAAGGCCAAACACCTCGTTCGCGCGCTGTGGCACAAACAAATACTTGAGCATGTACAGCACGAGGAGCGCCCGCATCCCGTAGTAGGAGAAACGCTCCCACATTTCGGTTGCGAACAGGTAGGCGAGGGCTCGAGGATGCCCGAGAATGTCGCCACTCATGTTTCGGTTGCGCCCGGAAAAAGCGCCTGTTGAGCTCATGTGAACGCCAATGCAAGCGTTGAACGAAACAGTATCATATGACGATAAATCCGTTTTCCCGTGGCGGCACTCAGTGTACGCTTTTCGCAAGACCGGTGAGGAACGGCTCAAACAGGGGACTGCAATGACGAGGATTCGTGGCGGCGTAATTTGCGTACTGGCGCTGTTGCTTGGGGCACTGTTTGCCGGCAATGCGCGGGCACAGGCTGACTACCCGAACCGGCCCATCCATTTCATCGTCGGTTTTGCCGCCGGGGGCGGGAATGATTTGTTCGCCCGCCTGGTTGTTCAAAAATTCCAGGAGAACACCGGGATTACCGCGGTCATCGACAACAGAGTCGGCGCCGGCGGACGTATTGCCGGCGAGTTTGCGGCACGCCAGCCCGCCGACGGATATACGGTCCTGGTCGGTGCCACCGGGCAGATGTCGATCGCTACTGCGATCTTTCCCGATCTCGGTTATCACGCGAGCAATAGCTTCATTCCGTTGAATATGATCGCGTCATTCCCGCTGGTTCTCGTCGTACCGGCGGACCACCCGGTCAAAACCGTGAAAGAACTCGTCGCCTGGGCAAAGGCGAATCCTGACAAATCGAATTACGGCACCTCGTCTCCTGCCTTCACCATCGCGAGCGAACTGCTGAAACTTAAGACCGGAATGCCAGCGGTGGCGATCCCGTACAAGAGCAGCAACGAATCCAACTTGAGTGTCGTCGCGGGGCAGTGCCTGTTCACCATTTCGGACGGACCGCCTGCAATCCCCCTGGTCCAGGGTGGCAAGACCCGCGCGCTGGCAGTGACCGGTTCCGAGCGCTCCTCTGAGCTGCCCGATGTCCCAAGCATGGCCGAAGCCGGCTTTCCCGAGGTCGACACTCAACTATGGAGCGGATTCTTCGTTCCTGTCGGCACGCCGGCGGCGATCGTGGCCAAGCTCACGGCAGAATTGGGGAAGGCGCTCGCTGACCCCGGTGTGCAGGACGGCCTGAAGAAGATGGCTGTCACCCCAGGCGGCCCCACCGGCGACGCGTTCAAAAAACGCATCGATGCCGACATCAAGACCTTTGCCGATGTCGTGAAGGCTGCCAACCTGACCTTTAAGTAGGCACCGCCGTTAACTTGAGATTGCAATAGACGCGGCGCAGGTGACCAAATCAATTGCCGCCGTCGAAGTCGCTGCTATTGTTGTTTGGGTGTCGGAACGGGCGGTAACATGCGGTTGGGTACGGTTCTTGCGTTTGTGGCGTGGTCTCTCCTGCCCAACGACGCAGGCGGCGCCGCTTCCGTCGATGATGTATTCCAGCAGTTTGGTCTGTTCGGAACATGGGCCAGCGATTGTGCCAAGCCCGCGACACCCGTTAACCCGCACGTCAGTATTACGCGGCCGAGTGTGGGGCTGGTGCTGGAAGACCACGATCTTGGCCCGGAATTCGCGGTTAACCGCTACAGCGTGTTATCGGCCGAGCAGGTTTCTGCAACCAGCCTGTCCGTTAGTGTAATCTTCCAGCCTGGCACCGAAGCTGAAGAACGGCAGAAGCTGATATTTGCCGTACGTGACAAAACGCGGCGCACACTTTTCAATCAGGCTGACGGCGGTGCGGTGCGAGTCAAAGACGGCATCGCCGTCGCGCGCGGCAGCAAAACGCCATTGTTGCAAAAGTGCAATGAACGTGGCGCCAGCCACTGATTGTGTTTTACACGTCCAACAATTCTGCGCTGGCGAATTCCGCCTTCTCCTGGATGAAATCGAAGCGCGCCTCGGCCTTGGTGCCCATCAGGCGTTCTACGGCCCGCGAGGTTGGTTTGATCTCTTTTTCCACCAGGACCACGCGTAGGAGAGTGCGCTTACCCGGATCCATGGTGGTTTCTTTGAGCTGCGCGGCCATCATCTCGCCGAGGCCCTTGAAGCGGCTGACTTCGACCTTGGCGTTCGCGTGGAACTCCTTCTTGAGCAACGTCTCTTTGTGCTTGTCGTCGCGCGCGTACACGATCTTTCCGCCGTGTGAGAGCCGAAAAAGTGGTGGCACGGCGAGATAAAGTTTGCCGCCATCGATCAGCTTTGGCATCTGCCGGTAAAAGAACGTGATCAGCAATGACGCAATATGGGCGCCGTCTACGTCGGCGTCTGTCATTACGATGACCTTCTCGTAGCGTAGATCCTTCTCGTGGTAGTGAGTGCCTGTGCCGCAACCGAGCGCCTGAATGAGATCGGCAAGCTGAGCGTTTTGCGCCACCTTGTCCTTGCCTGCGGAAGCGACATTCAAAATCTTGCCCCGCAGCGGGAGCACCGCTTGCGTACGGCGGTCGCGGGCCTGTTTAGCGGAGCCGCCGGCGCTATCGCCTTCGACGATGAAAATCTCGGAGCCTTCCGACGCCGATGATGTGCAATCGGCGAGCTTGCCGGGGAGACGCAATTTGCGTACCGCCGTCTTGCGCGCGATATCCTTTTCCTGCCGTCTGCGAATGCGTTCTTCGGCGCGCTCAATGACGAAATCGAGCAGCTTGCTCGCCTGCATTGGATTGCCGGCAAGCCAGTGATCGAACGGGTCCTTGATCGCCTGCTCGACGATGCGTTGGGCTTCGGCCGTGGCCAGACGATCCTTCGTTTGACCCTGGAATTCGGGCTCGCGCACAAATACCGACAGCATGCAGCCGACGCCGGTCATTACATCATCGCTGGTGACGGGCGTGGCGCGTTTTTCCTGCCCCACGCGCGCAGCATGGTCTTTCAATCCCCGCAAGAGCGCCGAGCGCAAGCCGGACTCGTGCGTGCCGCCATCGGGGGTCGGAATCGTATTGCAGTAGGAATTCAGGAACCCGTCAGTGTCGACGGTCCAGGCCACCGCCCATTCGACCGCGCCGTGGCGGCCGGTCTTGCCGGCCGAGCCGGTAAAGATGTCGGGATGCACCAGCGTCGCGCCAGTCAGATTGGAGGCGAGATAGTCCTTCAATCCATCGGCAAAATGAAACGTGGCTTTCTCGGGCACATCCTCCACGCCCTTGAGCAACGCCTTGTCGCAATGCCACCGAATTTCCACTCCGCCATAGAGATAGGCCTTCGAGCGCGCCATTTTGAATACACGCTCGGGCTTGAATGCAGCCTTCGGTCCGAAGATTTCCGGATCAGGCTTGAAGCGCACGCGGGTGCCGCGCCGGTTCGGCGCGCGCCCGGCCTTCTCCAGCTTGCCTTTCGGCTTTCCGCGCTCGAAAGCCATGCGGTACAGCTGCTGCTCGCGCGCCACTTCGACTTCCATGCGTTCGGACAGCGCGTTCGCGACCGAAACGCCGACGCCGTGCAAGCCGCCCGACGTCTCATAGACCTTCGAGTCGAATTTGCCGCCGGCGTGCAGCGTGCACATGATGACTTCCAGCGCGGACTTGCTTTTGAACTTCGGATGGGGATCGACCGGAATACCGCGGCCATTGTCGGTCACGCTGACGAAGCCGTTCGTCTCCATCTCGACTTCAATCCAGTCGGCGTGGCCGGCCAGGGCCTCGTCCATGGCATTGTCGATGACTTCGGCAAACAGATGATGCAGCGCCTTTTCGTCCGTCCCGCCGATATACATTCCCGGCCGACGGCGGACAGGCTCAAGCCCCTCGAGCACCTCGATATGTTTGGCGGTGTAACCGGCTTCCGCGCTTGAGCTCCGGCCCACAGACTTGCTGCGCGCACTCGTTTTTGCGCGAGCCGATGTCTTCGGCCCCTTGCGCGCCGATGATTTCGCCGTACGGGGCATATCGAAGAGGTCGGGCTGTTTTGCGGGTTTTTTCTTGGTCGCTGACTTGGCCATTGATGCCTTCAGATAGGGTCGCGGCGATTCGCTTACCAGCCACTATGCCACGGCTGGAACGCCTTGGCGGCACACCCTGCGCCGCTCCGCTTAAAGGGAGGTTTAAAGGGCAGCCCAGCCCTATACCACCCGTGCAAATCCCTTGTGGAGGGGGTCCCTGGGGGCAACCAATCGGAACTTCGCCCGTTATCAGGGCCATGGACACCAAGGCTGAGCAGCGGCGCGTTGCCAAACCGGATGTCGCCAGCGGCGTACGCCGGTCGCCCGATATACCCTCAGTCAGTGATCCCCAGCCGACGGGGGAGCTCGCGCGCTTTTGGCGCACGGCGGCGCAGTCAGCCACAATCGGGATCTTTGTGATCCTGGCGATTGTGGCCCTCAGTCTTGCACGACCGGTACTGCTGCCGGTGGCATCGGCCTTCGTGGTGTCCATGATGCTCGGGCCGCTGTCGGCCAGGGCGGAGCGGTACAAACTTCCGTCCCTTTTGACGGCAATTGTCCTTTGGCTGCTCGTGATCGGGGTGTGCTACGGCGTGATTGTGCTCCTCGCATCCCCGGTCGTGGAATGGATCGGGAAGGCGCCCGACATCGGCCGCAACATCCAGGAAAAGTTGCATGTGCTTGATCGCCCGTTGGCTGCGTTGCAGGAACTCCGGGATGCGCTGCTGCCATCCGAAAAAAAGGGCAGTGTTGGAGTCGATATCGCGAGCTTTGTGCAGCCGGCGCTTCTCGTCGTAACGCCGGCGATCGGCCAGACGTTCATATTCTTCGGCACACTGTTCTTTATGCTGCTCGGCCGCTCGCAACTCCGCCGCGTTTTGATCGTGTTCTTTGATGCGCGTGAAGATCGGCTCCGCACGCTCAAGATCATGAATGACATTGAGCACAATCTGACCGGCTACTTGAGTGTCGTGGCCGTTATCAATGTCGCGATCGGAATCTGTGGCGGGCTCGCCGCATGGGTTGCCGGCCTGCCGGATCCGGTGGCCTGGGCCGTGCTTGGATTTATCCTCAACTTCATTCCTTATATCGGCGCGCTGATTATGGAAGTCGGATTGTTCATGGTCGGCCTGGTGACGTTTCCGACGCTCACGCATGCCTTGCTGGCGCCATTGCTGTTCCTGGCCCTTGCGACCTTGGAGGGGCATTTTATTACCCCAAGCGTCATCGGCCACAGGCTCACGCTCAATCCGCTCACCGTGTTTTTATCGCTGGTTTTCTGGGCCTGGCTGTGGGGTCCGGTCGGCGCCTTTCTGGCGGTGCCACTATTGATCATGGCTTTGGTGGTGGTCGATCATCTCTTTCCAGAGGATGAGCCGGAGCTGCCGGCATAGCGTACTGGCGCGGCGGACGCGGTAAGGTTAGACACAAAGGGTCGTTTTCGACCCGATCCTTTCAATGGACCTTCAGGCAATCGTCCAAGAGACAGTCGACTTCGTCCACAACAACCGAGTTTGGGCGGCACCGACCGTATTTGCATTGGCGTTTGGGGAATCGCTTGCCTTCATTTCCCTGTTGATCCCGGCCTGGGGCGCGCTGGTCGCAATCGGCGCCTTGATTGGCTCGAGCGACATCAGCTTCTGGCCCATCTGGATCGCGGCCTCGCTCGGTGCTGCTGCCGGTGACTGGCTGTCCTACTGGGTCGGCCTCAAGCTTGAATATACGGTCGCGCACGTGTGGCCGCTGTCGCGCCACCCCGATTTCATTCCCCGCGGCGAAGCCTTCATGAAGAAGTGGGGCGTTCCCGGAATTTTCATCGGCCGTTTCTTTGGACCGTTGCGGGCCTCGGTGCCCCTGATCGCCGGGATATTCGAAATGCCATTCTGGCGGTTTCAGGTCGCCAATGTTAGTTCGGCATTCGTGTGGGCGGCAGTCCTGCTCACAATCGGCGACGTCATATCGAAGGCGGTGAAATGGGTGTGGTGATCTCAGATTGAAAATCCGCCGGGATATGCACCCCGGCGGATTCTATTTCAAGTCGCGACGTTTACTTCAATGCCGCCGCGCCTGCCTGCGAAACGACGTCGTCCTGCGAGCCGGCACCGCCGCTAACGCCGATCGCGCCGATGACCTTGCCGCCCGCCATCAACGGATTGCCGCCGCGTGATGCGATGACATCGTCGAGCGTTGTCAGATAAGCGAAGAAGTCACCTTTGCCGAGAAGACGTTCGAACACCACCGTTGGACGGCGATAGCGCGCCGCTGTGCGGGCCTTGTGCTGGGAAATGGTGGTCGAGGCGAACTGGCAATTGTCCTGTTTTTCGAAATAGACGAGATCGCCAGAGGGTCCGACGACCGCGACGCAGAATCCGTTCCAATTTCGTTTTTGCGCCTCCGCGATCGCCGCTGTTGCAACCTTTTTAGCAGTTTCGGTGTTGATGGTCTCGCCGTACGGCGGCGGAGCCATCGCATCAGGAACGGCTTCATTCGGATTATTTTGATCCGCGGCCACTTGCGCAAAAGCGCCGCAGTTCATCAGCAACGCGGTGCCCAAAGCACCCGCCAGCACAGTCAAACGACGCATTGTACTCCCTCCCAAGTGATGTTTTTCCCGGTGGACCCGGTTGGGCTCTTGTCCTGCAGTTGGTATCGCAGGATCATTCCCGTCGGCAGCTTATCGAACCGTTCCGCTTTCGCCTATACGGTTTGCCCGGGTTCGGCCGCGCTGCCCGAAGCGGAATAACGCGTGGCATATGGGGTTACTGCGGAAAAGAAGATCACTCACGACAAACGTAAAACCGGGCCGTCGCTGGCTGTGGCCAGTCACGAAACCCTCAAAAGCAGGGAGGAGAGACAGCATGATTCACGTGACACGACGCAATCTATTGGCGAGCGCGGCTGCTGCCGGAGCCGTCCTTGCCGGGCCAGCGACAATCGTGGCGCCGGCGAATGCTGCGGCGCCCGCGGCGGGCAAGCAGAATGCGGGATGGTACCGCTATAAAGTTGGCAGCTTTGAAGTCACGGTCGTCACCGATGGGATGAATTCAAATCCGTTGTCGGAAGCCTATGTCGCTAACGCACCAAAGGCAGACGTGAGCGCCGCGCTGGCGGCCGATTTTCTGGCCACGGACAAGGTCAGCCACTCCTATACGCCGGTCGTAGTCAACACCGGGTCAAAGCTTGTGGCGATCGACACCGGTCTCGGGCTCGGCATGTTCGAGCAGAGCAAGGGTGCGGTCGGCCAGTATCACGGCAATCTCCAGGCCGCCGGTATCGACCGTAACGCTGTCGATGTTGTGATCATTTCGCACTTCCATGGTGATCATATCAACGGCCTGATCGGACCCGAGAACAAGCCGGCGTTTCCCAATGCCGAAATCATGGTGCCGGAAACAGAATGGGCGTTCTGGGCCGATGAAAGCAACGTCAGTAAACTGCCTGAGGTCGCACGCCCGCAGATGGGCAACGTCAAGCGCGTGTTCGGCATCATCAACAAGGTGACCAAATATCAAGCGGGCAAGGAAATCGTTCCGGGCATTACGGCGATCGCCAGCCCCGGCCACACACCTGGTCACACCTCTCATGTTCTCGCGTCAGGGGACAGCAAAGTCCTTATCCAGGCTGACATCACTGCCGGTGCGGCAACGGTGTTCGCGCGCCATCCAGATTGGCAATTCGTGTTCGACACCGACAAGGCGCAGGCGGTCGAGACGCGCAAGAAACTCTACGACATGGCTGCGACCGAGAAGATGATGGTGCAAGGCTATCACATCGCATTCCCCTCGCTGGTTTATGTGGAGAGGAGCGGATCCGGTTTTCGGCTGGTGCCCGCGCCGTGGAGCCCGTCGATTTAGCCGCGCAGACTGGGAATAGGTTGAAAAGGCCGCCGCGTGGCGGCCTTTTCTGTGCCGTGCTGGTCGATGCAGTCGCGCGGCGCTATCATGCTGGCGGCCGGACCAGATTCAATGACCGAAACCGTTTTTGAAGCCGCTCTCGCAGCACGTACTGCCGAGATGCTCGCAGCCTGCACCCGCTGCGGCAAATGCGTTGAAGTCTGCCCGATGGCGAAGCCGGCGGGTGTTGGGGATGCGATGCCGGAAAGCGTTATCTCCGGTGTGCTCGATATCGTTCGAACAGGCGAAGGGCCGACGGCGTCGCGGGCCTGGGCCAAGGGCTGTGCGCTTACCGGCGACTGCATTGCGGCATGCGGCGATGGTGTCAATCCGCGCTTCCTGCTGGCGATGGCGCGCGTTGCTATGGCCAAGAAGGCATCAGACCCGCGCGATCGCCGTAAGCAGGGGATCGAGAATTTTCGGCTGGTTGCAGACGGGGTGAATGTTCTCGCGCGCATGCAGCTCGATGAAACCGATCTCTCACGCCTCGGCCAATACGTAAACGAGCGCTTGCAGAATGGCTCAACCGCAGAGCCGGGCGAACGACCGGACTTCGTATTCTACACTGGCTGCAACGTCCTTAAGACCCCGCATATGGCGCTCACCGCGCTCGACATCATGGATGCACTCGGCGTCACCTATCGGGTCATGGGCGGGCCGACCCATTGCTGCGGCGTGATCCAGTTGCGCAGTGGCGATACTGAGGTGTCTGGCCGGGTCGCGACGAATTCACTCGACAAACTGGCGGAGGGAAAGACCGGCGTCATCTCCTGGTGCGCGAGCTGCCACGTCCAATTCACCGAGAACACGATCCCGACCATCGAGAAGGTGAGGGGCTCGCGGCCGTTTGAAATGACGCCGTTCATGTTGTTTCTGAAGACCCGCTTCGAAGATCTGAGACCGATGCTGAAAAACCCAGTCGGCCTGCGGATCGCGCTGCACAAGCACCCGGGTGTGAAGGGGGTCGTGGAAGCCGGCACCGAGCTTCTCCGTATGGTGCCCGGCATCGAGATCGTCGATTTGCATCAGCCCGCGGTCGGTCTGATGAGCAACGCGCTAAACGCCTTGCCGGATTACAAGCGCGGTCTGCAGTTGGCTGAACTGGAGGCTGCGGAGGCTGCGGCCGTTGACGCTTTGGTCGCGATTTATCACGTCGACCATCGTGAGTTGTGCGCGCACGAACGTGACTGGCCGTTCCGCATCATCAACATTCTCGACATCGTTGGCACGAGCATGGGCCTGCACCATGACGACCATTTCAAACGGTTGAAGATCATGCAGGACGCCGATGCGATCGTAGCCGACTGCAAGGACATGATCGCGGCGTATCAGATCGATCCGGCGTTCGCGCGCGAAGTTGTCGTTAAGGCAATGCTGAACGAGCAGCCATTGCCCCTCCGCACGTCATCCTGAAAAGCATGCCCTCGACCCCGTCGGGGGCGGGCTCCGGGGTCCCGGGACGAGAGTTGACGGGCCAGAACCTGCGGCCTATATGCCCGCGCATGACGATACTTGCTGCATTACAAAAGCTTCGCCGCCGCCGTGTCACCCCGGCACGGGCGTAGCGTCGTCGTCACCCGTGCCGCCGGATTTAGGGCCGCGGCACGTCTTCCAGGTAAAATCCGCGCTGTTGGCCTTCTTCCGGTAGTTCTTTAAGACTTCTGGATAAGGATCGATTCATGGCCACGAAAGCGAAGATCGGTGTTTTAGGCGCCTCGGGCTACACCGGGGGCGAGCTTGTGCGCATGTTGCTGCGCCACCCGCGTGCCGAGATCGTTCTGCTCACCGCCGAGCGCAGCGCGGGCAAGGCGATGCGGGACGTGTTTCCCCATTTCTCGCCCTTTGCTTTGCCGCAGCTCGTGGCGATTGATGGCCTCGACTGGAGCAGCATGGCTCTCGATGTTGCTTTCTGCGCATTGCCGCACGCGACAACGCAAAAAGTGATCAAAGAGCTGTTGGCGAAGTCGCCCTCGACCAAGGTGGTCGATCTCTCGGCCGATTTTCGCCTGGCCGACGCGGCAGCTTACGCGAAATGGTACGGCCACGAGCATCACGCTCCGGAACTACAAAGGGAAGCAGTCTACGGCCTCACTGAAATCCACCGGCGCGCGATTAAACAGGCGCGGCTCATTGCAAATCCCGGATGCTACACCACGTGCGCACAACTTCCCTTGATCCCGCTGATCAAGAACAAGGCGATCGAACTCGACGAAATTGTCGTCGACGCCAAGTCGGGCATGACCGGAGCAGGGCGGGCTGCCAGGGAGAGCATGCTGTTCTCGGAAGTCTCGGAGGGCTTTCATGCCTATGGCGTAGGCCATCACCGGCACACGGCAGAACTCGATCAGGAGTTCTCACTTGCGGCCGAGCGGGAGGTGGTCGTCACCTTTACTCCACACCTTGTGCCGATGAACCGGGGAATTCTCTCGACGATCTATGTGCGGGGCCGGCGCGGCCGGACAGCTGAAGACCTTCATGCGATGCTTTTAAAGTTCTACATAAAGGAGCCTTTCGTGCATGTCTTGCCGTTTGGCGAAACGCCACAGACACGGCATGTGCGGGGGTCCAACATGACTTTCATTGGCGTGGCCAAGGACCGCATTCCGGGGCGCGCGATTGTTGTCTCGGCGCTCGATAATCTCGTGAAAGGCGCCTCAGGACAGGCGATCCAGAACATGAATCTGATCATGGGCTGGCCGGAAACGATGGGCCTGGAGCAGGTTGCGCTATTTCCCTGATCCGGCTGATACAGTGACCATGCCGTTGCGGGAGATCGCGACCCATGTTCGAGGTCCAAAACCAGCCGCCGCCGCTTGAGCCGTACAATTTGTTTTCAACCGACACTGTGCTGCGCGAAGCGGTCCGGCGCGAGGGTGCCCGTTGGGCGGAACCTGGGTTGACTGCGCTGAGCGCGACGCTGGGCAAGCCGGAAACCATTCAGCTTGGCTTCGACGCCAACAGATATACGCCGCAGCTGCGGACACTTGATCGTTACGGTCATCGCCTCGATGAGGTTGAATTTCATCCGGCGTGGCATGAATTGCTCGCAATTGCGCTCAAAGCCGGCCTCCATTCAAGTCCGTGGGCCGAGCCGAAGTCCGGCGCGCATGTGGCGCGGGCGGCCGGCACCTTCATGCTTGGGCAGATCGAGAGCGGCGTCTATTGCCCGGTCGCAATGACGTACGGCTCGGTACCGACATTGCGTCAGGCGCCGGCGATCGCCAAGGAATGGCTACCGCGAATATTTTCCCGTGAATATGACCGGAGCTTTCGGCCGGCACACCTGAAAGCTTCGGCCCTCGTTGGCATGGGCATGACTGAAAACCAGGGCGGTTCGGATCTTCGCACCAACACGACAAAAGCGGAGCCCTCCGGCGATGGGACCTTTCGCCTTCATGGCCACAAATGGTTCATGTCGGCACCAATGTGCGACGCCTTTCTCGTTCTTGCGCAATCGCCAAAGGGGTTGAGCTGTTTTCTGATGCCCCGCTGGACGCCGGATGGTGAGCGCAACGCCGTTCAGATTCTTCGCCTGAAGGACAAGCTCGGCAACCGCTCCAATGCGTCCAGCGAGGTCGAGTTTCACGGCGCCTATGCGCAGCTCGTGGGCGAGGAAGGGCGCGGCATCCCGACCATCATCGAAATGGGCAACTACACCCGGTTGGACTGCTGCATCGGCTCTTCCGCGTTGATGCGCCAGGCAGTCGCCCAGGCGGTTCACCACGCGCGCTATCGGACTGCATTTCAAAGGAAGCTTATTGACCAACCCTTGATGACAAACGTATTGGCCGATCTCGCGGTCGAGTCGGAAGCCGCCACTGCTCTCACGATGCGTCTCGCACGCGCCTATGACGACAATGACGAGACCGCACAGGTCATCCGACGGGTGGTGACACCGGCCGCGAAATTCTGGATTTGCAAGCGGACTCCGTTCGTAACCTACGAGGCGATGGAGGTCCTGGGCGGTTCCGGGTACATCGAGGAAAGCATCATGCCGCGTCTTTATCGGGAGGCGCCCGTCAATTCGATCTGGGAGGGCTCTGGCAACATCATGTGCCTTGATGTGCTGCGTGCGATTGAGCGGACGCCGAATGCGGTTGACGTTATTCGGCGCGAACTCGACGACGGGAAGGACGCCCGCCTTAAGGTCTTTGTCGATCGATTGAATAAACATTTTGCTGCGCGCGATCGCAATGATGAGTCGCAGGCGCGCGTGCTTGTGCGCGAATTCGTGCTGGCGCTTCAGGCTGCACTGCTGATACGGCACGCGCCTGCGGCCGTGGCCGACGCGTTTTGTGCGTCACGGCTCGACGGCGGGTCGGCGTTCGGCCTGTTGCCGCGCGGGGTCGACTTGCGCGCTATCGCCGATCGCGCCACGCCAGCGAATTAAAGCTTGCCGAATACCGCTAGCACCAGGGCTGCCTGGGCCAGGAATCCCCCGGTAAATGCAAGCGTGCGCAGAATGGGCACGCCCATCGTATAGACAACGGCATGCACCAGCCGTGACCAGAAATAGACCGCGCAGGCGATGACGGTGCCTTGGGTCGAATGGCCCTGTGCATCGAGGATGAGCACGAGTGGGGCGAAGATTATGAGGTTTTCGACTGCATTGGTATGAGCGAAGTAGAGCCGCTGCGCCCAGGCCGACTGCGGTTTGTCATTACGTGATGGGTTGGCCATGGCGCCCATCAATCCGCGCACCATGGCGCGATCGATGATGTAAGGCACCCACATCAGACCGGTCAGGATGATCGTCAGCGTCAGCCACAACAGTTCCTTGGTCATTGCCAACCCTCCTCGAATTTCCAATGCGCGACTTTAGGCGATGCTGCGTCTTTTGTCGCTAAGTGCGGTCCAGGAACGGTATTGGATGAAGGGACAACAGAACGGATGTCAGTCCCAGCTTTTCACTTTGACATAGGAGCCGGGCGCGTCCTCGGTCGGTTTGAGCTTGCTGCCGCCAAGCTTGCGCGCCGGCACCGTTTGCTTGCCCTGCGCCTTCAGCCATTCGAGCCAATCCGGCCACCACGAGCCGGGATGCTCTGTCGCGGTCTTCAGCCAGTTTTCGACATTTGAGCCGCCCGGCTTTTCGCCGGTCCAGTATTGGTATTTTGGTTTGCCGGGAGGATTGACTACGCCCGCAATGTGACCCGAGCCGGCGAGAACATATTTCACCGGTCCCCCGAAATATTGCGAACCCCACAGAACCGATTTTGCCGGTGCGATGTGGTCCTCGCGTGTGGCGAGATTGTAAATGGGCAACTTCACTTTGTGCAGATCCACAGCGACCCCGGCAATTTCCATCTCGCCTTTGGCAAGTTTGTTATCGAGATAGCAGTTCCGCAAATAAAATGAATGATTTGCCGCCGGCATCCGAGTGGCATCGGAATTCCAGTAGAGAAGGTCAAACGGCAAGGGCTTCTTGCCGCGCATGTAGTTGTTGACGACGTACGGCCAGATCAGATCGTTCGAGCGCAGCATGTTAAAGGTGTTGGCCATGCGCGAGGCTTCGAGATAGCCCTGCTCCTTCATGTGCGACTCAAGTTGCTTCACGCGTTCCTCGTCAACGAACACCATCAGATCGCCGGCATAGGTGAAATCGACCTGCGCCGCGAACAACGTTGCTGATTTGACCCGGTCCTGCTTTTTTGCCGCGAGATAGGCGAGGGTGACCGAAAGCAGTGTGCCGCCGACACAATAGCCCACGGCATTGACCCGTTTTTCGCCCGTCACGGTTTCGACGGCATCGAGGGCCGCGATGACGCCTTCACGCATGTATTCTTCGAAATTTTTTTGCGAGAGTCTGGCGTCCGGATTGACCCACGAAACTACAAAGACGGTGATCCCCTGGTCGACGCACCATTTGATGAAGGATTTCTCAGGCGTGAGATCGAGAATGTAGAACTTGTTGATCCACGGCGGCACGATCAGCAGCGGAATCTTCAGCACCTCTTTCGTCGTTGCCTCGTATTGAAGGAGCTGCATCAACTCATTCTGAAACACGACCTTGCCGGCAGTAAGCGCGAGGTTACGGCCCACGTCAAACGTGGAAGGATCTGATTGGCGGATCTTGAGAGTGCCGTGTCCGGCTGTGATGTCTTCCGACAACATGTGCATGCCGCGTACGAGATTTTCAGCATTCGATGAAAGCGTCTCGCGCAGCAATTCGGGATTGGTGAATACGAAATTCGACGGCGAGATAGCATTGGCGATCTGTCTGACGTAGAATTCCGCCTTCTTGCGGGTATGTTCGTCAACGTCCGCGGCGTCTTTGACCAGCCGCTCGGACCATTGGATGGTCAGCAAATAAGCTTGTTTGAGGAAATCGAAGAACTGGTTCTGCGACCATTCCGGGTCGGCGAAGCGCTTGTCTCTGGGATCGGGAGCGATCACCGGATCAGTCTGCTCGCCGGCCATTCGTTTGACGGCAGCCGCCCACAGATCAAGGTAAGCGCGGCCAAGCGTGGTTTGTAGTTCGAGGGCGCGACGGGGATCGGACATCCAATATTCCGCCACCCGGCCGATGGCTTTGACGGCGTCGGTGATGTCTTCGACAGTTTCGTCTTTGATTTTGCCTTCCTCGCGCGGCTTCATGTAGGCGGCAAGTGCCTTGCCGCCTTCTTCAATCAGACGCGCGACATTCCGCGAGAATGCTTCGATATCGATATCGCCAGCTTTGGCAGGCTCTGTGGTCGGCTTGTCCATCCGCATGTTGCTCGCGTCCTGCCAACAGAAGTGGCCCGAAGCGCGACCCCTCGCAAGCCGCGTTTCACCGTATGGTTTCGCCCACCTCGGCGTAAGCGAAAGCATAACCTTGCTGTGGCCATATTAGCCCGATAGCAGGGTTATGTTATAATCCATTGAGTCCACATCGGTTTCAGGTTTTTTCGGCAGCCTCGCGGGGTATGGCGCGCGTGTTCGAACGAATTCTATGGGCCATTAGCCTGGGCCTTGCCGTCGTTCTCGCCGGCTGCTCGCCCGGGCCAATCATCGACAAGCTGCCGTCAGGAGTGGGCTTGCCGGCGGGAACGCCGGAGCGCCCGGCGACGCCTTACGAATACCCGGCAGTTCACGATATGCCGCCGGATCGCACGTCAGCGCCCATGACGGAAGAAGAACAGGTTAAGCTCGAAAAGGATCTGGCCAACGTGAGGGATCGCCAGGAAGGCCGCCCCCCGGCAGCCAGGAAACCCGCCAACACGGCCAAAAAGCCCCCAAGCGACGCTGAAAACGGGCAGACCGCTGGCGCCAAGCCGAACCCGTGATAAAAGCCAGCCGGGGTAGCATCTGCGGGCTGGACAGGGCAGTCGGCACATGATCCCGAAAAATGGAAACCGGATTTCGGGTAAGATCATGCGCAAGCAGAAAGAAGCCTTCAGGGTTTAAGCCGATGGAAGAGTTCTACCGCATTCGCCGTTTGCCGCCGTATGTGTTTGAAGAGGTAAATAAGGCCAAGGCGAACGCCCGCAACGCGGGAGCGGACATCATCGATCTCGGCATGGGCAATCCCGATTTGCCTGCGCCCCCGCATGTGATCGAAAAGCTCAAAGACACTTTGGGCAAGCCGCGCACGGATCGCTACTCCTCCTCGCGCGGCATTCCCGGACTGCGTCGCGCCCAGGCGGCCTATTACGAGCGCCGCTTCGGCGTGAAGCTCAACCCCGACACGCAGATCGTCACCACACTCGGCTCCAAAGAAGGCTTTGCGAATGTGGCGCAAGCTATCACCGCGCCTGGCGATGTCGTGCTGGTGCCGAACCCAAGCTACCCGATTCACGCATTCGGCTTTCTGATGGCAGGCGGCGCCATCCGTTCGGTGCCGTCTGAACCGACGCCAAATTTTTTCCATACGCTCGAACGCGCGATCGTGCATTCGATTCCGAAGCCGACAGCGGTCGTGGTCTGTTATCCGGCCAATCCGACCGCCTATGTGGCGACGCTGGACTTCTACAAGGATCTCATCGCTTTCGCGAAGAAGCACGAAATTCTGGTGCTGTCCGATCTTGCCTATGCGGAAGTCTATTTCGACGACCATCCACCGCCATCACTTCTGCAGGTGCCAGGTGCGAACGACATCGCTGTCGAATTCACCTCGATGTCGAAGACCTTCTCCATGCCCGGCTGGCGAATTGGATTTGCCGTCGGCAATGAGCGCATCATAGCGGCGCTTGGGCGGGTGAAATCGTATCTCGACTACGGGGCCTTCACTCCGGTGCAAGTGGCGGCGACGGCCGCGCTCAATGGGCCTGAGGACTGCATCAAGGAGATGCGCGCCTGCTATAAGCGCCGGCGTGACGTGCTGGTGGAAAGTTTTGGCCGTGCCGGCTGGCATGTGCCGTCGCCGCGCGCGTCGATGTTCGCATGGGCGCCAATCCCCGAACCGTTCAAGACGCTCGGAAGCGTGGATTTTTCCAAACTGCTGGTGGAAAAGGCCGATATTGCCGTCTCGCCGGGTATCGGTTTCGGCGAATACGGCGAGGGCTTCGTACGCATCGCGCTGGTGGAAAACGAGCAGCGGATTCGTCAGGCTGCACGCAATGTGCGCCGCTTTCTCGAGCACGCGCCGGAGCAACTCCACAACGTTGTCCCGCTCGCAACGCGGCGCTGAACACGGGCAAGCACGCGTGATGGCTGCAGCCCGAGCGCATGATCCCGAAAAGCATGTCCTCGACTCCGGTCGGGGACGGAAACCGGTACTCGGACAAAGGTCATGCGCCCTCAACCGCTGAAAGTTGGTGTCGCCGGATTGGGGACGGTCGGTGCCGCCCTGGTTGCCCAGATTGCCCGCCAGCGTGAGGCGTTGGCCGCGCGCTGTGGCCGCGTCATCGAGGTCGTTGCGGTTTGTGCCCGCTCGCGTACGAAAGATCGCGGCGTCGATCTCAAGAAGATGAATTGGTTCGCCGATCCTGTGGCGCTCGCTCGCGACCCCGGCATTGATGTCTTCGTTGAGCTGATTGGCGGTGCCGGCCACCCAGCCAAGAGCGCGGCCGAGGCGGCGCTGGCATCCCGCAAATCGGTGGTGACCGCCAACAAAGCATTGCTCGCCAGCCACGGCGTCAAGCTTGCGGCGATTGCCGAAAGCAAACACGTTGCGCTCAATTTCGAAGCCGCAGTGGGCGGCGCCATTCCGATCGTCAAGACTCTGCGAGAAGGTATGGCCGGTAATTCGTTCGAGCGCATTTATGGCATTCTCAACGGCACCTGCAATTACATCCTGACCCGGATGGAGCAGGACAAGATGCCCTTCGCCGAATGCCTGAAGGAGGCTCAGCGGCTTGGCTATGCGGAGGCTGATCCCAGTTTCGACATTGAAGGTCATGATACCGCGCAGAAACTCGCCATCCTGGCGAGCCTTGCATTCGGCACCAAGGTCGACCAGAGCGCGATCTATGTGGAAGGCATTTCATCGATCACGCCAGCCGATCTGCACGCGGCGGACGAACTCGGCTATCGCGTGAAGCTCCTGGGTGTCGCGGTGAAGACCCCGAAGGGCATCGAACAGCGTGTGCATCCGACGATGGTTCGCAAGGACTCTGCAATCGCTCAGGTCATGGGTGTGACCAACGCCGTGACGGTCGATGCCGCGGATATCAATCCACTGACCCTGGTTGGGCCCGGCGCGGGCGGAGCGGCGACTGCGTCCGCGGTCCTTTCCGATATTGGCGATATCGCGCGCGGTGTGCGCACCGCGCCCTTTGGTAGGCCCACGGCGCGGCTCACCAGCGTGCGAAAGGCACCGATGCAACGGCACGAAGGTGGCTACTATATTCGGCTGGTCGCGCGCGACAAGCCGGGAACCGCGGCAACCATTGCCACAAGGCTTGCCGAGCAGGAAATTTCACTGGAATCGATTGTGCAACGTCACGATTCGGCACATTTGGGGAGAGACACCAAGGCCGGTTCCGTCCCCGTTATTCTCATTACTTATGCGACAAGCGAGGATGCGGTGCGAAAGGCTCTTGCGGCGGTGGGGCGCGATAGGGTGATCTCTGGCCGGCCACAAGTCATCCGGATCGAAAAGAACTGATTGGCCGGCATAGCAAGGCCTGCGTTTGCGAGGGGAGCGTCAAATGCCGAGTATTACCGTCCAGCCGGAGTTGTTGCTGGAGCGCATTCTCACGCTCGAGATCGTGCGTGTCACCGAGCGCGCAGCGGTGTCATCCGCACGCTTGCGCGGGCACGGCAAGGACAAGGCCTCCGATCAGGCGGCGGTCGACGCCATGCGACGGGAGCTCAACAAGCTGCCCATCGACGGAACGGTCGTTATTGGGGAGGGCGAGATCGACGAAGCGCCGATGCTCTTCATCGGCGAAAAAGTCGGCACGAGAAACGGGCCGAAGGTCGACATCGCGGTTGATCCACTGGAAGGCACAACACTCTGCGCCAAGAACATGCCGGGCGCGATTGCCACCATTGCTATGGCTGACGGCGGCACCTTGTTGCACGCGCCCGATTGCTACATGCAGAAGATCGCCATTGGCCCCGGCTATCCGAAGGGCACCATCGACCTCGATGCTCCAGCGGACGAAAACATCATGCGTCTGGCGAAGGCAAAGGGCGTTAAGGCCTCGGAAATAACCGCCATACTCCTCGACCGCCCGCGTCATGCCGACATAGTCGCAGCGATACGAAAGACTGGTGCTGCGGTGAGCCTGATCACCGACGGCGACGTCGCCGGCGTGATCCATTGCGCGGAACTGAAGACCGGCATCGACATCTATCTGGGCATCGGTGGAGCACCCGAGGGCGTACTGGCGGCGGCGGCCCTGCGCTGCATCGGCGGCCAGATGCAGACGCGACTCATCATCGATACCGAACAACTGCGCGAGCGCACGCTGAAGATGGGGATCAAGGATCCGAAGCGAAAATATGAGATCGAGGACATGGTGAAAGGCGATTGCCTCTTCGCCGCCACCGGCGTCACAAGCGGCGCCATGTTGAGCGGGGTGAAATTCGGCAAGGACGTAATAGAGACCGAAACGGTCGTCATGCGCTCGGTGACCGGAACGGTGCGCAGGGTAGTGGCCGAGCACCGGCAGTTCGATAAATTTCACCTCGACTGAATCTGCAATGCATCATGTTCATCTCGTGGGCAGCATGCCGTTTCGCGACGCGCGCGAGGTCTTTACGACGGTGAGCGGCGTGTTGGGGCAATGCCTCAAGCGCATGCCCGATGGTGAAACCGGAGAACGCTCCGACTGGATCACCTGGCTCGAGCCGGCATTCGCCGAAAATCCGGCATTGGAAAAATCTGACGAACTATTTCGTGTCCACGCCACCGGGACGGCGCGCGTTCGCTATAAGTTGCGGGCAGGCAAGACGGTGGATGACGTGCAGTTCGACAATCTTTTCTACGCCGACATTGCCAAAGCGTCCTATGCCGAATTCGCTGCACTAAGGTCGCAAGGTGTGATTCCAAAGCACGTGCGGTTCCAGATCGACCTTGTACCCGCGCACTCGGTCATTTGGCTGTTCCTGCAGGACGATCTGCATCAGCCGCTTGATCCAATCTACAATGAGGCGCTCAAGCGGGAGATTGACAAGATCGCGGCAGTATTGCCGCACGATCAAATCGCCATTCAATTCGATGTCGCCTCGGCCGTTTTTGCGCGCCTTCAGCGCGGCGAGCCTAATGCCTATGGCAAGACACGCGCGGACATGCTGGCTTCGTTCTCACGCATTCTGACGGCGCTTGCCAATCACGTGCCCGGCGACATCGAGCTTCTGTTTCACTTTTGTTATGGCGATTCCAACCACAAGCATGTGGTGGAACCGGCCGACATGGGCGATATGGTCGATGTGGCCAACCGGCTTTGTGCGGATGTCGGGCGTTCGGTCGAACTTATCCACATGCCGGTGCCGCGTGATCGGAGCGACGATGCCTATTTTGCGCCGCTGGCCGGGCTGCGGCTCAGACCGGAAACCGAGTTAAGCCTTGGCCTGGTGCACTACACCGACGGTGTTACAGGCACGCGCCGCCGCCTGGCGACCGCTGAACGGCACGCCAATCGCTTTTCGATCGCGACAGAATGCGGCTTTGGCCGGCGCGACCCCGCGACGATCCCGGAGTTGTTGCGTATCCACGCCGAAGTTGCAGCCTGAAGCGGCTGGTATGCGAGGCCAGCCTTCGCCACTATATGGGGCTTCCGACAACCGATTCCTGACGGGGCAATCCTATCCCGCTTGATGGCACAGCGATGGCACTGCCAGCACTTCAGCTCAATGCGCGTGACCGCTACTTCCTCGGCGTCGAACAGTCCTTGACTGGCCGGGCGTGGCGCGACCGTCTGGACGAACGTGGATCCGCGCAGGCACTGGCCATCGCCCAACGCTATGGCCTCGATGAATTGCTCGCGCGGGTTCTGGCTGGCCGAAACGTGGATGTCGATCAAGTCGAAAGCTTTCTCGACCCCACGATCAAGCGGCTGATGCCGGACCCGCACACCGTGACCGCTATGGAGGCAGCGTCGTCACGGATCGCCGACGCTGTTATCCGGGGCGAAAGCATGGCGATTTTTGGTGACTATGACGTCGACGGTGCCACAGCCTCGGCGTTGCTCGGCCGGTATCTGCGCCACTGCGGGCTCGATCCGATCATTCACATCCCGGACCGTATTTTCGAAGGTTACGGACCGAATGTGGACGCCATCCGTTCTTTCGCCGAACGCGGCGCAAAGCTGCTGATCACGGTCGATTGTGGTGTTACCAGCCTCGAACCGCTCGCCGAAGCGAGAAGGCTTGGGCTTGATGCCATCGTCATTGATCATCACCAGGCCGATGAAAAACTTCCGGAAGCCGTAGCCATCGTCGATCCGAATCGTGCCGATGATCTCTCCGGCCTCGGGCATCTTGCTGCCGTCGGGTTGGTGTTTCTGACGGTGGTCGCGGTCACGCGCGAATTGCGGCGACGCGGTTTCTGGAGTGATGTCCGCGCTGAGCCAGATCTGCGCTCGCTTTTGCATCTTGTTGCGCTCGGCACCGTCGCCGATGTGGTCCCTTTGCACGGCCTCAACCGGGCCTTCGTCGCGAAAGGGCTCGTCGCGCTCAGGTGGCGCGAGCATGTCGGTGCCACCGCGCTTATGGACGTCGCCCGCCTCAGTGGCCCGCCGGAACCCTGGCATCTCGGATTTCTCCTCGGTCCGCGCATCAACGCCGGCGGTCGCATTGGCCGCGCTGATCTCGGCGTGCGCCTCCTTATGGAGGAGGACCCGAGCGAAGCGGCTCGCATTGCCGCCGAACTCGACCGGCTCAATCGCGAACGCCAGCAGATCGAGCAGGCGACGTTAGCGCAAGCTGAAGCCGAGGCGCTCGCTGCGCTTGGATTGGAAGAGAAGGGCGCTGTGGTCGTCACCGCGGCGGAAGGCTGGCACCCGGGCGTCGTCGGCTTGGTCGCGGCGCGCCTGAAGGAGCGCTATGGCCGTCCCGCCTTTGCGATCGCATTGGAGCCCGGCGGCACGGGCACGGGCTCCGGGCGCTCGATCACCGGCGTCGATCTCGGCCGCACGGTGCGACGCGCGGTGCAGGAGGGACTTTTGCTCAAGGGCGGCGGTCATGCCATGGCCGCGGGCGTCACGCTCAAGAAGGACGCACTCGGCGCCTTCCGCGGTTTCCTCGAAGATACGCTGGCAGCACCGGTCGAGGCGGCACGACGCGAAAGGGCCTTGTTGATCGACGGGGCGGTGAGTGCCGGTGGATTCAATGCGGCGCTCGCGGGTCTGTTGTCTCGCGCCGGACCCTATGGAGCAGGCAATCCGGAACCGCTGCTGGCGCTGCCCGCGCATACGCTGGTCTACGCCGATCCCGTCGGTGAAAATCATATTCGCGCACGCCTTCGATCCGGCGACGGGAAATTCGTGAACGCGATTGCCTTCCGTGCCGCCGGGCAGACGCTGGGCAAGGCGCTCTTGGAAAACCGCGGCCGTGTCCTGCATGCGGCCGGCCAAATTGCGCTCGATCGGTGGCAGGGCGAGGAGCGGGTCCAACTGCGGCTAACGGATTTGGCTGCGACTTGAGCGGCACCCCTTGTCCGCGGAATCGGCCGCGCGGCGAAATAGTGATAATCTTTTCGATCAGGGCGATTCGTGCGCCCGAGTTCGCGTAGGCGTGCTCGCGCACCATCGAAACGATGCCTTTTTCAAGGGGGGCGCCCATGTCACTCAATTTCCACCCAACTGCGCCGGAGACGGCCGACGGTCAGGAGATTGGCGCGCATCGCGATCGGCGCGAACAACTCGTGACCGTGGTCGCTGCCTCTTTGGCAGTCCTGATCGTAGCGGCTATCGCCGTCTTGATGGGGGTGGCTTGAGGTTACCGTCGTTTTTGCGTCCCGTTGCGTCGTCGGCGTTCGTTTCGAACGCCTCGCGGGCATCTGACGCGAACTGCCTCTGCCACATCACGAACACGACGCCAGCGGTCGACAGCGCGAAAGGCACCGGGCCCAGAAACCAGCCCAGATAACCAAGCGCGAAGAAAAACGCACGCTGGCCGCGATTGAAATGACGGCCGGCGTCGTTGCAAAGTCGCGCTGCTCGATGCGCAAAAAGTTGCGCTTCGGGAGTATCTTTCTCCTCAGGCGGCGGCGCGGCTCCGACCATGATGGCGAAATAATTGAAAAGCCGGTAAGACCAGGCAAATTTAAAGAACGCATAGACGAAGATGATCGTCAGGCCCATCATCTTCAAATCCCAAAGTCCACGCGAAGGCGCGGCGCCGAACGGCAGCAGCGACATGACGCTCATGACCTCATCGCTTGAGCGCAGCAGCGTCAGCGCGCCGCCGATAGCGATCAGGCTGGTGGACGCAAAGAATGCCGTGCCATTTTGTAATGCTGCAGTCACCTGCGCATCGACCATGCGCATGTCGCGCGCGAGCAGGCGCTCCATCCATTCGTCCCGATAGCTATTCATAAGCGCATTGAGGCTCGTGCGGCCTTTCGCGCTTCTCTCGATCACGATCGAATACGCAGTCCAGGCCCCGAGGAACCAGACCAGGGCGGCCAGATCAGGCAAAGAGAGGGCTCTCATTGGGCTGGCATTTGCTCCGCGTAGCCGATGGTGCCTGCTTGCATCGCGACCTTCAACCCGCCAGCATGCGCGTTCCAGGAGACAGGCCAATGCCGCAAACCATTACGACCGGATACAAGGCCTTGTGCGAGGCCGCCGAGCGCGAGATCGAGACGGTGCCGATAGAGCAGGCCGTCAAGCTCGCAGGCCGCAATGATATCGTCCTGGTCGACATCCGCGACATTCGCGAATTGCAGCGCGACGGCAGGGTGCCGGGCGCCTTCCATTGTCCGAGAGGCATGCTCGAATTCTGGATTGATCCGCAAAGCCCGTATCACAAGCCGGTATTCGCTCAGGACAAGAAGTTCGTGTTCTTTTGTGCCGGAGGTTTGCGGTCCGCATTGGCCGCGCAAACTGCCCAAAACATGGGGCTTAAGCCTGTTGCGCATATCCAGGGTGGGTTTGGTGCGTGGAAGAAAGCCGGCGGCTCTGTCGAGGCGTATCAGCAGGACAAGGCGTGATGGCGCTGAAACTGATTGTTGGTAACAAGAACTATTCCTCGTGGTCGATGCGGCCCTGGATCGCCATGAAAGCGACGAAGATTCCGTTCGAAGAGACGGTGATTTCGCTCGACGCGCCCAATTTCAAGCAGGTCGTCGGATCGGTGTCCGGTACGGGCAAGGTGCCTGTGCTGATCGACGGCGACGTACATGTATGGGAATCGTTGGCGATTCTCGAATATCTGGCCGAGAAATTCCCGAATGCCGGGCTATGGCCGGCGGACGGTGCGGCGCGCGCGTTTGCGCGCGTCGTATCCAATGAGATGCATGCGGGTTTTGTGCCCCTGCGCAGGCATATGCCGATGAACATGTGGCGGCCCGTGATCAAGCGCGAACTGACACCTGAGGTGTCCGCGAATGTGCAACGCATCGAATTGATGTGGTCCGAATGCCGCACGCGGTACGGCAGCAAAAGTGGCGGGCCGTTTTTGTTTGGCGGCTTCGGCGCGGCCGATGCCATGTACGCGCCCGTGGTGGCTCGCCTGCACACTTACGGCGTCGATGTGGCCGCCACGACAAAAACCTACATGGATGCTGTAATGGCGCTGCCGGCGTGGCGCGAATGGCATGCCGCTGCTCTCAAGGAAACCTGGGTGCTTGCCGAAGACGAAGTCGATTGGCCGACGGTACTGCGGGTTTAGGCTTGAAGCCGCGCGACCAGTTCCTCAATAAAGGGACGCTGGCCCGCCAGGATTTTTCTGCGGGCGGTGGAAAGACTGAAATAGGCAATACGGTCAATCTCAGGAAAACTTTGCTGCTGGCCTGAACGGGGCGGCCATTCCATTTCGAACGCATTGCTGGAAAAAGCGGCGAGATCGAAATCGGCCTCGAGCGCAAAAGCATGCACGGTCTTGCCGCTCTTTTGCCGGAGCGGCGACAGCGCGGCGAACTGTCCGGCTGCAACGAGGCCCGTCTCCTCATTGAATTCGCGTTTTGCGCAGGCAAGCAAATCGCCGGACTCGACGTTACCCTTCGGAATCGACCAGGCGCCGTCATCTTTGTTGCGCCAATAGGGGCCACCAGGGTGAGCGAGCAACAGTTCAAGCCGCGGCTTGCGGCGGAAGACGAGTATGCCGGCGCTCACCTCTGATCGGCGGGACATTGCCCTGTTTCTCGTGACCGCAATGGGGAAGCAAAATATGGGCCGGTTCTCCGGCTGAAACGATGATTACCAGGGCCGCTCGATCGAATTGGTCACGTGGTCGCGATCCGGCGCGGTGAAACACACGCCGATACAGGTATAGGGCAGTTCAGGATGTGGATTGTGCCCTCGGTGGAATTTTGCAATCGGCTCGGAATAGCACTCACCAGCCTTCGCCTTTACCAAAACGCCTTCCTGAAAATGCGCCTCGAACAGCCCCTGCAGCGCCACGAAAAACGCCGCGCCATTGTGACAATGCCAATTGGTATAGCCACCGGGCACAATCTCCGCGTTATAGATCTGCACTTTCACCTGCGGGTCGCGTGGCAGCGAGCTGTAAAGCGCATCGAACAATAGATTGCGGTGAAAGCCATTACCGGGTGGCACGATGCCGTCCAGCTTGAGCTTCAGGTCCTTGTAGTTGTCGGGTCGGACTTCCATTGCCACCTCCGCAGTCTGGGAGCGCCAAGCCTAGTAGCGCGCGCCAACGAGGTGAAGCACCGAAAACGAAAAACCCGGCGCGAGCGCCGGGTTTCCGCAGCAATACGCGGTTCGCCAGTCGTCAATCCTCAACCGCGTCCTTCACCGCATCCTTCATTCCGCCGATAGTATTCTGCACTTTGCCGGAGATTTTCTGTGCCTTGCCTTCAGTTTCAAGCTTGGTGTCACCTGTCACCTTGCCGGCGACCTCTTTCACTTTGCCCTTCACTTGGTCTGCGCTGCCTTCAATGCGATCTTTGTTCATTGCGTCCTCATCCTTTTCTGTTGTGAGTGTGATTGGTCAACGTCTGAGCGCGAGGTCGCGTTCCACCGTGCGTTTGCAGGGCAGGATTGACACCGACATTACCGAAGCCTCGCGCCGGCGTGACCGGCACGAGGGCTTCGACGAAGCGCTTACAGGCTTACTGCCTGGAGCCGGTCGTGCTCTTGTTCGGGTTCGGCGAACAGTTCAGGTTCTGAGGCTTCGCGTCCTTCTCGCAAGCAGCCATGCTCGTATACTTGCAGTTCAGGCTGCCACTCGCTGAAGTGTTGATGCAGAACGGTGAATTTCCGATCGTCTGGGCCTTCATGTCGCTCCCAGAGGGAGGTGAGCCCATGGTGCCCTGTGCCTGGGCGAATGAAATGCCCGCGATCAGTGCGGCGACGGCGGTGATTGTGGTCAACGTCTTCATCATCTGACTCCTTGCTGGGTGATTTGCCGGCGTGCGGCAATTGGAACAACGGAGGCAGGGGAATGGTGTTCCGGGAACCCACACCGATTTAAGGAAAAAATTTTCAAAAGTGGCGCCGAGATGGCAAACGGTTAAACGGCAAACGGCCGGGAATGGTACCCGGCCGCCGCCTGAAATCGTCCTGAGAAATTACGCGTCAATAACTGCGACGATCTCGTGTGTCCGTGGGCTAATAATCACGATCTGGTCACCCACGAGAATGTAGTCATAACCACGCCACTCTGGATAGATCACGATCACTTCCTGCGGCAGCGTATGGACGCGCACGTTTGTCGGAATGCGGGTACCGACGCTGACCGACACGTTCAGATTTACGCGCTCCACCTTCTGCGACTTGATGACCGTGCTGATTTTGGTGCGTTGTTCGGTCGAGAGCTTTGCCGAACCAGCCGTACCTTGGCCAGTGGTCGTTTGGTTCTGTTCGCTGCTCGACTTGGTCGAGGGCGAAGCCGCCGGGCTGTTGTCGGTATTCGACTTGTTATTGACGCCGCCGTTTGCAGGGCTCGATTCCTGCGGCGCGCCGCCAGGGGTACGTTGACCCATGTCGGACTTTTCAGATTTCGGCGTCTGACCGGTCGTCTCCTTGGACTTGTCGGAAGCCTTGTCCAACTTGTCCGACGTAGCCTGGCCGGTCGTCTCTTTGGCCTTGCCGGTCTCACCATTCTTCATCGATGGTGCGACTTTTTCGGCCGGCGCGCTTTGCTGAGCCGCAGGCGCGCGCTCCGGGGTATCCTTACTCATGCCTTGAGCCGACGCTGCGCCGGCGCCAAACAGCAACGCAAACGCTACGGTCGACAGCAATTTAGCTTTCCTCACGGGATTCCTCCTCTGGATGCCCCCGAATTTCCCGACAATGTCGAGACCTCGTGAAAGGCAACGTTTGGCTGGACCCATCGTTCCGCAGGTTACGCAATGGCAACCTGAAACCGCCGCCATTGCGTTCCCGGTTCCATCAAGGCAACTTTGTCTCTGCGGGGAGGCACCCTTGGCGATTCTTTCGTCGTCGATTGATAAAAACGCTGCCGATTTTCGCGTTAATGCTGAACGCATGCGTGCGCTTGTGTCTGAACTGCGGGCACGTCGCGCCGAAGCGGCTTTGGGCGGTTCCGAGCGCTCGCGCGAGCGCCATGTGAGTCGCGGCAAGCTGTTGCCCCGTGATCGTGTGATGACTCTGATTGATCCGGGTTCACCGTTCCTCGAGCTCTCGCCGCTGGCTGCCAACGGCATGTACGACGATGCCATTCACGGTGCGGGACTGATTACCGGAATCGGCCGGATCGAGGGCCGCGAATGCATGGTGGTCTGCAACGATTCCACCATCAAGGGCGGCACATATTTTCCGATGACGGTCAAAAAGCATCTGCGCGCCCAGGAGATCGCGCGCGAAAACCGGTTGCCGTGCATCTATCTGGTGGACAGCGGCGGCGCCAATTTGCCGCACCAGACCGAAGTCTTTCCCGATCGAGAGCATTTCGGTCGCATCTTCTATAACCAGGCAACCCTGTCGTCGCTGGGCATACCCCAGGTCGCTGTCGTCATGGGATCGTGTACCGCGGGTGGCGCCTATGTTCCGGCAATGTCGGACGAGACCATTATCGTCAAAAATCAGGGCACGATCTTTCTCGGCGGGCCGCCGCTGGTGAAAGCAGCGACCGGGGAGGTGGTGAGCGCGGAAGAGCTGGGTGGCGCGGATGTGCATGCGCGCAAATCCGGCGTTGCCGATCACTACGCGCAGGATGACCATCATGCCTTGCACATTGCACGCCGTATCGTCGCCAATTTGAATACGAAAAAGAACGTCGACATTCCGTTGATGAAATCCCGTGACCCGGAATTTGACGCTGACGAGCTGGATGGAATTGTGCCGGTCGATCTGAAAAAGCAATATGACGTGCGGGAGGTGATTGCCCGCGTCGTGGATTCATCCGAATTCGATGAATTCAAGGCGCTTTACGGTTCGACCCTGGTTACGGGCTTCGCTCACATTCACGGAATGCCGGTCGGCATACTCGGCAATAACGGGATTCTTTTTTCCGAAAGCGCTCTCAAGGCCGCGCATTTTATCGAGCTGTGCTGCCAGCGCCGCATCCCGCTGCTGTTTTTGCAAAATATCGTCGGCTTCATGGTCGGGCGCGACTACGAGGCCGGTGGTATTGCAAAAGACGGCGCAAAGATGGTGACGGCAGTGGCCTGCGCGCAGGTTCCAAAAATCACACTGATTATCGGCGGCTCATATGGCGCCGGAAACTACGGCATGTGCGGGCGTGCTTATGGCCCTCGTTTTCTGTTTACCTGGCCCAACGCCCGTATCTCGGTCATGGGAGGCGAACAGGCGGCGAGTGTATTGGCGACCGTCAAACGCGACAATGTCGAGGCTGGCGGGGGCAAGTGGTCGGAAGTCGAAGAAGAGGAATTCAAGGCGCCGCTGCGCGACCAATTTGAAATCGAAGGCAATCCATATTTTGCCACGGCGCGGCTGTGGGACGATGGCATCATTGCGCCTTCGGAAACGCGCCGGGTGCTGGCGCTGGCATTTTCGGCGGCGCTCAATGCGCCGGTGCCGGAGACACGATTCGGCGTTTTCAGAATGTGATACGAAGGACTGATGAACTACAGCAGTGCCCTCATCGTCGGCGCCGGGTCGGGTCTATCGGCTTCGCTTGCGCGCGCTTTCGCCAGAATTGGCATGAAAGTCGCGCTTGCCGCCCGCACGGTCGAGAAGCTGGAGCCGCTGGCGCGTGAAACCAAAGCAACAATCTTTGTCTGCGATGCCACGAGACACGCCGACGTCGAGAAACTCTTTGTCGATCTTGACGCCGCCGCGGCAACGCCTGACGTCGTTGTGTTTAACGCCAGCTACCGCGCACGAGGACCAATGGCCGAGCTTGATCCGCGCGAGGTTGAGAAATCTATTCAGGTATCCGCTTTCGGGGGTTTCCTCGTAGCTCAGGCGGCGGTCCGACGGATGTTGCCGCGCAAGCATGGTGCGATCCTCTTTACCGGCGCGTCGGCCAGTGTGAAAGGCTATGCACAATCGGCGCCATTCGCGATGGGCAAGTTCGCGCTGCGCGGCCTGGCGCAGAGCATGGCTCGCGAATTGGCACCGCAGGGGATTCACGTTGCCCATTTTGTGATCGATGGAGGCATCCGCAGTACGCGCCGGACCGAGATGCCAGACAAGCCGGACTCGTTGCTCGATCCCGATGCCATCGCGCAAAGCTATCTGCATGTCCTAAATCAGCCGCGCAGTGCGTGGACGTGGGAAATCGAATTGCGGCCGTGGGTTGAGAAATTTTAAGCGCCCTTAGCGTCTCCACATTCAACTTAGATATATTCTAATGTTCTTTCCGTGGCTTGCGTCGCGGTCGGCGCGATGACACAAATTTCGCCGCGCTCCATTTGATGAGGCCTCCCAATGTACAGCCGAATGATCGTAGTGCTCGCTGCTCTCCTGTTGCCGCTCACCGTCAACGCGCAGGCGCCGACGCCGTCACCGGCGAAGGAGACACCAAAAGAAAAGGGAAAAGATACGCCCAAAGCCTATGTGCCCGGTCTGGAGCAGTTCATGAACGTCATCTTGATGGAGCACAACAAGCTTTGGTTTGCCGCCAAAGCGCGCAATTGGGCATTGGCTGAATACCAGCTCGGCGAGATCAAGGAGATCATGGGCGACGTGCAGGACTTCGTGCCGACCTTCAAGAACCTGCCGCTCGCGGACATGCTCGATGCGGTCATCACCAAAGAGATCGCGTCACTGGAAAAATCGATCGAGGGGAAAGACTACAAGGCCTTTACAGCGGGCTACGACAAGCTCACTGCTGCGTGCAACGCCTGCCACCAGGGCACGGAGAATGGTTTCATCGTTATCAGGCGCCCAACGCGTCCGGCGTTCACCAATCAGGATTACGAGCCACACAAATAACCGTGTGGACCGCCACGTCTATTGGCGCCGCCCGGCACCGTAGTCCACCGCGGGAGCGCGTGCTAAACGCAGGCATCATGACCAGGCCCGAAGACCTCAAGCAGCTTGCACCCACTGGAAAACTTCGCGGCGGCGTTGTCTCCGCGCCTGCGGCTTCCGCTTTTTTTGCAATCAAGGACGGCAAAGGCGACGTAAAAGGCGTTACGGTCGATCTCATTCGCGGTTTTGCTGCTGCACTGAAGCTGCCGCTGGCCCTCCAGATTTACGACAACTCGGGCCAGGTCACGGATGCGGTTGCGAAAGGCGAATGTGATATCGCGTTTATGCCGCAGGATGCCGAGCGGGCGAAACGCGTGGATTTCGGTCCGGCGTACTATTTTATCGAAAGCACTTACCTGGTGCCGGCAGGTTCGGCCATCAAAAGCATTGACGAGGTCAATCGGCCAGGACGCCGGATCGTTGCCATCTCCAACACAACGACCGCGCGCAGCGCGCGCCGCACGGCGCCGAATGCCAGCGTCGAGGAAGTCCCAAGCGTTGATCAGATGACG
>DASSIJ010000002.1:0-7480 GCA_035692045.1 Pseudolabrys sp. | reverse complement strand
CGGCCTCGATGAGGAGGTCGCGCCGCGCGGCGGCGTCAATCTCTCCGTTTTCGCTGAGGCGTTCCGGCCAATAGCTGCGCGCGATCTTGAGGAAATCGAGTGTGTACTGCCAATACGTGTCGAACTGGTCCGGCACCAGGCTATCAAGTCGCTGCCAGTCCACCTTGCGCGTAATGACGTCGTCGATCAGCCGGGCGAGATCGTCGGCAAGCGCAAGCGCGGCGGCCGGCGTGTTGGCAATCAGCGGTGCGCCTTGTTCGGGGCGGATTGCGGCGGCCCAGCGCACGATCAGTTGCGCGAGCAGAAGCCGCCGGTCCAGCGGTTTGATCGCAGGCGGGAGCGCCAGGGTGTCTTCGGCGAGCTCAGCAGTCGCAGCGTCCGCGAAAATGATCTCGTCTTCGTCCAGATCGCCGAGTGCAACGATGCGTGGCAGGATCGCCGCGTGTCCCTCGAGCGCTGTCAGGAAGGCGTCGCGTGCCATGCGGCAGGCCCGCCGGGTTGGCAGATAGAGCGTGGCGCGCGCAAGCTCAAGCGGATCGCGCGAAGTCGGGAAGCCTTCGATCAGGCGGCCGCCGCGCAGCGCGTCGATCAGCTCCGGGAGGAAGCGCGCTGACGCGGGGATGTTAAAGACCTTGGGGACGGCGGCCATCGGCGAAGCATACAGAAGAATTCAGCCCGCGCTCGCCTTGATCGCGGCTTCCGCCAGCGCGATCGCATCCGGCGTGCCCACATGCATCCAGACGCCCTCCATCCGGAGACCGTGCAGCCGACCCGTTTGCGCAGCGCGGTCGAAGAGCGCCGTCAGCGAAAGCTCCCCTGACGGCGTATCTTTGAAAAGCGCGGGCGACAGGATGGCGGCACCCGCATAGACAAAAGGCACAATTTCCTGCTCGGCGCGCTTGCGCAGCGTACCATCCGGCGCCATCGCGAAATCGCCGCGTCCGGAGTAGCCGATGCTGTCGGCCGTGGGTGCCAGCAAGAGAAGCGCGTCCATTGCGGCAGGATCGAAGACGTCTGCGAGCCGTGCGAGATTTGGCTTTACGCCATCGATCCAGATCGAGTCGGAGTTGACGTGGAAGAACGGCGCGCTGCCCAGCTCGGGAAGGGATTTCCTGACGCCGCCGCCGGTACCGAGCAGCAGCCCGCGTTCGTCGGAAATGACGACCTGCGGATGCGTTCGCTGTGCCAGGTGTTGCTGCATCTGGTCGGCGAAATGATGAACATTGACGACCGCGCGCTCAACTCCGGTCCCTGCGAGCCGGTCCAGCACATGGTCGATGAGCGGCTTGCCCGCGACCTTCACCAGCGGTTTCGGAATTGTATCCGTGAGAGGACGCATACGCGTGCCGAGCCCGGCTGCAAGAACCATGGCGCGGCGCGGAATGATTTGAGTTGACGATGCGGCCATGCATCAAACCTTCAATGGCGGCACGTTGACGCGATACCAGGCCGCAAGCGGCGCCAGCGCGGGATGCGCCAACGATCGCTGCAGATATGCCCATACCCGCGGGAGATGACGCAAATATTGCGGCTTGTGATCGCGCCGTTCGAGCCGGGCGAAGATGCCAAGGATCTTCGACGCGCGCTGTGCGGCAAGCGTCGCATAGGCGCGTGCAAAAGCAGGTGCGTCGAAGGCAGCATCGGCCGATCGTCGCGCGCGCGTGTATCGCGAAAGCAGGCCGATCTCCATCATTTCCGGTATGTCCACGCGTGCGTCCTGCAACAGTGATGCGACGTCATAGGCCGCCGGGCCAACCACCGCATCCTGAAAGTCGAGCAGGCCGACGCGAGCCGTGCCTTCGCGCTCAGGCAACCAGAGAAGATTGGGCGAGTGGATATCGCGCAGCACCCAGGTCTGCTCGCCGCTCGTCATCGGCAACAACGCGTCACGCCAGAGCGTGCGGTAGGTATCACGCTTGGCGTCGGAAACTCTGGTCTCGAGCTTGGGCAGATACCAGTCGAGCAGCAATTCCACCTCGATCAGAAATGCGTCCATATCGTATCGGGGCAGCCGGTAGTTAACCCCCGGCTCGACCGGCAGCACTTCCTGCAATTGGTCCTGGTGCAATTCGGCGAGCAGGTCGGTCGCCATCTCGTAGCGCGATTCGATTGGTGCCGGCGGGTCGCCATCGACGACGAGTTCGTCACCGAGATCCTCAATCAGCAGCAGTCCGGCTTCGCGGTCAGCAGCGAAGATGGCCGGTGCCGAGAATCCGCGTCCACGCAAGGCAAGCGCCATGGCGATGAACGGGGTCACGTTTTCCGCCAGATGAGCGATGGCGCTATAGGGCTTGCCACCACGGACTGGCGGTCCGTCCGGTCGCCTTGGCGAATTCATCAGGATATATGTCGCGCCGTCGCGATTGAGCCGCTCGTAGCTGCGTGTCGAGGCGTCGCCCTGGATGCGCCGGCGCTCGGCCCGGCCGAAGTCGGAGCGTTCGAGAAAGCGACGAATCGCGAGGATGCGTTCTGCCCGCGGCGCAAAACGGCCGTAACCGGTGATGCGCACATTGCGCGCACCCGGTCCATTCTGCGGCTCCAGCGTCAAACCGATGTCGAGCCGGTCGGCCGGCAGGAACCCGTTGGCACGATCCGGCCATTCCACAAGGGTGACGGCACCCTCCGGGGCATCATCGAAGCCGAGTTCCGTCAACTCAGCTGATCCTGCGAGGCGGTAGAGATCAGCGTGAACAACGGTGAAGCGCGGCAACGCGTAGCTTTGCGTCAGCGTGAACGTGGGGCTGGGGACTTCGACCGTCTCATCGCCGGCGAGATAGCGGATAAGGGCCCTGGCGAATGTCGTCTTGCCGGCACCGAGGTCACCGGACAACGTAATGACATCGCCTGGTTCAATGACGGCGGCGACATCCGTCATCAGCGAATATGTGGCGCCTTCGTCGGCTATCGCTGCCGTAAAGCTGTAGTCGCCGGAGCTGGTGGGACGCATCGAATCATCCGCTGTATATCTGTTGTCTTATAAACGGATGACGTAGTCCCACGCCAGAATCCGCAAACGCAAATACCAGCGGATAAAGCTGATGTTTTACGCCGCCGTCTGCTTTGCAACGTGCTCGACCGGAAATACGCAAGTTACCGTTGTGCCTTGACCGGGAGCCGAGTCGATCGTCACCGTTCCGCCGTGCAACTCGACGAAGGAGCGCACCAGCGAGAGCCCGAGACCCGGACCGCGGTGCTGCGAGCCCATGGAATCGGTTTCAAACCAGTCGAATACCTTGTCCTTCGTCTCCGGCGGGATTCCCGGCCCGTGATCGTTGACAGTGAAAATCACGGCATCCGGATGCCGCTCAGCCAGCAGCGTGACCGTTTCCCCGGCCGGCGAGAAACCGACGGCGTTGGAAAGTAAATTGAACAAAATCTGCCGCAAGCGCCGCTCGTCGGCGGTAAAGCTGCCTATGGCGGCGGAGGTCCGGATGTCGAGCCTGATGCGATTCTTGACCAGTCGATCCTGGACCCCTTCCGCTGCGGCTTCCATGCTGGCGCGGATGTCGACATCACCCAGATTCAGCGTCATGGCGCCGGCGTCGATGGTGGCGAGGTCGAGAATATTATTGATGAGTGCCAGCAGTGCATTCGTCGAGGCAGTGATGTAGCCGAGATATTCGTCCTGTTTTTGCGTCAGCGAACCAAACGCCGGATCTCCAAGCAAATTCGCAAAGCCGATAATGTTGGTGAGGGGTGAACGCAGTTCATACGACACGTGATGCACGAAATCGATCTTGATCGAGTCGGCGGCTTCGAGTGCCTCATTGCGCTCACGCAGCGCGCGCTCGACATTCACGGTGTCGGTCCTGTCCTGGAACGTGACCAGGGTGGCGCCGTCAGGCAGGGGCATGGTGGTCAGGTCGAGCACGGCACCATCACGCCGCTCGATACGCGCAGTGATCGGCTCCCGATTATCGATGGCGGTCACTGACGCACGCAAATTCCGCCAAACCGCATTTTCATCGTGCAATGCCTGGCACCACGCGGTCACCGCTTCGGCATGGGGATGCTGGTTCAGCGCATCGTGGGACAATTTCCACATCCGCTGGAACGCCGGATTGTGCAGCCGGACGCGGCCATCGCTGCCGAACACGGCGACAGCTTCGGCCAGATGGTCGAGCGTTTCGCTCTGCACTTTGATGAGCGCATCGTAGCGGCGGTACATGTCCAGACGTTCGGTAACGTCATCGTAGAGATACGTGACGCCGCCCTCAGGATTGGGCGTGGTGACCACGCGCAACGTACGACCGTCGGGCAAGTGCCACATATGCTCCTTCGGTTCGACCGCGCGGTACGCCTCATACAGCTGTTGTTTCCACTGCCGGAAATCCTGCTCCTCCGGCAACTTGCGTTTGCTGCGTAACGTATCGAGCACCGCCGCATCTGTGGGGGTCTGGTCGAGAAACCCGGCGTCGAATTCGAACAGCGAGCGGAACGCGGCGTTGTAGAAAGTCAGTTTGCGGTCGACATTGAAGATGGCGACGCCGGTTGCCAGCTGATCGAGCACGCGGCGATGGGCCTCGATCATGCGCGCGAGTTCGATGCGCATGGTTTCCATCTCGGTGCGATCGATCGCTATGCCCGAGCTGCCGGCGCCGCCCGGTGCATCAACGACCTCGAAAATACGGCGTTCGCCGGCCACGATCGCCGGCACTCGGCCTCCGAATGTTCCGCCTGCAAGGCGCGCGCGTGCGACGTCCGCGCGGGCCGGCTGGTCGAGCAGTTCCAGCTGACGCGCTACTGCATCAGTCGTGCTCTCTGCTTCCACCGCGCGCGCGTAGGCCGAATTGACGAAGACGAGTTGGCCGGCATCGTCGCGCACCCAAACCGGCGCCATGAGAGATTGGAACAGCGCCTTCATGGTTTCGACATCGTTCAACAGCTGATCGTGCCGGGCAGCCAGATCGAGCAGTTCTTGCTCAATCCCGCTCACATCGCGGAGCCGCAGCACGGCCCGTCCTCCAACGGCACGGCCTTCTGCTTCTATTGGACGCCCGTCGCGGGTGGTGAACGCCAATGTGAAACCGCGGCCGTCATGACGTAAATCGTCCACCGCCTGTTCGATGCGGCGTGCAGCTATCGCCTCAAGCCAGGTGCCGAACGCAAGCACGCGTTCGGGGGCATTGGCGGGCGCCACCATGGCGACGTCGCCGAGTATTTCCGGATGCTCGGTGTTCGCCGCCCAGGTCACCAAAATCTGCGGCTCCGACAGCAACAACGCCTTGAGGCGATCGACGTCCGCCTGCAATGAACCGATTTCGTCGCGCGCGCTGGTTTCGACGTGATCGGCAGCGCGACGCAGCCGCAGCAGGACGACGCTCGTGAACAGGCCCAAACCCAGCAAGGCAAGAACGAGCGTCAAGAGGGTGATTTCTTGTCCGCGAAGCGCCGCCGTAGCGCGCTGCAGGGCCTCGATCGCCGCCGCGCCAACGCGGACTTCGGCGTGAACGGCTGCGCCGGGCACGATCAGAAGATTTGCGATCACGCATGCGGCGAGGAATCCGTTTCGCCACGGACGAGAACGCAGCCTCTCGTTCGCCGTCCGGATTGTCTCCGGCATTCAGGCTTGCCCCAGGGATGCAGGCGGCGTCCGCCACGCCGTTCCCGCGAATCGATCGACTTTACCCCCAAGGTGAATCATGCCGAAAGAGTCCAGACCGTGAACGCCGGTCACGCCGGCATGTGTTTTCGGCTATTTCTGTGCTTCGGCGCACCTGATCATGTCGTCAACGTTGATGCGTCCCAGAGCGACAGAAACCGTCCGCTCCGTCTCGGCCAGCGCTGGCCGTACGACGTCGTCGACCAGCGTGGAATCCGCGAGTGGTAGCGGCTGGTCGTCCTCGGCGGTCGTCGCCGCGCGCAAAATGTCGTCAGCCGAAATGCGGGTTCGCTCGCGAGCGAGCTCATAGCCGCCGTGCGGGCCCCGGATGCCTTTGAGGATGCCGTCCCGTACCAGAGCTTGCAGGACCGGCTCGAGGTGGCGCGGCGGTAGCCGGTGACGGGCAGCCAATGCCTTCGCCGATACCGGCCGCGAGCTGGCGTTGAGCGCGACGTCGATGACGGCAGCGATGGCGAGTACGCCCTTACGGGAGACCAGAGACATTAGCGCACCACTCACGGTAGCAACGTAGGTGAGTGGTACTATGCTACGCCAGATTAAGCCGTCTAGCTACAAATGGTGGAGGCCCGGAATCAACTTCCGGTTGAGCCAAATCCACCGCTCCCGCGTGTGGTTTGGTCGAGAGATGCGACTTCCAATATGTTTGCGCGCAAAACGGGCGCGATCACCATTTGCGCGATGCGCATTCCTCTCGTGACCGTCACCGGTTTCTCCCCAAGATTTATCAGCAGGACCTGGATCTCCCCCCGGTAATCGGCGTCGATCGTACCGGGCGCGTTGAGGACGGTGAGCCCATGGAGCGCCGCGAGGCCCGAACGTGGCCGCACCTGCGCTTCATATCCGCCGGCAAGAGCGATTGCGATCCCGGTTGGGACGAGCGCCCGGGCCCCCGGCGCGATTGTGACTGGCGCAGTCGACGGGACAGCAGCGAGCAGATCGAGCCCGGCGGCTGACGCGCTCTGATAGGACGGGAGCGGCAGGTCTTCGTAGTGAGGCAGGCGTTGGACCAGGACCTCGACCGAGGCTTCGTCCGCGACCGTCTTCAGCCGGAGGTTTGCTGCCATCGCACTGCTCTTTCGACCGTTGCCCGAAGGGCAGCCTAGCCGCAGTGCGACGAATCGAGAACCTCGTCCTGTGCGTAATTCGGTGGTCCGATGCTATTTCGTAATTGCGTCGGCGATGCGCGCGACCAGCATGGCAGCCACTTCGTCTTTACCCTGCGTCGGCCAGGTTTCGACGCCGGACGCCTGGACGAGCGTGATGCTGTTACGATCACCACCCATGACGCCCGACTGCGTGGAAACGTCGTTCGCCAGAATCCAGTCACAGCCCTTTTTTGCGAGTTTAGCCTTTGCATTCGCGAGGACATTCTCGGTTTCGGCGGCGAAGCCGATCACGAGCTTCGGCCGCTGAGTTTTTCGTCTGGCGATCGTCGCGAGAATATCGGGATTCTCGACAAGCGAGAGTTCCGGTGTTGTTTTGCCTGCTTGCTTCTTGAGCTTCTGTTCTCCCGCGTTGGCAACGCGCCAATCGGCGACGGCGGCCGCAAAGATCGCAATATCGACCGGCAATGCATGCTCGACGGACATGAGCATGTCCCGCGCTGTTTCAACTTTGATGACCTTGACGCCTGGCGGATCGGGGACGTTGACCGGGCCGCTCACGAGCGTGACATCGGCGCCGGCAGCCGCAGCGGCCGCGGCGATGGCATGACCTTGCTTGCCGGACGATCGGTTGGCGATATAGCGCACCGGATCGATCGGTTCGTGCGTTGGACCGGACGTGACCAGAACACGTCTGCCTTGCAATGGCTGAGAGCTTTCGGCTTTCAGCAGTTTCTCGGCGGCGGCCACAATC
>DASSIJ010000001.1:0-3886 GCA_035692045.1 Pseudolabrys sp. | reverse complement strand
CCATCTTCGCGCGCGTGACCGTCGTTGCATTTCCAGGCATTACCCACGAATGGCAGCAGATCGTCGTTTTCGTTTCGATCGCGTCGATGGCGCTCGGGTCTTTCGCTGCAATCGGCCAGCGCAACATCAAGCGACTGATGGCGTATTCCTCGATCGGCCACATGGGCTACGCGCTGGTCGGGCTTGCTGCCGGCACGGCGGAGGGCGTGCAGGGCGTGCTCATCTATATGAGCATCTATGTGGCGATGACCCTCGGCACTTTCGCGGTCATCCTGAGCATGCGGCGCGACGGCAGACTGGTGGAGACCATCAGCGATCTGGCCGGCCTGTCACGCACGCATCCGACCATGGCCTTTTTCCTGGCCGTGCTGTTGTTCTCGCTCGCCGGAATACCGCCGCTCGCGGGCTTCTTCGCTAAATTTTACGTGTTCCTGGCGGCGATCAAAGCCGGGCTCTTCACACTGGCAGTGATCGGCGTTCTCACCAGTGTCGTCGGGGCCTACTACTATCTGGCAATCGTCAAGATCATGTATTTCGATGAACCGGTGCGGAGCTTTGAGCGCATGCCGATGCTGTTGCGTCTGGTCCTGGGCGTTTCTGGGCTCGCCAACATCCTGTTTTTCGCCTATCCGGCGCCGCTTCTGGGAGCGGCGACGGTTGCAGCGAAATCGTTGTTTTAATGCGCGCGCGATAAGAGCGCGCGCCACGAGATGAACCGCGAAGCCACGGGCCTGGCGGGGGTCCGGCACATAGCCTACGAGACGCTCGGCTCGACCAACGCCGAGGCGCTGGCGCTAGCGCGTGCCGGTGAGCGGGGCCCATTGTGGTTGACCGCCGCGAGCCAAAGTGCCGGGCGCGGCCGCCGTGGCAGCCAATGGGTGTCTCCACCGGGCAATCTCTACGCCACACTGTTATTGGTCGAGCCGTCGCCGCCGGCTCAGGCGCCACAGCTGTCCTTTGTGACGGCGCTCGCCCTGCACGACGCTGTTGCCGTGTGTGCGCCTCAGCTCGGCCCGTTGCTGAGAGTGAAGTGGCCGAATGATCTGCTGATCGAAAAGGCAAAAGTTGCAGGTATTTTGATCGAAGGGCAAAGCGAACCGGTCTTTGCAGTTGCCGTCGGTATCGGCATCAATTGTGCGACACACCCTGACAAGACCGATTATCCTGCGACCGATCTTGCGGTCACGGGCGCGCTCGTTGTGCCGGATGCGCTGTTTGCCGCGCTGTCGGCGGCCATGGAGCGGCGTCTTGCGCAATGGAAACGGGGGCAGGGTTTCGCCGAAATTCGCACCGACTGGCTCAAGCGTGCGGCCGGCCTCGGTGAAACGCTGCAGGTCCGATTGCCCGAGCGCGAGTTATCGGGCCGCTTCGATGGCCTCGATGGTGGTGGACGGTTGCTGCTCGATCAGGGCGGAAAGATAACCGTGGTCACGGCGGGCGAAGTTTTCGGATTCGGTGAGCGCTGACCATGGCCATGCCGCAGCAACTGGTATTTGCACCGCTCGGCGGGGTGGGCGAGATCGGCATGAATCTGTCGATCTATGGCGTGGGGGATGAGCGGCACAGAAGCTGGCTCGCAGTGGATCTCGGCGTCTCGTTCGCGGCAGAGGAAAACCTGCCGGGCGTTGATCTGATTCTGCCCGACATCCGTTATCTCGTCGAAGAGCGCAAAAACCTCGCCGGGCTTGTGCTCACCCACGCCCATGAGGATCATTTTGGCGCTCTGCTCGACCTCTGGCCGCGGCTCAAGGTGCCGATCTATGCCACGCCCTTCACGGCTGCGCTGTTGGAAGCTAAATGTGCGGGCGAGCCGGGCGCACCGAAAATCCCGGTGAATGTCGTCGCGCTCGGCAGCCGCTTCAAGGTGGGGCCGTTCGATATTGAGCTGGTGACGATGGCGCACTCGATTCCGGAATCGAACGCGCTGATCATCCGTACGCCGGCCGGCACAGTGCTGCACACCGGCGACTGGAAGATCGATCCGACGCCGATCCTTGGCGATCGTACGGATGAGAAAAAGCTACGTGCGCTCGGCGAGGAAGGGTGCCTTGCGCTGGTCGGCGATTCCACCAACGCGGTGCGCGAAGGCCGGTCGCCCTCCGAATCCGACGTTGCGAAAACGATTGCCGAACTCGTCAGGACCGCGAGCGGGCGCGTGGCGGTCACGACGTTTGCCTCCAACGTGGCGCGCCTGCGCACTGTCGCCGACGCGGCAAGGGCTGCCGATCGTGAGGTCGTCGTCATCGGCCGCGCGATGGAACGCATCGTGCAGATCGCACGCGAGACTGGATATCTTGAGGGCGTACAGGATTTTCGCCCGATGGATGCCTATGGCTATCTGCCGCCTGGCAAGGTCGTTGCGCTGTGCACGGGTAGCCAGGGAGAGCCGCGGGCCGCGCTTTCGCGCATCGCCGAGGACCAGCACCCGGAGGTGACGTTTTCCGCCGGAGACCGGGTGATCTATTCCGCCCGCACGATTCCAGGCAACGAGAAGGCCGTCAGCCGCGTCATCAATCTGCTGATCGAGCAGGGCATCGAGGTCGTCACTGATCGCACGCATCTGGTGCATGTGTCGGGGCATCCGCGCCGTGCCGAGCTCGAGGAACTGATTGGCTGGGTGAAGCCGAAGGTCCTCATTCCTGTGCACGGCGAGGCTCTGCACCTGCACGAGCATGCCTTGCTCGCGCGGCGCTGCGGTGTCCGCGAGGTCGTGCAGTGCCGCAATGGCGATCTGGTGCAGCTGTCGCCGCAGGTCCGGACGATCGATGAGGTTCCGGCCGGACGAATCTACAAGGACGGAATGCTGCTGGTCGAAGCCGACGTCCGCACCGTTGCGGACCGGAGACGGTTGAGTTTTGCCGGCGCCGTATCTGTCGCGATCGCCATCACCGACAAAGGCGAGCTGGTGGACGAGCCGTCGCTCGATCTGATCGGAATCCCGGAACGCGATCGCGATGGCGGCTCGATGTATGAGGCGGTGCACGATGCTCTCCTCGAGACGTTTGAGTCACTTCCGCGTGGGCGGAGGCGCGATCCCGAGTCGGTTGCCGAAGCGCTGCGTCGCGGCGTTCGCGCGGCGGTGGCCCAGCGTTGGGGCAAGAAGCCGATGTGCCACGTGCACGTGTTGACGGTATGATGGAGTTGCCGGATGCGAGGGCAGTCATGATCGGTCGTCTCAACCACGTCGCCATCGCCGTCCGCGATATCGCCAAGGCGTCCAAGGTCTATCGCGACACCTTGGGCGCGGAGGTGTCGGCGAAGGTCCCGCAACGTGAGCATGGGGTCTCGACTGTGTTCATCACACTTCCCAACACGAAGATCGAATTGCTGGAGCCGCTCGGCGAAGACTCGCCCATTGCGAAGTTCCTGGAGAAGAATCCCGACGGCGGCATTCATCACGTCTGCTACGAAGTGCCGGACATCCGCGCCGCCCGCGACACGCTCAGAGCTCAAGGCGCGCGTGTGCTCGGCGACGGCGAACCGAAAATCGGAGCGCACGGCAAGCCCGTTCTGTTTCTTCATCCGAAGGATTTTTGCGGCACGCTGGTCGAACTCGAACAAGCTTGAGCCAGATGGCAACCAGCACCATCATTGCGATCTATTTCCTGATCTGGTGGTTGACGCTGTTCGCTGTGCTGCCCTGGGGCGTGCGCAACCAGGAAGAAAGCGGCGAAATCACACCTGGAACTGATCCAGGCGCGCCGGCGATACACAAGGTCTGGAGCAAACTGGGCTGGACGACGCTGGTCGCCACAGTGATTTTCGGCGTTTTATACGTTGTCTATTCGCAAGGCCTTATTCCATACGACCTGCTGATGGCAATTTCCGGCCCGCGCCGCTGAACAAAAAAAGAGCAGGGCACGAAGCCCTGCTCATCGTAATGGTC